>CAJQTO010000049.1 GCA_905620465.1 uncultured Candidatus Pelagibacter sp. | reverse complement strand
GAAATTGTGAAAATGGTTTTGGTAAATGGACTTATACAGACAACACAGTTTATGAAGGGGATTGGGTTAGTACACAAAAACATGGACAAGGAGTTGAAACATGGCCCAATGGATATATTTACAAAGGTGAATTTAAAAATAGTGAGTGGAGTGGAAAAGGAATTTTAACTTTTCCAGATGGCTCAAATTATGAAGGTGAATGGGCTAATGGTTTCATGAATGGAGAAGGAAAGTTTATTTGGTCTGATGGAAAAGAAAAAAAGGGAACTTGGAAAAACGGCAAATTACAAGAATAATTAAAATGATGTCACAAAATAAATATTTAAATAAATTAAAGATGTTATCCGAACCAGTTAGACAATTTAGTGGTCTCGTTACTGTAACAGTTATCGTAATTTTATCTTTTGCTATTTTAAATATTTTTTTTGGTCAAGGTGAAGAATTAGTTGCAAAAATGAAAAAAGAAGAGGCAAGAATTGCAGAAGCAAACAAACTAAGTAAATTGATTTCAAGCCTTCCATCAGGTCTTCTAGTATTCTACGAAGGAACTGATCATTATAAATTGTCTGAAGAAATGTATGAAACAATTTGCAATGTAACAAAACTTATTCCTCAACGTGCTGTTATGGGTGCTAATTTAATAAATTTTAAAGCTAAGCAAATATATACTAATAACGGTAATCTAATTGATGAAACATTTGTTAAATGGGACAAAGAGAATAATAAATGTATTGCTGGTTTTGTTTTGAGTGGAAGCCTTGATAGTGGAGAAAAAGAAAAAATTACTGTTAGTGGAGTAGTTTTAAATTTTTTAAGTACCGGAATTGACACAAGAGTTTATTTTATTAAAAATTTTTAAGGAGGAAAAACAATAAATCTAAATAATATATAAAGTGTATTTTTATTTTATTTCGTATAACTTGTTAAAAGATTATGACTGATGCCGTAATTAAATGCGATTCTGTATATAAAATTTTTGGTACGAATGCCAAAAAGATGCTTCAAGAAGCAAATGGAAATGTGGATGCAAAAACATTCCAAGAAAATGGATGCATAGTAGGTGTGAATAATGCTTCTTTTGAAGTTTCAAAAGGAGAAATGCTAGTTGTGATGGGATTATCAGGTTCAGGCAAATCAACATTATTAAGATGTATCTCTAGATTAACAGATGCAACTGCTGGAAAAATTTACATAGATGGCCAAGATTTACTCTCATTAAATAATAAAGAGCTAATTGAACTTAGAAGAAATAAAATGGGAATGGTATTTCAAAGTTTTGCTTTACTTCCACACAAAACAGTTTTGGAAAATATTGCTTTCCCACTTCAAATTAAAGGAGTTGAAGATCAAGAATGTATTAATAAGGCTATGGATATGGTTAAACTTGTTGGCCTTGATGGAAGAGAAAATTATTTTCCAAGAGAACTTTCTGGTGGACAGCAACAAAGAGTAGGTATTGCTCGATCATTAGCTGTTGAACCTGATATTTGGTTTTTAGATGAACCTTTTTCTGCGCTAGATCCATTAATTAGAAAAGAAATGCAAGACGAATTTTTGAGACTTCAAGCAAAATTACAAAAAACAATTATGTTTATTACACATGATTTTGATGAAGCGTTAAAGCTTGCAGATCGTATAGCTATTATGAAAGATGGAATAATTGA
Source organism: uncultured Candidatus Pelagibacter sp. (assembly GCA_905620465.1). Lineage (GTDB taxonomy): Bacteria > Pseudomonadota > Alphaproteobacteria > Pelagibacterales > Pelagibacteraceae > Pelagibacter. The sequence continues at coordinate 37,155 of CAJQTO010000049.1, read as the reverse complement.
ACAACTAGATACTCCAGCCAAAATTGTATTAAATCCAGCAACAGAATATGTAAGAAAATTTACAGAAGAAGTTCCTAGGGAAAAAGTTTTAAAAATAGAAGATGTAATGGAAAAACCAAATAATGAAAATTTAAGTGATTTAAAAGTTTCGAAAAATGAAATAATTGAAAATGTAGCTGAAAAGATTTTAACCCAAGAAAAATCAGTAGCTGTAATTGATGAAAATAATAAAATTGTTGGCACTCTTCATCCATCAAAAATAATTCATACCGTTTTTGGAGGAAGAAAAAACAACGGTTAAATTATGGAATTATTAAAAAGATATCCAAAATTATTTCAATGGTTGTTTTTGTTGGTCGTATTTTTTACTTTATGCTTTGCGATTGATGTTCCAGAAACCTACAAATTTATAAGAGGTCAAGCAGAATTCATTAAAGACCCAAATCAAAGCACTTATACACTATTTGGTATTGAGGTAAGGTATTACGCGTTTGATACCCTTTGGAGACTACCTCCTTTACTTGGATGGTTACCTATTTGGATAAATGATTCCTTATTTTTCTTATTGAATGACTGGATGCCAATGGAATTTTGGAATGCAGATACTCAAACATACAAAACTCGACCTTTAGTTTTACAAATAACAAGAAATATAACTGCAATAATGACATTTTTTATTGAGTTAATTAGAGAAATTTTATTAGGTGGTGTTGAGACAGTTGTTACATTTACCAGTTGGGATTGGATAAGTGAAAATCCATGGGCAAAACTTCCAGGTTTACCTTGGACAATCGTTGCGGCAGGTGCAGCAATATTAGGTTACAAACTGAGTGGTAAGGGTCTTGCTGTATTTGCTGGTATAGTTATGATCTATATTTCTGTATTTGGTCAATGGAAACCTTCAATGCAAACTCTCTCTTTTATATTGGTAGCAGCACCACTTTCTTTTATTTTTGGCTTAAGCTTAGGTATCATGGCATTCAAAAGTAAGCGTGTTGAGAAAGCCCTGCATCCGATACTCTTAGTTATGCAGACTATGCCTCAATATGCAGTATTAGTTCCTGCAATTGTTCTTTTTGGTGTTGGTGATCATGCTGCGGTTATTATAACGATGGTTGTTGCTGTGCCACCAATGATTCTTTTAACCTTGTTAGGTCTTAGAGGAGTATCTCCTGAAGTTATTGAAGCTGGTAGAATGAGTGGATGTAATAATTGGCAACTTATGTTTAACGTATTAATTCCAACTGCAAGAAGAGACATTTTAATTGGAGTGAATCAGGTTATTATGGTGTGTTTTTCTATGGCAGTTATTTCAGCTTTTATAGGCGCCAAGGGATTAGGATTTAATTTACTGTTAGCTTTAAATCAATTGAATATTGGATTGGCGTTAGAAGCTGGTTTATGTATTAGTTTGATTGCAATACTACTAGATAAAATGTCTTTAGCTTGGGCAAATAAACAAACAGATTATTTTGGCAGTTTGACTTTTTTTGAACTTCATAAAAGTGGATTATTTTTTGCTGGAGCAGTATTAGTGGCATTAATACTTGCTTACATTGGATCTTTTTATTTTAAAGAAGGTTTTAATTACTTATATGAAATTCCACATAATAAAGGAATATCAACAGCAGATTTTTGGAATAAAGGTGTTGATTGGATTTGGGATACTTTCTTTCATACTTTAAAAATTTTTAATACTTGGCTGATAGTAGATGTATTACAGCCGATGCGAGCTGCCTTCTTGCGTATGCCTGTTGTCGCGACATTTGTTTTGGTCATGGGAGCTGGTTATATAATTGGTGGAATACGTACAGCTTTTGTAGTGGGAGGATTAACAATGTTTATTGCGCTAAGTCCTTGGTGGGACAGGGCATTAGTCACAACATATATGGCAACATTTGGAGTTATTATTTCCTGTACAATTGGAGTAACTGTTGGAACTTTATGCTCACAAAATGAATATACTAAAAATTTTATGTTGGCAGTATGTGATATCTTTCAAACATTTCCCTCGTTTGTATATTTAATTCCAGTAATGATGCTTTTTGGTGTAACAGATACATCTGTTTTAATTGCAGTAATTGTTTATGCAACCATTCCTGCTACAAGGTACACTATTGAGGGACTAAGAAGTGTTCCAGCTGCTTTGCATGATGCAGGATCAATGTCAGGTGTAACAAAAGTACAAAGATTATTAAATATCGAATTTCCAATAGCATTTCCTCATATGATGCTTGGCTTAAATCAAACAATAGTATTTGCACTGTTTATGGTAATTATTGGAGCATTTATTGGAACAGAAGATTTAGGACAGTACATTCTAAAAGCTTTATCTGACAAAAAAGGTGCGGGTATAGGATTAACACTAGGTATTTGCGTTGCTTTCATAGGTTTGATATTTGATAATTTAATTCGAACTTGGGTGGAAAAAAGAAAAAAACATCTTGGAATAAGTTAGTAAAGATATTTTACTTCAGAAAAACGATCTGTTGGAAAAATCCAATAAAATTCTAAAGTTTCTTTTCCAGTGTTTTTTAAAGCATGCTTTGCATTTCCAGCTATATAAACTACATCACCTTTTTTAACTTCTTCAAGCTTACCAGATTTATTTAATGTTCCTACACCACCAGTAACTACATATATTTCTGCTGGCGAATGATAATGAAGTATTAAGTCACCTCCTGGGGCAATTTCAGCAAAACCAAGTGAAAGACCTGAACTTCCAGTAAAATCTGCGTCAATTAAGAACTTCCACCTGACCCCTGGGTATTTCTCAGTTGTTGACCATTCTTGATCAGAGACAGATTTAAGATTTTTTATAAATATCATGCAAAATTAAAGAAAAAATACTAATTTTTAGGTTGATCTAAAAAAGTTTTTAAAGAATCGTCCATTGCAATTTCCCATTCTGTATGATGTTTTGGACCAACCGATCCAGTTACAGGTGAGGCAAAGGACTTATTTCTATATGTCATAATATTTTCTACTTTATGGTGTTCCCATTCTTTAAAAGTTTTTCTAATTAATTCAAAATCAATTTTTGGGTAATCTGATAAAGTATGAAGTTCTTTTGTGTATTCAGTTTGAAAATCAATCATTTGATCTGCATTTTCTAATTTTTCTTCCAAGGATACCCATTTATTTATATCTTTTTCTATTTCTGAATTGTCTGGAACCTTAATTTTCCCCATTATAACATCTCTTGCAAACCAAGCCTGACAATCAAACATATTAAAAGTATGAAATTGATCTTGCATACCTAAGTACATCAATTTGTGATTATTTTGCCAAACCACACCTTTATATAACATTGGAGGATATAATCTGTTTCCTGTTTTTAATTTAAGTTCTTCAGATAAAAAAGGAAAATGATGAAGATAACCTGTGCATAAAATTACAGCATCCGTTTCTTGTACATGACCGTCTTTAAATATTGCCTTGCTACCTTCAAGTCTATCTAAGTGAAAAACTTCTTTCATTCCATCTGGCCATTTAAATCCCATTGGATTATGTCTGTAACCAATTGTTACACTTTTCGCTCCATATTTATGACACTGAAGAGCTACATCTTCAGCAGAATAACTACTTCCTAAAACAACAACATTTTTATCTCTGAATTCTTCGGCATCTCTAAAATCATGAGAGTGCATTATTCTTCCTGGAAAAGCTTTCATTCCAGCATATTCAGGAATGAATGGAACTGAGAAATGACCTGTTGATACAATCACATAATCGAATACATCTTTTGAAATTTTATCATTTTTTTTATCACGATAAGTAACTTCAAAAATTTTACCATTATAAGAAACGTTAGTTATAGAGGTATTAAATTTAATTTTATCCTTTAAATTTCCCTTTTTAACTCTACCTAAAATATAATCATATAAAACTTCTCTAGGTGGAAAAGATGGAATTGGTTTTCCAAAATGTTCATCAAATGAATAATCGGCAAATTCTAGACATTCTTTGGGACCGTTTGACCAAAGGTATCTGTACATGCTGTTAGGTACAGGGTCACCATATTGATCAGATCCTGTTCTCCAGCTGTAATTCCATAATCCACCCCAATCTTCTTGTTTATCAAAACAAACTATTTCAGGTATTTTTTCTCCTTTTTTTTCAGCTTGCTCAAAAGATCTCAAAGCAGACAGGCCACAAGGTCCAGCTCCAATAATTGCAACTTTAGTCATAAAATAATCTCTCCTAAATAAATTTATAACTGTACTTTACTCACAAAATACTAAAAATTAAAATAAAATAATTCTTAATTTAGAATGTATACTGTTAAACATTATTTAGCTTAAATTTGTGCAAAAACTAATTCTTTCTATTGATCAGGGAACCACATCATCTAGATCAATTTTATTTAACTTAAGAGGAAAAAAAATTTTTTCTTCTCAGTCCGAGTTTAAACAAATTTTTCCGAATTCTGGATGGGTTGAGCATAATCCGGAGGAAATTTGGAGAGTAACTTTAAAAACAATTAGAGATTCAATTAAAAAAAGTAAATCTTTAAAAGCAAAGATTATTTCAATAGGAATTACAAATCAAAGAGAAACTACTATTCTTTGGGATAAAAAAACAGGTAAGCCAGTTTATAATGCAATAGTTTGGCAAGACAGAAGAACTCAAGATATTTGTAAAAATTTAAAAAAAAGAAAACTAGAAAATTCATTTAGAAAAAAAACAGGACTTTTTATTGATCCTTACTTCTCAGCAACAAAAGTAAAATGGATATTTGATAATGTTTCTGCAACAAAAAAACTTCATAAAGACAAACGTTTGATGTTTGGAACTATTGATACTTTTTTGATTTGGAGATTAACAAATAAAAAAAATCATTTAACAGACGCAACAAATGCAAGTAGAACTTTAATGTTTAATATAAACACAAATAAATGGGATAATGAAATCTTAAGAAAACTAAATATTCCAAAATCAATTTTACCAGAAGTAAAAAATTCGGCTGACTATTTTGGAAAAACATCTAAAAAAATTGTTGGAGAGGAAATTCCAATTAATGCAGTACTAGGTGATCAACAAGCTGCAGCTGTGGGACAAGCTTGTTTTGATAAAGGATCTGTTAAATGCACATATGGTACGGGTGCTTTTATAATGATGAACACTGGAAATAAAAAGATTTTATCAAAAAATAAATTATTAACCACAATCTGTTATAGAATAAAAAATAAAAATACCTATGCTTTAGAAGGTTCAATCTTTATTGCAGGTGCAGGAGTCCAATGGTTAAGGGATAAAATTAAATTAATTAATAATGCTTATGAGACAGAAAAAATTGTAAAATCTAAAACAAGCAATGATGGAATTTATATTGTTCCTGCATTCACGGGCTTGGGCGCTCCCTACTGGAATGCTAATGCAAGAGGTACAATCAGTGGCATAACAAGAAATACCGATTGGAAAAATATTGTAAGGGCTGTTATAGAATCTGTAGCATATCAAAGTTATGATTTGTTTAGAGCCATGAATAACGATGGATTAAAACCTAAAATAGTAAAGATAGATGGAGGTATGGTTTCAAATAATTGGTTTGCACAATTTCTTTCTGACATATTGGATATAAAAGTATTAAGACCAACAATTCCTGAGACAACAGCTTTGGGTGCTGCATTAATCGCTGGTTATCAAATTGGATTATACAATTCACTTCATTCAATTTCAAAAAAATGGAGAATTAATAGAAAATTCACTCCTAAAATGAAAAAAAAACAAAGAATTGATCTGTTGAAAGGTTGGCAACAAGCAATTAAGAGAACTTTAGTCTAAAGTAAAATTATGAAAAAAATAATCATTATAGGTGCTGGAGCAATGGGTTCTGCATTTGCTGTACCATGTATTGAAAATGAAAATGAGGTGACACTCGTTGGCACGCATCTGGAAAATGAATTAATAAAAGTTATTAAATCAAAAAATAATTTTCATCCAGCTTTAAATTTAGAATTACCATCAAAATTGAAGGTAGAGAAATTTGAGAAACTAAGCTCAATACTTAAAAATGGGGTAGATATAATTGTTGCAGGAGTAAGCTCTATAGGAATTAATTGGTTTGTTGAACAAATAGCAAAAGATTATAAAAAAAATACACCAATTATTTTATTAACCAAAGGTTTAGCAATAGAAGAAAATAAATTAATAACACTTTCAGATAAAATTAAAAAACTTCTAAAAGAAAAAAGTCATACAGAGGTAAATGTTTCAGCAATCAAAGGACCTTGTTTAGCAGCTGGTCTTGCAAATAAAATGAGAACGGGGACAGTTATTGCAAATCCAGATATTAAAGAAACTGAATTATTGAAAAAAATAATATCGACTGATTATTATTCTACAGAAATATCAGATGATTTAACAGGTGTTGAGTTATCGGGTGCAATTAAAAATATTTATTCAATGTTAATTGGGGCATCTGAAGGATTGAGTAATTCTAAAGCACCCAAAGAAATTCAATCTAAATACCATTTAAATACATCAGCCTCATTAATCCATAGATCGATTTCTGAAATGGTTGAATTTGTTTCTCACTACGGAGGTAAAGCAAACACAGTGTATGGACTAGCAGGTTTAGGTGATTTATATGTGAGTGCTATAGGTGGAAGAAATAGTTTGATGGGTAAATATCTGGGAGAAGGGTACCTTTATAAAGATGCCAAAGAAAAATTTATGAAAAATATTACAGTTGAAGGGGCACAGCTTGCTTTAGAAATTGGTCCAAAAATTTTACAAGATCTTAATCCAAAACACTTTCCACTAATGTTTAGTATGTTAAGTACCATATGTGAAAATAAAAAATTAGAAATTGATTGGTAAATGAAGGATTTAAATATTTTAATTTGTGAAGGAAATACACCAGAAGAAGGAAAAATTTTTCAAGATGTGGGTATACCCACACACACAGAAAGTTTAAAAGAAAGCCTTGCCTATTATAATAAAAATTTGAAAATAGATGTATTAAACCCTTGTTTGGAATTAGATCTAAATGAAATTGTTCCTAAATTAAAAAAATATGATGGATTAATTTGGGGTGGAAGTAGTTTGAATATTTACAATGACACACCTGAAGTAAGAAGGCAAATTTCGTTTATGAAAGAATGCTTTAAAAATGTTGAAAAAATATTAGCAATTTGTTGGGGTATGCAAGTTGCTGTAACAGCAGGAGGTGGTGAGGTTAAAAAAGGTATTAAGGGCTCACACATAGGAATTGCAAATGATATTGAGTTAACTAACGATGGTTTAAATAATTCACTCTATATTGATAAAAAAAACAAGTTTAATACTCCAGCATTTAATTTTGATGAAGTTGTTACAGTTCCTGCTAGCACTATTCATTTGGCATCAAATAAAACTAACAAGATACAAGCTCTTAATTTTAAAACTGGTGTTAGTGAAATTTGGGGTTTGCAATATCACCCAGAAATAACTTATCAAAAAATGATTGATATTATTAAATTTAGAAAAGATGCTTTAATTGAAAAAAAAAATAGATTTAAAAATGAAAAAGAAATTAATAATCACATCAATTTTATTGAAGAAGAGATTAAAATCTCAGAAAAAGATTCTAGAATGCTAGAATTAAGAAATTGGTTAAATTTAATTAATTAATTTTTAAAATAAACCTTCTATTTCACCATTTTTATTTAACTTAATAGAATCTGCTGCTGGAACTCTTGGTAATCCTGGCATAGTCATAACTGCTCCACAAACAACTACTATAAATTCAGCACCCGAAGAAAGTCTAACTTCTCTTATTGGTAAGGCATGTCCTTTAGGAGCACCTTTTAAGCTTGGATCTGTTGAGAAACTGTATTGAGTTTTTGCAATACAAATTGGAAAATCTCCATAGCCATCTTTTTCAAAGGTTTTTAGCTGGTCTCTGATTTTTGTATCAGCAATAACCTCATCTGCTCTATAAATTTCTTTTGCAATTATTTCTATTTTTTTAAATAGAGGATTTTTGTTTTCATACAAAAACTTGAATTTAGCATCATTTTTTTCACATAGCTCAGCTACATGACTCGCCAGTTCTTTTGTTCCTTCACCACCATTTGCCCAGTGAGTACAAAGACTTGCTTTAACTCCAATCCCATCACAAAATTCTATTAAAGCTTTTACCTCATTATCTGTATCTTTAATAAAATGATTAACAGCTACAGCAACAGGTAAGTTAAATTTTTTAACATTTTCAATATGTCTTTGAAGGTTTACTAAACCTTTTTTTAAAGCTTCCACATTTTCTGTTTTAAGATCATCTTTAGCTACACCACCATGCATTTTTAATGCTCTTATAGTTGCAACAATAACAACACAGCTTGGTTTTAAATCTGATTTTCTACATTTTATATTAAGAAATTTTTCAGCACCCAAATCGGCGCCAAATCCTGCTTCAGTAATAACATAGTCAGCAAGTTTTAACCCAGTTTTTGTAGCGATTACAGAATTACAGCCGTGAGCAATATTAGCAAATGGCCCCCCATGAATTATAGCAGGATTGTTTTCTAAAGTTTGAGTTATGTTTGGTCTAATAGCATCTTTTAACAACACAGTCATTGGACCTTGTGCTTTTAAATCTTTAGCATAAACAGGCTTTCTATCTCTCGTATAAGCAAAAGTAATATTTCCAATTCTTTTTTCTAAATCTTCTAAATCATTTGATAAACAAAAGATTGCCATTATTTCAGAGGCAACAGTTATATCAAAACCATCTTCTCTAGGAAAACCATTAGCAACACCTCCTAAATTTATATTGATCGATCTAAGAGAACGATCATTCATATCCATAACTCTTTTCCAAACAATTCTTCTAACATCTATATCTAATTTATTCCCCCAATAGATATGATTATCAATTAAAGCTGACAATAAATTGTGAGCTGAAGTTATTGCATGAAAGTCTCCAGTAAAATGTAAATTAATTTGTTCCATTGGGACTACTTGAGCATATCCGCCACCAGCAGCACCACCTTTCATTCCAAAAGAAGGACCAAGACTTGGTTCTCTTAAACAAACAATAGATTTTTTTCCAATTTTATTTAATCCATCGTTCAAACCAACTGAAGTTGTAGTTTTACCTTCGCCAGCAGGAGTAGGCGTGATGGCAGTTACTAAAATAAGTTTTCCATCAGGCTTGCCTTTTAAAGTGTCTAAATATTCTAAGTTAATTTTTGCAATATGTCTGCCTTGTGGACTATAGGCTGTACTTTCATCTGGTACATTTATCTTTGCCAAGATATCATTTATAGGTTGCATTTTAGCTTCTCTAGCTATTTGAATATCTGATTTAACTTCACCCATATAAAACTCCTATAAATTTATATTTCTTTAAGCAGGATTAGTATCTTCTTTTTGTAATTTTTGAAACTTCTAAAAAATATATATAAAAAAAATAAGATCTATTTATATTGTTTTATATAAAATTAAAAAAATGCAAAAATATTCCATATTCAATCTAATAAAAAATGCGTTCTCTGGTCATCAAAATTGGGATCTAGCCTGGAAAGATGCTACTCCAAAAAAAGAATATGATATTGTTATTATTGGTGGGGGTGGTCATGGTCTAGCTACCGCATATTATCTAGCAAAAGAGCACAATATTACGAATGTAGCTATCATTGAGAAAGGATGGCTTGGCGGTGGAAACATGGGGAGAAACACAACTATTATTAGATCCAACTATATGTACGATGACAATGCTTTGTTCAGTGAATTTGGAATGGATTTATGGAGAAAGATGAGCCAAGATTTAAATTATAACGTAATGTTTTCTCCAAGAGGAATTATTAATCTTGCTCACTCAGATGCCCAAATGAATATTTTTACAAGAAGAGGAAACTCTATGCGCCTAAACGACATTGATGCAGTTCTCTTAAATAGAGAAGAAGTAAAAGAAATTATTCCAATGGCAGATTTTTCTGACAATGTAAGGTTTCCTATTTTCGGTGGATTAATGCAGCCAAGTGCTGGGACAGCTAGGCACGATGCAGTAGCATGGGGTTATGCGCGTCAAGCAGACTCAATGGGTGTGGACATAATTCAAAATTGTGAAGTAACAGGGTTCGATGTTTCAGGTGGAAAAATTAATGGTGTAAGAACTTCTCGTGGAGATATTAAAGTTAAAAAAATTGGACTGTGTGTTGCGGGTAGTACTAATATTTTAGCAGAAAAATTAAATATGACGATACCCGTAGAAACTCACCTTTTACAAGCATGTGTTTCTGAACCAGTAAAACCTGTTTTAGATAAAGTAGTTACTTTTGGTGCTGGACATTTTTACATTAGTCAATCAGATAAAGGTGAAATGGTAATGGGAGGTGATCTAGACGGATATAATAGTTATGCTCAAAGAGGAAACCTACCAACACTTCAACATGTTTTAACAGAAGGAATTGCAATGATGCCTTTTCTTAGTAAATTAAAAATACTTAGAACTTGGGGTGGAATAATGGATATGTCTATGGATGGTTCACCAATAATAGACAAAACACATATTGAAGGATTGTATTTAAATTGTGGATGGTGTTATGGAGGATTTAAAGCCACTCCTGCATCAGGATGGACATTTGCACACACAATTGCACAAGACAGAGTTCATAAATTAAACGCAGGATATAGTTTAAATAGATTTAACACAGGTCACTTATTGGATGAAAAAGGACTTGGAACAAAAACTTGGATTGCCTAAATGCTACATATTAAATGCCCACATTGTGGTATGAGATCACAAAATGAATTTGCATATGGAGGTGATGCAAGCGTTAAACGACCAGAATTAAATAAAGAAATTTCAGATTTAGAGTGGGACAATTTTGTATACCTTAGAAAAAGCTTAAGAGGAAAACATTTGGAGTTATGGCACCATATTTCAGGATGTAGACAATGGTTTAAAGTTCAAAGAGATACTTCAACCCATGAAATATTTAAAACAGTAAAGGCTAACGAAGATATCTAATTATGTCACAAAATTTTAGACTAGATAATATTGGGCTAATTAATAGAGATAAAAAAATATCTTTCAAATTTAATGGAAAAAGTTATTTTGGTTATGAGGGAGACACATTAGCATCTGCTTTACTGGCTAATGGAATTCATTTAATTGGAAGAAGCTTCAAATATCATAGACCAAGAGGCTTTTTTGGAGCTGGAGTTGATGAACCTTACGCGATTGTTCAACTGTATCGAAACAATGAGACAGAACCCAACGTAAAATCCACAGAACAGGAACTTTTTGAAGGATTAGAAGCAACAAGCGTCAATTGTTGGCCAAGTGTAAATTTTGATATTGGAGCAATTAATAATTTTTTAAAAATATTTCTTCCAGCGGGATTTTATTACAAAACATTTATGTGGCCAAAAAGTTTTTGGTATAAAGTTTATGAACCATTTATTAGAAAAGCAGCAGGACTAGGTGTTGCATCAATTAAACACGACAAAGAAAGATACGAACATAAATATGAATATTGTGATTTATTAATTGCTGGATCAGGTCCATCAGGCTTAGCAAGCGCATATGCTGCAGCCAAAAATGGAGCTAGGGTAATATTAGCAGAAGACAAACCTAGATTTGGAGGAACTTTATTAACCAGTGAAGTTAATATTGGAAATCAAACAGGAAAAGAATGGGCAGATAATATTATTACAGAACTTAAGGAAATGCCGAATGTTACTGTGAAAAATAGATCCCAAATTTTTGGTTATTATGATCACAATATGTTAGTGATGTCAGAAAAGTTAAGTGATCACTTACCTAAAACAAAAAAATACCACCCAAAACAAAGGCTTTGGTACATTAGAGCAAAAGAAGTTTTGATCTCATCGGGATCAATAGAAAGACCACTAGTTTTTGGAAATAATGATACTCCAGGTGTGATGTTGTCTTCTGCAGCAAAAGAATATTTAAAAGTGTATGGAGTTCTCATCGGGAAAAAACCATTAATATTTACAAATAATGATAGTGGGTACGAGACTGCTATAGAATTTAAAAAAAATGGAATTATACCGGTTATTTTAGATACAAGAAAAGATCCTAAATCAGAAATAATAGATGAAGCAAAAAACTTAGGAATAGAAATTAAATTCTCCTACGTAGTTGTAGCTGCAAAAGGCTATAAAAAAGTAAAATCTGCAGAAATTGCTAAAATCTCAGATGATAAAAATGAATTAGGATTATTAGAAAGTATTAATTGTGATTGTATTTGTGTTTCAGGTTTTTGGACACCTACAATACATTTAGCTTCACAATCTGGAAATAAAATTAAATTTAATAAAGACATAGATGCATTCGTTCCCGGTGTATCAAAACAAAATGAAACAACTCTAGGAGCAGCAAACGGAACATTAACTTTAGAAGAAACTTTAAAAGATTCATTTGATAGTGGTTATGAATTGTCAAAAAAAATAACTAACAATGATAATAAAATTTCACTTCCAGTGATTATTGAAAAAAAATCAACACAACATGATAAATTTTGGTGTGTACCACTACCAAAAGGAAAAACTTATAAAAGATTTTTAGATTTTCAAAATGACGTAGCTGTTTCCGATGTAGAAATTGCATTAAAAGAGGGGTATCGATCTATTGAGCATGTAAAGCGATATACAACTTTAGGAATGGCAACAGACCAAGGTAAAACAAGCAATCTCAATGGTTTGCAATTGGTATCCAATATAGAAAATAAAATAGTTCCTGAAGTTGGTCACACAACTTTTAGGCCTCCATACACACCAGTTACTATTGGTACAATCGTAGGAAGAGAAGTTGGTAAACATTCAAGACCTACAAGAAAATCGCCGATGCATTCATGGCATGAAAAAAATAATGCAGTATTTGTTGATGCGGGCGTTTGGTTGAGACCAAGATACTACAAACAAGGAAATGAAACATTGTTTGAAGGCTCAAAGAGAGAAGCGAAAAATGTTAGAACAAACGTAGGTGTATGTGACGTAACCACCTTAGGAAAAATAGATATTAAAGGACCAGATGCAGCTGAATTGTTAAATAGAGTTTATACCAATGCATGGTTAAAACTACCAATAGGAAAAGCAAGGTATGGAGTGATGTTAAGAGAAGATGGAATTGTGATGGATGACGGTACAACAACTAGAATTTCAGAAACTCATTATCATATGACAACAACAACTGCTCAAGCTGCAAACATTTTATCTCATCTTGAATATTATCTGCAAATTGTGTGGCCAGAATTAAATGTAAATGTAGTATCCACAACAGAACAATGGGCAGGAGCAGCTATTGCAGGACCAAAGTCTAGAGAATTATTACAAAAATTATTTCCAAAAATTGATACATCAAATGAAGGGTTGCCATTTATGGGTTATGTAGAAGGAGAATTATTTGGTGTACATGCAAGAATTTTTAGAATTTCATTTTCAGGGGAGCTTGCATATGAAATTAATGTTGAATCTGATAATGGAAATTATATGTGGCAAAAAATAATGGAAATAGGTAAAGAATTTGAAATTCAACCGTATGGTACAGAGGCATTATCAACTTTAAGAATTGAAATGGGGCATGTAGCAGGGTCAGAACTAGATGGAAGAACTATTCCTTATGACAATTCTTTAGAAGGAATGGTGAGTAAAAAGAAAGATTTTATTGGCAAGAGGTCTTTAAATAGACAAGCTTTCGTAGCAACAGACAGACAAAAAGTTGTAGGTGTTGTTCCATTGGATAAAAAAACAAGTATTCCGGAAGGGTCTCATTTAGTTAAAGATGCAAATGCACAACTTCCAAACCCAAAATTGGGTTATATTTCAGCTTCTTGTTGGAGTGTCGAGTTTGATAATCCGTTCTCTCTAGCCATTCTTAAAGATGGGAAAAATATGATAGGTCAAAAATTATTTGCAATGTCACCATTAAAAAATAAAACAATACCAGTTGAAATAGTTTCCTCTCATTATGTTGATCCAAAAGGTGAAAGGGTAAGATCATGACTTCGATTTCAGCATTAAACAATATTCATTCCAAAGGTCTTTTCGGAGATCACCAGGAAAAAAATGAAAAAAATTTATTAAAACTATCTGAAAATAAAAATTTATTAATTATTCAAATAGCCCAATACAAAAGCTCTACAACTTCAATTGAGAAATTAAAAATAGACAATCTAAATTTAAAAAATGAAACACTTAATGTCAGTAGCAACAATGATACTCGAATTCTATGGAACGGACCTAATAATTGGCTTTTAGTATCAACCAAGAAAGAACTTTTAAACGAATTAGTAGAAAAACTTGATGAAACTAATTTTGCTGTTACCAATTTATCACATTCAAGAGCCATAATTGAACTGGAAGGCGAGAACGCAAAAGAAGTTTTAAAAAAAGGATGTCCTTACAATTTTAATGAGTTAAAAAAAAATAATTGTCTAAATTCAACATTTAATGGAATGTCAATTACAATAGATTTTTTGGATGAAAACCCTAACAAAATAAGAATTTTTACCTTAAGGAGTTTTGGTGAGTCTTTATATCATTCTATTACGGATGCTTGCTTAGAATTTGGTTATAAGAGTATATAAAAATTATTACTTTCTTGTAGCAATATAAACACCAAGAGTGGCTATAGCAAAACCAATTAGATCTAAATTATTTAATACTTCATTTAAAAATAACCAAGCCATCACAGCTGTAGTCGGGGGTATTAAAAAAAATATAGAAGTTGTTTTACTTGCTGAATTATTCTTAATTAGAAACATTAATATTGTGAATGCTCCAAAAGAGACTAGAAATATCTGGTGACCCATAGCTATGAAGAAAGTGGGTGTAAAATTAATATAAGGATCAGTAAAAATAATAATAATTATAATGTGAAAAAGGCATCCACCTAAAGCTTGATACATGTTGCTTACAGATAAAGGTAAATTGTTACTTATTTTCTTTTGCCACAAAGTAGAAGTTGTAATTGCCAACAATGCTATGAAAGAAGATATAACACCAATAACAGGAAGACTCGATCCAATATCAAAACCCAAAACTAAAGCGGCACCCATAAAACCAAGCATTACACCAATCCATTGTTTAAAGGAAACATCTTCATTTAAAAATTTACCTGCTAGAGCATTAGTTAAAATGGGTTGTAAGGTTACAATTAATGCTGCAATGCCAGTGGGCATTCCAATTGAAACTGAGTAAAAAACACCACCTAAATAAAAACCATGGAAAAGTACACCACTACAAATTGATTGGATTAAATTCTTATTATTAGTTAAAATTTTTTTTTTAGTGTAAATTGCAAAAATTAAAAAACCTAGGGCTACAAAAAAAAATCTGAAAGCTAGAGCTGCAAAAGGATCACTATTATCTATTATGGGCTTTGTTGTTACAAAGGCTGAAGACCATAAAACAATAAAGATAAATGGAAAAATTTTAATCATTTTTGACTTATAAGTTAAATTTCCAATAATTTTAGCATTTTAATACCTAAAATGACTATATTCCATCTTGAGTTGCAAATAAAAACTATTAATATATTTAAAGGGAATTAATGTTTATAAAAAAAATAATTATTGGAATATTTCTTTTAAGCTTTTTGAATAGTTGTGCACAAAATGTTGCTCTCATAGGGCCAGTTTACACATTAGCTAGTACAGGAAATGTATATCAAGCTGGTCTAAGTTATGGATCTGAACACGCTATTTCTAAACTTACCGGAAAATCAACAGGGGAAAATATTAAACAAATACTACTAAAGCCCCAAAAAAAAGATACTGAATTTCAAAGGTTGGTTAAAAGACGAGTAAAAGAAACAAGAAAAAAACTAAACCTTACTGATTAGTAATATTTAAAGACAAAACATCAGGCTGTTTTGTTTCCTTACACCAAAGTTCATAACTTTCACACATACGCCATAAAAATTGATAAGCTCTATTAGACACTTTAATTAAAGTGTTATTTTTTGTTTCATACAATTCAGGTATCTTGATTAACTGTTTTATTGTTACATCTTTTTGAATTTCTAAAAGTTTGATTGTTTCCTGTGGTATTTTATTTCCTGTTTCTTGGTCAATATAATTATCTTTTTTAAGCTTATCAAAAAAATCATTGTGTAACTCTCCACTGCTTAATTTATTAAAATCTTCTGTTTCAATAAATTTATAAATTGCATCTTTAGTTTTAATAGTTGGATATTTTTTTTTAATAATTAAAATATATGAATAGATGATTTCAGCCATATAAATTACATAAGGCCTTTTTTTTAGAGAATTCATTATTTTTTCTTATATTTTGCCATAGCAGAGTTAGCTAATATCAAATTAGGATCTAAAAATATTTTAGATGATTTAATCTTTTTAAAAGACTTAAAAGCAAAAATCGCTATCGGCAACTCAGTGCATCCAAGTATTATTCTTTTACATTTCATTCTTATTAAATAATTAACAACTGGATTTATAGTTTTTTCTGCTAGTTTTATATTTCCCATCTTTACATACTTAATTGCTTTGTTGACATATTTTATTTGTAGATTTTTAGTCGGGTTAACTAGTATAAAATTTTTATTAAATAGTTTGCTATATATACCAGTTTTTAAAGTACCTTCGGTCGCAAGAAGTCCAATTTTAGATTTTTTTTTAGAATTTTTTTTTGTATATTGGAAAACTTCATTGGGCATATTTATAATTGGAATTTTAATTTTTTTTTGTAAATCATCGTACCAATAGTGAGCTGTATTGCAGGGTATAACAATAAACTTACACCCACTTCTTTGAAGTGAAAGACATCCTTCAATTAAACTCTTCAAAACTTTATTATACCTGGCTAAATCTCTTGGTTTTCCCGAGCTATTCGATAATGATTTAGTATGAACACCAATTGACTCAGGTCTTCCTGGTATATTTGATTTGTTATATAAAATAAAAAGAGGGTATTCTTGATCAATTTTACCTCTATTAATCATTGCTAATTTGTTACAGAAATCTAGTCCTGCTTGGGTTCCCATACCACCTAAAACGCCAATCATAATATTTTAATTTCTTTAATTTTTTTTAAAACTACTTTCTAAATAGGTTCGTTGATACCTCTCATGAAAACTAAAATCAAGCAACCACTTTTAGTATAAGATGAGTGTATAGTACCAGGATTAAAAGTTACAAAGTCTCCTTTTTTAAAAACTTTATTGTCAGGATCAATTAGCTCACCCTCAAGCATTAAAAATTCTTCATAGTTAGTATGCTTATGTTCTAAACTTTTTGCTCCAGGCTCCATCTTTAAAATATAACTTCCATAACCACTTTCAGAATTATAACTTACTTTATGCCAGCTCATTCCCGTTATTGGTTTTCCATAACGATCAAAAGGTTTAAAGCTAACATTAAATGGATCTGTTATTTTTCTTTTACTCATATATAAAATATTAATTATAAATAAATAACAATTATGCAAGATATATATATAGGAGATACAGGCAAGGGGTACCCTTTAGTATTTGTTCATGGCTTTTTGGGATCTACAGACATGTGGAAACCACAAATCGAGTATTTTAAAAAAAATTATAATATTTTAACACCAGCTTTACCAGGTTTTGGTAAAAGTAATAATATCCTACCTTGTAATAGCATTGAGTGTATGGCTAAAGCAGTTCTTGATGCATTGAAGAAAAAAAAAATAAAAAAATTTAATTTACTTGGTCATTCTATGGGTGGAATGATTGCTCAAGAGATGGCTAATTTAGCAGGAGAACAAATATCCAGGTTAATTTGTTATGGGACAGGTCCTGTAGGAAATATTCCAGGCAGGTTTGAAACAATAAATGAGTCAAAAAAAAAATTAAAAAATGATGGTTTAGCAATTACTTCAAATAGAATTGCCAAAACATGGTTTGTAGATGGAGATAAAGCTAAATATTTTTATTTATGCTCTAATGCAGCCAAAGAAACATCCTTAATAGCTGCTGAGAAAGCTCTCGATGCTATGAAAAATTGGAATGGTATAGATAATTTAAAAAATATTAAAAATAAAACATTAATTATTTGGGGCGATAAAGATAGAGCTTATAATTTAAGCCAGGTTAAGAATTTAAGAAATAATATTCCAGATAGTGATTTAAAGATTATAAAAAACTCTTCCCATAATGTGCATTTGGAAAAACCAGATGAGTTTAATAATTGTGTGAGAGGTTTTTTAAAATAATATTTAGTGTGGTATTGGCTGAAACTTTTAGCTAAATAATTAAAAAATTAATTTAATTAAAAAATCGCAGCCAATAGAAAGTGTGAAAATTATGCAGTTTTTAAGTTTACTGCAGAAGGACCTTTAGGACCATCTTCAACCTCGAAAGTCAAAGCTTGACCTTCATCTAAACCATTCATACCAGCATCTCTTACAGCTGAAACGTGAACGAATACATCTTTTTCTTTATCTTCTCTTTCAATAAAACCAAAACCTTTAGTTGGATTGAACCATTTTACTTTTCCTTGTAGACTCATATTTTTTCTTACTTTTTGTTATGTTACTTTTTATTACTTATAATTAAGTAATTCCGATCTTGTTTAGATTTATTGAGGTTTTGTCAACTAAATTAAAGCAATAATTGAAATTAAATCTTGTTTAGTTGCCAATAAACAAGCTCATATATACTGAATTGATATCATTTTTATAATGTGAAAAAGGCTCACAAATTTTAAAGTTACATCTAAGAAATAACTTTCTCGCTGGTAAAAAAAAATCTCCAGCTCCGGTTTCTAGACTTAATTTTTTTATATTTAATTTTTTAGCTTCATTAATTAAATAATTAACAACTTTAATTCCATTTCCTTTATTCTTAGATTTATTATTAACTCTTATAGATTTGAATTCGCCATGACTTTTATCCAAAAATTTTAAAGCACCACTACCGATTAGCTTATCATCTTCCCACAAACTCCAGAATTTAATAGCAGGATCCTTAAGGCCATTTATGTCAAGAACATGAGTGCTCCCCTCAGGAGATACTGATCTTAATTCAATAAAATGTTTGACTAACAATTCATGAACTTCAGGATTATCAAAATTTCCTTCTATAGATTTTAACATTTATTTTAATAAATCTTTTATTTTTTTAAATTCACCAACTTTAAATATAATTGCATCATCTTTTTTATAACCATATTTTTCAGCATTATCTTTAAATCTCACAGGCGGTTCCATTATTGGTTCTAAGGATAACACAAAAGTACCCCAGTGCATTCCAATAACTTTTTTGCTTTTTAAATCCTGAGCCACATTTAAAGCTTCTTCAGGTGTAGTGTGATAAATTGATTTATCAAACATCGGTTTAAAATTATATGCACCTATATTGATCATTGTTATATCTATTGGTCCATATTTTTTTCCTAACTCTTTATAGATATTGCCGTAACCAGTATCACATGCAAAAAGTATTTTTTTTCTTTTATATTCAATTAAAAAATTTCCCCAGAGAGTTTTATTTGTATCTGTTAAACTTCTTTTGGACCAATGTACTGCAGGTAAAAAAGTTACTTTTAAATCATCATTCACTTTAATTTCATCATACCAATCCATTTCATTGATATCTTTAAATCTATAAGGAGTAAAATATTTTCCAAGGTTTAGAGGTACTAAGACTTTTGCATCTTTAAATGGATATCTTCTAATGGTGCTCATATCTTGATGATCATAATGATTATGAGTTAACAAAAATAAATCTGTCTTTGGTATTTCATTTAACTCCAAAGCTGGCTCAGTAAATCGATCAGGACCAAAAATTAGAGGGCCAGCATTTTTTGAAAACACGGGGTCAGTTATAATTGTTGTATCACCTAATTTAATTAGATAAGTAGCATGACCGATCAAAGCTATATAATCTTCGTTCTCATGCTTTTTTAAATTAAATAAAACCAATTTTTTATCAATAACGTGCTCTTTTGGAACAGTCATATCTATTTTTTTTTTCTCTTTACTAAACTGTCTGTATGAAAATTTTGCTTTACTAGTTCTCACTGGTGACCCTTCAGGGTTTCTGAATGTTCCATCAGGTAGGTGATGATAAGGTTTTTTTTCCATAGAAAAAGATAAAGTGTTATACGCAATAATTATAATTAAAAAACTTATAAATTTTAACATTTATTTGATCAATTAGTTTTATTAAAACAGAGTTGTTAGATGGCCCATTTTACGCTTGTGTTTAATTTCTTTTTTTAAATAATCAAAGAAAAATTCATTAGAGTTAAACTGTTTGTTTCGATAAACATTTATTTGACTCCCAATCAGATTTATCATTTTTGCATTAGAAATTTTGTTTAGTTTAATTTGTTCTAAACCACATACTGCTCTCACATGGTTTTCAAATTGACTAATATTATAAGCATTTATTGTTAAGTGACCTGAATTATGAACTCGTGGTGCTATTTCATTTACGTAAAGGTTTTCATTTCTGTCGATAAAAAACTCCACACATAGGGTACCCACATATTTTAACTCTTCAGTAAGTTTCATAGCCCACAACCTAGATTGTTTTAAAATTTTATCATTAATATCTGCTGGTATTCTAGAATTTTTTAGAATCTGATCTTCATGGACATTTTCAATTGGTTCATAAATTTCATATTTTTTATCACTAAACCTTGTTATAATTATAGAAATCTCTTTTTTTAGTTTAACCAACTTTTCTAAAATATAACCCCTAGAAAAATCAATATCTAGTTCATTAATATCCTCAATTGAATTTATAAGATGTTGTCCTTTCCCATCATAACCAAGAGTAACTGTTTTAAGTAAGCCAGGTAATAAATCTTGCACAGTATCCATTTCAGATTTATTCTTAACTGAAGCGTACCGTGTTGTTCTAATATTTAATTTGTTGATAAAATCTTTTTCAGCCAACCGATGTTGTATAATTCTATTTATTGATGGCTTAGGAAGAACAGGTTTTATTTTATTGATTTGGTTTAAAGTTTCATATGGAATGTTTTCGAATTCAAAAGTTATTACATCAGTTTTACTTACTAATTTATCAATCTTATTTTGATCATCATATTTTCCAAAAATAAATTCATCTGAAAATTTTTGTGCAGGTGCGTCCATATCATCAGAAAAAACTACAGTTTTAATCTCTAACCTTTTAGCCGCTGTAGCTAACATACTACCTAATTGACCTCCACCTATGATCCCTAATGTTGGTTTTGACATATTTAAAATTATTTAGGTTTTCTATTAACAGATCTGCTTTGACTAATCCGCCATTGTTTTAAATTTTTTTGGATTTTATTGTCGCTGATTGCAATTATAGATGCAGCCAATAATGCTGAATTAATTGCACCATCTTCTCCAATAGCTAAGGTTCCGACAGGTATACCTTTTGGCATTTGGACAATTGATAAAAGACTGTCTAAACCCTTAAGTTTTTTACTTTCAATCGGTACACCCAAAACTGGTAGCGATGTTAATGCTGAAATCATTCCAGGCAAATGTGCAGAACCACCAGCTCCAGCTATAATAACTGCAATATTATTTTTTTCAGCATTTTTTGCATACTCGTACATCCTTTTCGGAGTTCTGTGTGCTGAAATAATTTTAGTTTCAAATTTAATTTTTAGTAATTTAAGAACTTTTTGACATAACTTCATGGTTTTGAAGTCAGACTGACTTCCCATTACAATAGAAACTTTATTAGATTTAATTTTAGACATTAGGTGTTAATTTTTTTATCACCTAAACAGTTATTTCAAATTAAAGTCTATATTTCAATAAAATTAATAGAATTTATGTTTCTTATGGGTATTCTTAAAAATTAATAAAAATAAATGAATTTTAAGATTGATAATTTACAGTATTGCAATTGGTCTAGAAAAATCTTTGAAATTAATAGGGATGCTGGACTGGACGCTGTTCACGTGACTATTGCTTACCACGAGGACTTCGATGAGCTTCAAAATGTTATTAATTCCTGGAATAAGCATTTTAAAGAAAATTCAGATTTAATTTTTTTAGGTAAAGATTTTAAAGATATTGAAAAAGCAAAAGAAGAGAACAAAACAGCAATTTTTTTTGGCTTTCAGAACTGCTCACCAATTGAAGATAATATTGCCTTAATAGAGAAAGTTCATGAACAAGGATGTAGGTTTATGCAACTTACATACAACAACCAATCATTACTTGCTACGGGATGTTATGAAACAAATGATAGTGGAGTTACCAATTTTGGAAGAGAAGCAATTAAAGAAATGAATAGAGTTGGCATAGCAATTGATATGTCTCATTCAGCAGAAAAAAGCAGCTTAGATGCAATTGATATTAGTGAAAAACCAATTGCAATTACACATGCAAATCCAACATTTTGGCACGCAGCCAAAAGAAATAAATCAAATGATTTATTAAAAGCTTTGGCAGAAAGTGGTGGAATGCTGGGCCTTTCGTTATATGCACATCATTTAAAAAATAGTACCAATTGTACACTTGAAAGCTTTTGTGAAATGACTGCAAAAACTGCAGAAATCATGGGAGCAGAAAATATTGGTATTGGATCTGATTTATGTCTTAACCAACCAGATAGTATAGTTGAGTGGATGAGAAATGGAACATGGACTAAAGCTAAAAATTTTGGTGAAGGATCAAAAAATAAACCAGGCTTTCCTGAACAGCCAAATTGGTTTATTGATGCAAGAGGATTTAAAAATTTAGAAACAGGTTTAAAAAAAGTTGGTTTTAATGATGATGAGATAAATGGTATTTTGGGTAATAATTGGTATAATTTTTATAAAGGAATTAGCTAGTGCAAGTAGAATTAAGAGATCCAAATGTTATAATGAAATTATCTAGATTGGGATCATTTCATCAATCAAAATTATCTTTTTTAAGAAGTTTTTTAAAAGAATTTAAAGACTGGGAATATAAAAGAGATTTATTTAATTTAGATGAATTTGGTTATGGTACTGTCGTTTATTCATTTACAAAAAATGATAGAGTTTATTCTTTAATTTGTTTTGCTAATAAACTTGAAAAAGATGAAAGATCGGACAGAGTAATTGCAACAAAATGGGATGCAGCATTTACACTTCATGATGGCGTTCCTACAAAAAAAGATATTGAAAGATTAAAAAATGAAGTGCCTAAACAAGAAGTTGGAAGACTATCATATAAAGAATTAACTTTATCTAGAGCAAACAAGTCTGTGCGCATATTTAACCACGTAGTGGAAAGTTTGAGCAATGGAATTCAACCAGATATAAACTTACTATCTAAAGTAGGTTATCTTTATCGAACAACAGCCGTATATGGTTCTGGCAAATTTGGTTTAGCAGATAGATTTAGAATAAAGAATAGAGAAGAAATTTATGGACCTTTTAGACTTGAAATGATGTTGGTTTATTTGGTTAGGCAATTTACTTTTGATCAGGTTAATCATGTAGCAAAAAATAAAAACCCCAAGAAAGCAGTAAATTTAGATCCAGAAATATGTAAAAACCTTGGAATAGGTAATTCCACTGGATTAGGGATGGCACCTTTTATTGTTAATCATCCCACACTTTTGAACAATTGGATATACGCAAGAGAAACAGCATTAAAAAAAATAAGAGAAATAAAAAATATAAAAACTGAAGATAGTGACTTATTTAAAATTTGTTTAAAAAAATCTATTAAAAATATAACATCTTGGAATACAGAAAGTGAATACCAACAAAATAAAATAAAAGCATTATTAAATGATTTAAATATTTTTATTAATATTATTGAAAAAAAATTCGATTTTTCAAAAGAATTTGCATTCAATGAAATTTATCTGTGGTTAGAGAAAAACTCTGGAGAAGAATGTATTGAGTATGTTGTGTCAATGATGATGGAACCTTATGATAATATAATAAATCCATTAATTAATACAATGAGCTCAGAAGAAGAAAAATATTTTAATATACCAACAAATAGAACGATTTTAGAATTAAAGAATATATTAGAAGATAAGTACTCTAAGATATTAAATATAGATTTTTTAAAAAAAGAAAATAATCAAAATTTTTGGTTTATTTCTAAAAATAAAGAAGAACCGAGACTTGCAGATAGATTTATAGAAAATGGATCAGAGTTAGAACAACCATTGGCTATAGCAAGAGACATAAAAAAACTTTATGATTTATTATCCAAATTTAAGAATAGCTTAACAATTGATAGATTTTTAGTTAACAATTCAGATTTGAGACATGTTGTTAGAAGAGCATTTATAATCGAAAAATTCCCATATTCAGAAATACAAGATAATTTAATAGGACAATCCATAGTACCTATTGACATGTTAAGGTTAAAATTATCTTTTTTCGGTGCATTAAAATTTGATCCAAGGTCTGATAAATGGTTGCGTATATGTATGTTTCAAGGTGCACCACTACCAGAACAATTAAAAAATTATGATGATCATTGGGTCTATAATTCATTAAACTAAATGAAATCTTTAAGTGAAATAGAAACAGTATCAAAAAGATCTAGTAGAGCTGCTGGTTTTTCATGGGGTATTGCAGAAGAGGTTGGAAAAAATATTAGAATGTTAGAGCTGTTTGGGTTGAATGGAATAAAAAATTTAAATTATTATTTTAGAGCTAGAAATAAGAAAAATTTTGAAAAAATAAACCTTATTAGTAATGAAAATAAAATATCTAAAATTGAATTTTGCCCAATAATTGCCGGATTAAATTTTTTAGATCAAGTTAGATCATTAGAAATTTTGAATGAAATTAAATTTGAAAAAATAGCTTATCCGTTACTTTTTTTACCATTTGCAAGTAGAGCTTCTGAAGTTATTGGAAAGAAATTAGAATTAAAGATAGATAACAGAGCTTTTTTGTTAAACTACAATAACAGCATATATGCTAACTCTTCAAATGAAGATATAATAGAGATAGGAAATAATGTTTCAATTAAATTTAAGGAAAACGAAGACTCTTTTGAGGAAAGTGAGTGGAAAGAGCTTTACAAACTATCTGAAAATACCTTTGTTGAAGAAAGTGAAAGTTCAAAAGTAGGTGGGGCTGGAGCAGAATTAACAGATAATGATTAATTATTTTAGCATAGACATTTCTTTAATATGACTAGGTCTTGTTTCACAACACCCTCCTAGAATTGTAGCACCAGCATCTTTAAATTTTTTAACAAATACAGACATTTTTTTTGGATCAAGATCTTTTCTTTGGCCTAAAAATTCATTTGGGTTGCCACCATTTTTTGTATAATTAGCAAAATATCCACCTTTTGGAGAAGTTGTTATAAATGCATTAAGCTTAAACCCAAAAGGAATGCCTAAATTTTTAATCTCATCCAAGTTTTTTTCATAATTTTCTGGCGAAACACAAGAAAGCATTATTCCAAGTAAGTTTTTATGATCAATTTTGTTAACAATATCTGATAATTTTTCTTTGCTGGGCAGCACCGTCCCTTCAGAAATATGAGCACCAATTAGGTATGGTTTATTAAAATCTTTGATAGCTTCAATTCCGAGTCTAAATTCTCTTACACTACTCAAAACATCAAAATAAAAAAAATCAATAAAAGG
This sequence comes from uncultured Candidatus Pelagibacter sp., assembly GCA_905620465.1. Lineage (GTDB taxonomy): Bacteria > Pseudomonadota > Alphaproteobacteria > Pelagibacterales > Pelagibacteraceae > Pelagibacter. Next base: position 11,660 of record CAJQTO010000049.1, on the reverse strand, counting down.
ATTTAAAATTTTAGCCTGTTCATAGAAGGCATTTCTAATTATATCATCATCTCTTTTGTCAGCTTGGTATGTTTTGTCTTGTGGTGGCAAACCTCCTGCAATTAAGACATGAGGGTTTAAATTTTTAGCTTTCATAGCTATCTCACCAGCTTTTTTATTTAAATATTCAAATTTATCATCAACATTATTTTCACATAATCTTTTTCTTCTTAAAGTAAAAGTGTTAGTAATGATAACTTCAGCCCCTGATTTAATAAAATCTAAGTGAGTATCTAATAATAGCTTATGATATTTTTCTTGTAATAAGGCATTTGCGCTCCAAAGTGTTCCATTAGCTTTCATGCCTCTTGCTAATAACTCTTGGCCCATTCCACCGTCTAAAATTCTTATTTCCTTAAAAAATTTTTTATTCATTTCTTACTATAATCTTTTTAGTATTTTAAGTTTCTATGAGGTACATAATATAGTTTAACTACTTTTACCAATTATTTTAATAATTTTTATTTTATCAACTAAAGTATACAATAAAAATTAAGTCAGCAATTACTTTATATATTAGTTTAATTGTACTGTAAATTATTTTTTAAATATAATTTTTGCGTTAAAAGAAAAAGATCGTCTCTCACCATTTATATTAAATGGATAAGCTGTATGCATTAAATAGTTTGGAAAAATTAAAAGATCACCAAGTTTAGGATTTAAGTTATAGATACTTTTACTTAAAAAGTTTTTCTGACCATTTATAAAATCAATTGTTCCATTTGTTTTAATTTTTTTATTTATAACCATTTTATTTTGGTTCATATTTTGGGGTATTTTCAGATAACCAACACCAGATATTTGATCTTCGTGATAATGAATAGGGTTATATTCATTTTTAAATTGTCTAACTACCCAAAGGTTAGTTATTTTAATTTCTTTGAAATTATCTAGACCTGATTTTTTTAAATATTCTTTAATATTTTTATTTAATTCTTTAGATAATTTTTTTTTAATAAAGACACCCGTGAATTTAATTTCATTCTTAATTTGACTTGCAAGTTTTGAGCTATAATCATTTTTTTTTGTTAGAGAGATCCTATCAATCTGATTATTAATTACTTTAATAAATTTTTTCGATAATTTACTTTTTCCCATTGTTGGGCCGAATGCTCTAAAAATTTTCATATTCTTTTTATATTGATTTTATAAACATATTACACAAACAATTTAAAACCCATTCTTATAGCAACAAATATAACAAGCCCAGCAGTAATAAGTGCTAATATACGAGCTGGAAAAATTTTTATATTTAAAAAATTTCCTAATTGGCCACCCATTAAAACTAATAAAAAAAGAGGCCAATAATTATATATTTCATTAAAAACAAAATTTTTTGTAAGTTGACCGAACAAACCAGCAGTAGAATTAATGAAAATAAAGAGTGATGCGGCAGTTGCTATATGTTTGGCTTTACCTGCGTTTATCAAAAAAAGTATTGGGCTCAAAAAAATACCACCACCAATTCCAACCATTCCAGACAAAAATCCAATAGAACCACCAATTAAAAATGAAATTATTTTAGGAATATTTCTGTAAACTTCTTTTGTGTCATCAAAAGATTTAAATTTGTAAAATAATAAAAATCCAGCTGAAGACAAAATTATAAAAAGTAATAGCTCAAAAAAACTTTCATCTATTGCTAGAGATCCACCAATAAAAGCCATTGGAATAGAGGAAACTAAATAAGGTGTTATTAATTTAATATTAATATTGCCAGCTCTAATATAATTAAAGCAATTTCCAGAAACGACAATTATGTTGCAACAAAGAGCAATAACAGGAAAGATATAATATGGAATTTCCCAAATTAGTAAAAGAGCTAAATATGTTGATCCACCACCAAACCCTACACTTGAATATAATATTGCTGTTATAAAAAATAAAATTGATAATATAATCATTAAAAATAATTTAAATTTATGATTGTAAATATAGCACTTTTAACCGTTACAGACACTAGAACTTTAGAAAATGATAAATCAGGATCTATTTTAGTAAATAAAATTGAAGAAGCCAAACATAAGCTAGTAGAAAGAAAAATTTGCAAAGATAATAAAGAAGATATTATTATAATTTTAAAAAATTGGTTAAATCAAAAAAATATAGATGTTATTATTACAACAGGTGGCACAGGATTAACTGGAAGAGACATCACTCCTGAAGCAGTAAATGAAATTGCTGACAAACACATCCCAGGCTTTGGTGAAATATTTAGAACAATTAGTCTTAAAACAGTTGGTACATCTGCAATTCAATCTAGAGCATGCGCCGTATTAGCTAATGGCAAATATGTCTTTGCCTTACCAGGATCTTCTGGTGGAGTGACTGATGCATGGGATGGAATTTTAAAGCATCAGCTTGATATAAATCACAAACCTTGTAATTTTGTTGAATTATTTCCTAGACTAAAAGAAAAATAATTATTTTTGATATTTTTTTTTCCATTCAGAATAAGGCATCCTATAAATAAGTTCTCTCGCCTCTGGATCGGTAATTGTGATACCTTTTTTTTTCTGCCTCTTCCCTGTACCATCTAGATAAGCAATTTCTGCAAAAACCTACAAGATTCATTATGTCTATATTTTGAACATCTTTTCTCTCATCCAAATGACGAAGCAATCTTTCAAAGGTTGCGGATTGTAATTTTTTTTTTGTATTATCATCCATATTTAATTAGTATATAAATTATTAATGAAACTTACTGGATTATATCAAATTAATTTAAAAAAACAAAAAGTTTGGGATGCTTTAAATGATCCAGAAGTATTGAAACAAGCTATACCTGGATGCGAAGAATTAAAAAAAAATTCTGATACAGAGTTCACTGCGACAGCAACAAATAAGATTGGTCCATTTAATGTAACCTTTACAGGTGACATAGAATTAAAAGATCTCAATCCACCAAATAGTTATAAAATAACGGGATCAGGAAATTCTCCAGTTGGATTTGCGTCAGGAGAAGCTACGGTAAGCCTTGAAGATCATGAGGGTGGAACAAAACTTGCTTATACTGTTGAGGCAAATGTAGGTGGTAAAATTGCCCAAGTGGGTTCACGATTAATTGATATGACTGCGAAAAAAATGGCAGATATATTTTTTGGAAAATTTTCAGAATTAATTACACCTAAACTAACAACAACTAAATCACATGAAAATATTGAAAAACTTACTTCAATAAAAAAAAATATTTTTAAACCTTTAAATAAAACATTAATTTATTCAATAGTTGCAATTTGTTTGGTAATTTCTGGATATTATTTTCTAGCATAAGTAGAAAGTTTATTTTTTTTCAACTTGAGTAACTCTTATCGTTGTGGTGTAATTTATAATTACTAATTAATCGAGAAGGAGAAAGCTTGATGACAAAAGTAACTATAGAAGTTAACGGTAAAAAAGTCAGTAAAGACGTACCCGATCATACAATCTTATCAGTTTTTTTAAGAGATAATTTAAATTTAACAGGCACTCATGTTGGGTGTGATACTAGTCAATGTGGAGCTTGCGTAGTTCATGTTGATGGTAAATCAATAAAAAGTTGTTCAACCTTAGCAGCAGATATTAATGGTTCAAAAGTAACAACGATAGAGGGATTAGTTAAGGATGGAAAAATGCATCCGATGCAAGAAGCATTTAAAAAAATGCATGGACTACAATGTGGTTTTTGCACACCTGGAATGGTTATGAGTGCAATTGACCTTTTACAAAATAAAAAAAATCCAAATGATACAGAGATTAGGGAGTGGCTAGAGGGAAATATTTGCAGATGTACTGGTTATCAAAATATTGTAGCTGCTGTTAAAGAAGCAGCATCAAAAATGTAATTAAAGGAGGATTAATATGGCTAGTTTAGTAGGTTCAAGAGTAGAAAGAAAAGAAGACAAAAGACTATTAACAGGCAAAGGAAGGTACACTGCCGATATTAATATTGCCAACCAAACCTACGCTGCATTTGTAAGATCCCCTCATGCAAGAGCAAAAATTAAAAAAATAGATATATCTAAAGCCTTAAAGGCTTCAGGTGTTGTGGAAATTTTAACTGGAGAAGAGATTGCTGCTGATAAAATTGGTGGTTTAATTGCTGGATGGGCAATTAGAAGTGAAGATGGCTCTGAGATGAAAGTGCCAGCAAACCCCCCTCTAGCTAAAGATAGTGCAAACTTTGTAGGAGAGCCTATAGCTGTTGTTTTTGCAGAGTCTCTGGACGAAGCTAAAGCTGCTGTAGATTTAGTTAAAGTTGATTATAAAGTTTTAAAAGGTGTGATCAATACAGCAGAAGCAATGAAAGGAGAAACTATTCATGATGGAATAGATAAAAATCTTTGTTACGACTGGTTATTAGGTGACAGAAAAGCAGTTGAAGAAGCTTTTGCAAAAGCTGATAAAATTATAAAAGTAGATTTAATTAACAATAGGTGTGTACCAAATGCAATGGAGCCAAGAGCTTGTGTTGTGGATTATAATACAGCATCTGAAGAAATAACTTTATATACCACAAGTCAAAACCCACACCTTTCAAGATTGATAATGTCAGCATTTGGTGGAGTAGCACCTGAAAATAAATTGAGAGTAGTAGCACCAGATGTTGGAGGTGGTTTTGGATCAAAAATTAATGTTTATAATGAGGAAATAGTTTGTAGTTGGGCTTCAAAAAAAATTGAAAGACCAATAAAGTGGGTTGCTGAAAGAACAGAGTCCTTTTTAACAGACACCCATGGTAGAGACCACGTTACCCATGCAGAACTTGCTGTAACAAACGATGGTAAATTTTTAGCGTTTAAAAATGAAACGATTGCAAATCTTGGAGCTTATGCAAGAGTGTTTGGAACTGTTACACCAACTTATTTATTTGGCCCTTGTGCAACCGGTGTTTATACAATCCCAGCTGCATATACAAATGTTAAAGCAGTTTATACAAATACAGCACCAGTAGATGCTTATAGAGGAGCTGGCAGACCCGAAGCGACTTACACAATTGAAAGGTTAGTTGAAAAAGCTGCGATGGAACTTGGTATTGATAGAACAGAGATAAGAATGAGAAATTTTCCAACTGAATTTCCATTTAAACAAACATTAGTTCACACAGTAGATTCTGGTGATTATGTTGCTAGTTTAGAAAAAGCTAAACAAATGTCTGATTATAAAGGGTTTGAGGTAAGAAGAAAAAAATCAGAAGCTAATGGAAAATTAAGAGGAATTGGAGTTTCATCTTATTTTGAAGCTTGTGGAATTGCACCATCGGCCGTTGTTATGTCTTTGGGGTGTGGAGTGGGATTATGGGAATCTTCAGAAGTTAGATTTAATCCAACTGGACAAGTTTCAGTTTATACAGGAGCTCACAGTCATGGACAAGGTCATGACACCACATTTGCTCAAATTGCAGCAGATGAACTTGGTGTAGGACTTGATGTTGTTGATGTAATTCATGGAGATACAGATAAAGGAACATTTGGAATGGGAACTTATGGCTCTAGATCACTAGCAGTTGGAGGAATAGCTATTGTAAATGCATGTAGAAAAATTGTGGCTAAAGGAAAAAGAGTTGCTGCAAAAATGCTCGAAGTAAGCGAAGATGAAATAAACTTTAAAGATGGTGAATTTGTTGTAACGAAATCAAATAAAAAGAAAACAATAGGTGAGATTGCTTTTGCTTGCTATTTACCTGGTAGTAGAGATTCAGAATTTAAATCTCCATTACCTGAAGGTGAAGAGCCAGGTTTAATTGAAACATCTTTTTTTGACCCATCAAATTTTTCTTTTCCAGCCGGATCTCATATTGCAGAGGTAGAAATTAATCCTGAAACAGGAGAAGTTAAAGTTGAAAAATATACAGCAGTTGATGATTTTGGTAGAATTGTAAACCCCTTAGTTGTTGAAGGACAAGTTCATGGTGGTATCGCTCAAGGTATTGGTCAAGCGTTACATGAAAACACCGAATATGATGAAACAGGACAGTTAATTACAGCCTCTTACATGGATTATACAATGCCAAGAGCAGATAATTTTCCTGAGTTTAATTTGGGCTTTACTTGTACTCATGCAACATCAAACCCACTGGGAGTTAAAGGTTGTGGAGAAGCAGGAGCAATTGCTTCACCTCCAACAATAATGAATGCTGTTATAGATGCATTAGGTGGACAGGAAATAACAATGCCTGCAACAGCAGAAAAAGTTTGGAAAGCTTGTAAAGCATTAAAAAAACCCAACTCTAAAGCAGCTTAAGGAGATATATATGAAAACATTTAATTATCATACACCAAAAGATATTAAGGAAGCTTCAAAGTTAGCCTCAACTAGTTCAGCCTTTTTAGCAGGTGGAATGACAAGTATACCATCAATGAAACTAGGATTAGCAACTTACAAAGATATAATTGATATAAAACATATTAAAAAATTATCTGGAATTAAGGTAAGTGGAAAAACAGTTACAATTGGAGCAACAACCAAACATGCTGAGGTAGCAAATTCCAAAGATGTTAAAAAAGCAATACCATCTTTAGCAAAGTTAGCTGGTGGAATAGGTGATGCTCAAGTTAGAAATAGAGGAACAGTAGGTGGATCTATAGCAAATAATGATCCTTCAGCATGTTATCCATCTGCATGCATGGCACTTAATGCAATTATCCATACGAACAATAGAAAAATAGAAGCAGCAAAATTTTTTAAAGGGATGTTTGAGACCGCACTAAAAAAAGGTGAAATAATAGAGGCAGTAGTATTTAATATACCAGATAAATCAAACTACCAAAAACATCCAAATCCAGCATCTAGGTATGCAATAGTAGGAGTTTATTTAGCAAAATACAAAAAAGAAGTTAATGTAGCAATTACTGGAGCGAAACCAGTGGTTTATGTCGATAAAGATTTATCAAAAGCTTTATCAAATAGTTTTTCAGTCTCTGCCATAGATGGAATAAAACTGGATAGTTCAGAAATGAACTCAGATATTCATGCTTCTGGAGATTTTAGAGCTAGTTTGGTAGTGACATATGCTAAGAAAGCAGTTGAAGCTTGCTAGTTAAGATCTATATTTTTCCAAATGAAAAATTCATTTGATGAAAAAATTTTAGAAGAAGCTTATGACTGGGTAAAAGCAAATCAAAAAGTAGTACTTGCAACTGTAATTCAAACCTGGGGATCTTCTCCTAGACCTACTGGTAGCAGAATGATTGTAAATGAAAATGGAGATTTTTCAGGATCAGTTTCTGGTGGATGTGTAGAGTCTGCTGTTGTCAGGGAATGTATTGGAATTATTAAAGACAATAAACCTTTTAAAAAAATAGAATTTAAAGTGTCTAACGAAAGTGCTTGGGAAGTTGGTCTTGCTTGTGGCGGTGAAATTGCAGTTTACTTAGAGCAGGTAAATTAATGCAATTGAAAGTTTTACAAGAAATAATTAACAAAAAAAAAAATAAATCTGAGTTTGCAATAGTTACAAATTTAGAAACAAGTAGTAGTGAAATTTTTGAATTAAACAAACCTATTAGTAAAAATTTTGAAAAATATAAAGATCAAATAAATTATTTTTACAAAAATAAAAAAAATGGTGTTATTGAAGATACAAATATATTTGTAGAAACTTATATTAGACCAATTAAAGTTATAATTGTAGGAGCTGTGCATATTGCTCAATATCTTATCAATTATGCTAAAAGTTTAAATTTTGAAATAGCCGTTATTGATCCAAGAGGATATTTTGCAACAGAACAAAGATTTCCTGGTATGAAAATATTGAATAAGTGGCCAGATGAAGCTTTTAAAGAAATTAAAACAAATTCAAATACAGCTTTAATTGCATTAACTCATGACCCTAAAATTGATGACCCAGCATTACAACATGCGCTAAAGAAAAAATTTTATTATATTGGTGCATTAGGAAGCAAAAAAACTCACGCAAATAGATGTCAAAGGTTAACAGAAGCTGGATTTAGTAACGATGAAATTAATTTGATTAATGGGCCAATTGGCATAAAATTAGGCGGAAAATCAGCACCAGAAATAGCACTCTCAATAATTGCACAATTGGTAGCTGAAACATATAAAAAATGAAAAAAATTTTAAGTATATTAATTCTTAGTTTGTTATTTAGCGTAGGTGTTAATGCAGGGTGTGATGATGCACCAGTTGATGGAGTGGATTATTCAAATTGTCAATTTTCTGAAGAACAAGATTTAAGTCGCGCCTATATACCAAATTCTAATCTATCTTTTATTAGCTTTATCAAAGTAAATTTTGATAAAAGTGTAATGATGAACTCAAACTTAAGTAATGGTAATTTTGCTGAGTCTTCTTTTTTTAGAGCAAATTTGTATGAAACAAATTTAGAGGGAGGTAATTTTGAAAAAACAAATTTTACTAGTGCAAATTTAACTCGTGCTAATTTTAAAGGAGCTTCTTTAATAGAGGCTAATTTTAAAGATAGTAATCTTTTTGAATCTGATTTAACTGGATCTAATATTACAAACGCAAGTTTCGAAGGAGCAAATCTAAATAATGCAACTTGGATTGATGGTAAAAAGTGCAGCTTAGGATCAATTGGTGAGTGCAAAAAATGAAAAAGCTTTGTGCATATTCAATTATTTAAAAATAGATGATATCTGCAATTTTACTCGCAGCAGGGGAGTCCAAAAGAATTCCATTTGAAAATAAACTAATTAAGAATTTTAAAAATAAACCTTTGATTAACTATATTTTAAAGTTTTTAGTAAAAAGCAAAGTTAAAAAAATAATAGTCGTTCTAGGTTTTGAACACAGCCATATTAAAAAGATTATTTTAAAAAGTAAAAAAATTAAATTGATAATTAATAAAAATTATAGAAAAGGAATATCCTCATCAATAAAAACAGGCTTAAAAAAAATAAATAAAAAAGATAAAGGATTTATGGTTGTCCTGTCAGACATGCCTTTTGTTCGTTCAATACATATCAATAAAATCTATAATTCTATATTAAAAAAAGATAATTTAGTTCATGCTTTAAAATATAAAGATAAAATAGGGAATCCAATTGGTTTTAACATTAAAGTTTTGAGTAAATTTAAAAAAATAAAAGGCGATATTGGAGCAAAATATATGGTTAAAAGACTATCAAAAAATACAAATTTTATAAAAGTTTCAACAAATAAAATTTTTAAAGATTTTGATTTAAAAAAAGATTTTAATTTGTTTGAATAGGGTTTCCTTTTAGCCACTTACTTTCATTATTTTCATAATGTTCTTTTTTCCAAATAGGAGATCTCTTTTTAATTTCTTCTATTATATATCTGGATAAAAAATAGGCTTGATCTCTATGTTTGCAAGCAACAGCGATAATAATGCTTATTTCAGCTAAACCAACATATCCCTTAACGTGTTCAATAAATACAGCTTTATCTTCTATTTTTAGTTTCTTATCTGTCTCTTTATATATTTCTTCAAAACTTTTTATAACCAACTCATCATGGCTATCATAAGTCATACCTGTAACTTTTTTGTCATCATTAATATTTCTGACAGTACCTGTAAAAAAAATTGAAGCACCAAATTTTGATGAAGTAATAAAAGCTTCTGCTTTTGAGATTTTTATTTTTTCTTTTTTAATGTCAATAATTTTAGTATGGAGCATTAACCACCTCCAATAGGTGGAATAATACTAATTTTTTGATCTTTAATAATTTTATAATTATCATTAACAATATTATTGTTTTCAGAACAAAATGCTGATGTTTCTATAATTTTTTTAAAGTTCTCATTACCTTTAAAATTTTGATCCACATAATTAATTATTTCTTTTCTAAAATCTTTAATTGAGATTTTTTCTTTAAGATTAAATTCAAGATGATCTTTATTGCTAAATTCTCTACTTGTACCGAAGAGTTCAAGTTTTATTTTCATAATTTAAAAAATATTTTCTAAGAAATTAGGAAGTCCATCTGGATTAGTCCATAATCCACTTTTTCCACCTTCTTTAATTAATAATCTGACATTATCAATTCTAAGATGTGGATTTACAATTTTGCTTAGATCATAAATTGTAATTAATGCTGTGTTAACTCCCATAATTGCTTCCATCTCCACACCAGTTTTTGCAACAGCAGATACAACACAAAACACCTCTAAGGAATTATCTTCTTCTTGCATAATAATTTTAGTTGCTGTGTGATCTATTGGAAGAGGATGACATAAAGGAATCAATTCACTTGTTTTTTTAACACCTAATACTGCAGATACTTCAGCTAAAGTAATTGGATCTCCTTTAGGCATTTCTTTATTTTTAATTAAATCAAAAACTTCTTTACCAACATAAATTTTGCCTGATGCCAATGCTCTTCTAAATGTTTCTTTTTTTGAAGAAACATCCACCATATTAAAAGAATTTTTTTTAAAAATTTCTTTAGCCCAATCTTTCAATTCTTTTTGATTAATAAATCTTAGATTACTCATTTAACCACCAGTTGTTGATAAATTTTTAGTAATGCCCGTGTCTCCAAGTTCTAAATAATGTGACTCTTTTTTAAGGTGTAGTTGTTTAGTTATAAGATCTATAAGTTCTTCTTTTTGATCATTATTTTGTAATAAATGTCGGATACTAATTCCAGTGTTACCAAATAAGCATAACCTTAAATCACCTCTAGAAGTAACTCTTAAACTATTACATGTTTTACAAAAATCTTTAGAGTAGGGAGCAATTAATCCAAATTTACCTTTGTACTCAGGGTGAATAAAATTTAATGCTGGTCCCGCATCCTTGCCGTATGTTTGATATACCCAATTATTTTTTTCTAAATAATCTTTAAATATCTTTGAAGAAACATGGTTTTTCTTAAAATAATCTAAATTATCTCCTGTTTGCATTAATTCTATAAATCTAAAATCAATTTTATTATCTTTTATAAAATTTCCAAATTTTTCAAATTCTTTGTGAGAATCATTAATACCTCTAAGTAAAACAGCGTTAACTTTTATATTTTTGAAATTTAGTTTTTGTAAAATTTTAATTCCTTCTAAAATTTCAGGAAGCCTATCATGCCCAGTCAGTTTTTTAAAAGTTTCTCTATTTAAGCTATCGATACTAATATTAATTCCATCTAAACCAACTTCATGTAATTGTTTAGCAATCTTATCTAGACGATAACCATTAGTAGTCATTGTTATTTTTGGAATATTTGAATTTTGTTTCATATCTTTAAGGATATCAAAAAAATCCTTCCTAACTGTGGGCTCTCCACCAGTTAACCTTATTTTACAAACACCTAGTTCCGCTAAAGCTTTAGTTAATCTTGATATTTCTTCAGCGGTCATAAAACTCCTCATATCTCCTGGTGTTTTTTTATAACCTTGGGGCAAACAGTAAGTACACTTATAATTACAAATATCAGTAATAGACAATCTTATGTAGGGAAATTTTCTTCCAAAAGTGTCTTTAAGTTTATTCATTTTACAATCTTATTAATTTTAATAAATTCATCATCTCTACATTTTATAAATTTCCAATTTTTATCATTAAATAATTTTGAACAATCAATGGTATCTACTGAAATTAGTTTACTCTTTGTTTGTTGGCAGAATCTTAAGAATAAAGATGTCGAACAACCCTTATTAACACCAAACTCCAATATTTTTTAATTTTTTAAATTTATTTTTT
>CAJQTO010000048.1 GCA_905620465.1 uncultured Candidatus Pelagibacter sp. | reverse complement strand
GTTCAGCTAATTCACATATTTTTGATTCAATAAATAAGCTTAATTATACAAAAATTGTCTGTATGCATCATGAACAGTCATTAACAATGGCTATGCAAACTTATTATAGAGTTACAAAAAAAATTGCTGTAGTTTTAGTTACAGCTGGTGGTGCAAGTGCTAATGCAATAACTGGTGTAATCAGCGCTTGGGCTGACTCAATGCCTGGCATAATAATTTCTGGTCAAGAAAATCTAAAATATGTGAAAAAATTTAAAAAAAATAATACTAGAATGTGGGGCATTCAAGGGTTCGATAGCGCTAAGATGGTAGAAGGCATTACCAAATACTCAAAAAGATTAACTAAAGCTGAAAATATTTTATATGAACTTGATTATTGTATTCATCAAACCTTAGATACAAGGCCTGGCCCAGTTTGGCTGGATATACCAATAGATATTCAGGGTACAGTCATTAAAAAAAAATTAAAAAGATATAAACCTAAAAATAAAAAAGAAAAAATAAATTCAAATATACAGAATAAAGTAAAAAATCTTATACTTAATGCAAAAAGACCTGTATTCTGGCTTGGTAATGGGATTAAGTTATCAAATTCTGAAAAATTAATTCCTAAACTACTAAAAAATTTACAATTACCATTTTTTTTAAGTTGGGCAGCTATAGATCTAATTGATTCAAATCATAAATTAAATTTTGGAAGACCGGGTGTTTATGGAAATAGAGCATCAAATATTATTTTACAAAATTCTGATCTAATAATTTCTATTGGTACGAGACTATCCATACCAATGATGGGTTATGTTGAAAAAGAATTTGCAAGGGACTCTAAAATAATTTATGTGGACATAGATAAAACTGAATATTCTAAATTTGATAACAAGAATAAATTTTTATTTTATAAAGATAATGCAAAAAATTTTATTAATTTTTTAAATAATGAATTTGACATAAAACAAAAAAATAAAAAAATAATAAATAAAGATTGGTTAAATTATTGTAAGAAAACTTTAAGAATATTTCCTCATCTTGAACACCCTACTCATAATGATACAAAGGGTTATATAAACTCTTATAAATTTATGGATAAACTTTCTAATAATTTAAAAAAAAATTCTTGTATTGTTACAGATATGGGAACAGCTTTATTGAGTGGACATCAAAAAATTAACTTAAAAAAAAATCAAATGATTATGACATCAACTGGCTTGGGCGAAATGGGATATGGTTTACCTGGTGCAATTGGAGCATCATTTGGTTTAAACAAGGGTGATGTGATTTGTTTAAATTGTGATGGTGGAATAATGATGAATCTTCAAGAGCTACAAACAATAGATGAATACAATCTTCCAATTAAAACTTTTATTTTTAATAATGATGGTTATTTGATGATCAAACATACTCAAAAAAATTTATTTAAAGGTAATTACGTTGCTGTAAATAAAAATACTAATATTTCATGTCCAAATCTTAGAAAATTAGCTTCAGCGTTTAATATGAAGTATTTTTTGATCAAAAATTGGACTGATTACAAAAATAAAATAAAGAAGATTTTAGATAGTAAAAAACCAATTATTTGTGAGGTTTTAATGGACCCAGAACAATATTTTCATCCAAAACTAGGTACTACAATTAATAAAAGGGGGAAAATAATATCACCACCTCTAGAAGATTTGTCACCATTACTTTCTAGGAAAGATCTTAAAAAAAATATGATCATTTCTATTCATGACAAATCTAAGGAAATATAAATTATTTTTTTTTTTTTAAATTATAAAGTATATTAAAAATTAAATCTTCTTGACCAGCTACCAGCCTTTTACTTCCTATGGCTTTAAAAGCTTCTATATCATCGAGCTTAAATTTATCCGAAAAATAATCAACTTTTGATGCAAAGCCTGAAAAAAGACCATAGTTTGCACTCATAATATTTTTTGGTTCAGAAAAGGGGTTTTTATATTGTATTTTTTCTTTTTTTAGAATTTTAGGAAATTTTTTTGCAAGTTCATAAATCTTATTAATTTTAAAATTTGTTTTAACATTCATTTTTTCTAATACAGTTAAAAAAACATCCATTTGAGTATTTCCAGCGCCTGCTCCAAAACCCTTAATAGATACATCAATTATTTCAGCACCATATAAAAATGCAACTATACTATTCCATACAGCACACCCAAAATTATTATGCCCATGAAAGCCTACCCTTATCTTAAATTTATTTTTAATATTAGAAACAATATTTTTAATGTCATTTGGTAAAAAAATACCTGCTGAATCCATGATTATAATAGTCTTAACACCTAAGCTCTTAAGAAATTTAACCTTTTCTAGATATGTTTTTTTTTTATCGTAAACAAGGTGAGCCATCATTAAAACACCCCAATACTCAACTTTATTTTTTTTACAAAATTCTATTTGAGAAAAAGTAGTATCAATTTCAGTTGAATTTGTTCCTATTCTAAAAATATCAACCCCACAATCGATTGCTTTTTTTAAATCATCAATTCTTGAAAAACCAGGAATTGAATGAATAGATAATTTAGTTTTTTTTAATGCTGATCTTGCTGTTTTAAGAGCTTTTTCATCAGAAATATTTGATCTTCCAATTGACAAAGATGAGGCTCCAAGACCATTTCCATGTCCAACTTCAACAATATTTACACCTGCTTCTTCAATAAATTCACAGTAATTCCTTATTACTTTTTCGTTAATAGAATGATTAACTGCATGATTTCCATCACGCAAAGTAACGTCACTAATTATTGCTTTATTTTTAATTTTTAACATTAAAATAATTTTGATTAATTTGTTGTGATAAATAAACTGCAGATGATGTTATTATATCTAGATTACCCGCATAAGTTGGAAGATAATCACCTTGTCCAATAACCCTTACGGTAACTCTTAAAACTTTATTATCAAATGTTTTAAATAATGTCGCATTATAATCTGGTATGTAGAATTTTATTCGGCTATTAATTTTTTTTAATTCTTTTTTTAAATTTGAATAATCTTTTAAACTAATTGAGCTTTTTAATTCAAAGAATAGAGAATTCATCATATTAACCGGGGGGATCGATGGATTTAGGTTTATAATTACTTTAGTTTTTTTAATTTTAGCTAGTTGCTTAATAGCATTCTCAGTATTAATTATATATTCATTAATATTATGTCTAGTGGCTATTCCAGCACTTTTAGAAGATATACTAGATACAAGCTCTGAATAAATAAGTTTTTCTTTTAAAATTTTTTTAAATGAAGAAATTATTGGTATTGATGTTTGTCCTCCACATGTAATTAAATTAACTTCATTCGGTATTTTATGTTGATTAAAATAAGGAACTACATATTTCCCAAAAATTGATGGTGTCAAATTAATATAAAATTTACCTTTAATTAAATTTTTTAATTTTTTAGTAATTATTATATTTGAATTTGCCGATGTACAATCGAAGATTATATTGCATTGACTAAGGTTTTTTTGAACACCCTTAACGCCAGTATCATAATATAAGAATTTTTTT
>CAJQTO010000047.1 GCA_905620465.1 uncultured Candidatus Pelagibacter sp. | reverse complement strand
TCATCTGAATAATCAAAGATTTTTTCACTATTCATCACATTTTTTCTTTGAGAGAAGATCACATGTCGCTGATCATTTAAAACATTATCAAATTTTAATAAAGTTTTTCTTATATCAAAGTTTCTTGACTCTACTTTTTGTTGAGCTCTTTCTAGCGCCTTGTTAATCCATGGATGATCAATACTCTCTCCATCCTTTAATCCAAGTTTTTGAAGAATATTATTCATAGATTCGGAACCAAATATTCTCATTAAATCATCTTCTAAACTTACATAGAAAATTGAGTTTCCCTCATCTCCTTGACGACCCGCTCTTCCTCTTGCTTGATTATCAACTCTTCTGGACTCCATTCTCTCGGTACCAATCACAAATAAACCACCTAAAGATTTAATTTTATTTTTATTTAAGATCAACTCAGTTTCTGGCTGGCTTCCTTTTTTACCACCAAGCTGTATATCCACACCTCTTCCTGATATACTTGTAGTTATTATAATTGAATTAAGCTTACCAGCATTAGCTATTATTTCAGCCTCATTTTCATGGTTTTTGGCATTTAAAACAGTATGTTTTATTTTTACACCATCTAAAAGTTTAGAATATATTTCTGATTTATTAATACTCGATGTAAAAACTAAAACTGGTTGGCCTGACTTATTGCACTCTAAAATTTTTGCTACTATCGCTTTATTTTTTTCTAATTCTGTTCTAAAAATCTGATCATTCCAATCTTTTCTAATCATCTTTTTATTAGTAGGAATAATTACTACAGCAAGATTATATATTTCATAAAATTCTTCTGCTTCAGTTGCGGCAGTTCCAGTACACCCTGATATTTTATTATAGAGTTTAAAATAATTTTGATAGGTAATTGATGCCAACGTTTGATTTTCAGCCTGTACATCAATATTTTCTTTTGCTTCAAGAGCCTGATGAAGTCCATCACCAAATCTTCTTCCTTCTAAAATTCTTCCTGTAAGCTCATCAATAATTTTTAAAGAACTGTCTTGAATTATATAATCCCTACCTTTTTCAAATAAATGATTTGCTCTCAATGATTGGTTGACATGATGAACCAATTCTAAGTTTTCAGGATCATAAAAATTATTATTTTTTAGAATACGAGCAGCAGAAAATATTTTTTCAACATTGTTTATACCTTGATTGGTAAGTAAAATATTTTTATCTTTTTCATCAATTTCATAATCTTCTGTATTTAATTTTTTAACCAACTTATCTATTGCGAGATATTGTTCAGTTTTATTTTCAGCAGCACCAGAAATAACCAAAGGAGTTCTTGCTTCATCAATTAAACAGGAATCTATTTCATCAACTATACAATAAAAATGTGCTCTCTGAACCATTTGATCTTTTGAGAATTTCATATTGTCTCTTAGGTAATCAAATCCAAGCTCACTATTTGTTGCATATGTAATATCAAGGTCATAATTTTTCTTTCTTTCATGGTCGTCTTGATCATTGTTTATATAACCGGAAGTTAACCCTAAAAATTTATAAATTTCACCCATATCCAAGGAATCTCTTTTTGCTAGATAATCATTAACAGTCACAATGTGTACACCATTCTCATTTAAGGCATTTAAGTAAGCGGCAAGAGTAATTGTTAAAGTTTTTCCTTCACCAGTTCTCATCTCGGAAATTTTACCCTCATGAAGAACAACACCACCAATTATCTGTGCATCATAATGTCGTTCTTTACGAGTTCTTTTTGACGCTTCTCTTACTAAGGCAAATGCTTCTGGTAATAGCTCATCGATATTTTCTCCTTTTTTAAGTCTTTCTTTTAATTCAAGAGTTTTTGCAGGAAAATCTTCATCGAGGATATTTTTGATCCTATCTTCATAAGAGTTAACTTTATCAACAATTTTAGCAATTCTATCAAGCTCTTTTTGGTTGCTTGATTTAATGAATTTTAAAAGAAAATTTAAAGGATTTAGCATCTAATATTTTTTGGTATATTATTTAATTACAACTTTTAATATAGGTATTAAATAAATATTTTAAATAGCATGAAAATAAATTTAGAAAACATTGTAAACAAGGTGTTCTTAAAGTCAAAAATTAGTGACTTTCAAGACTTGGATCATATTGATGGACTTTCAATATCTACTATTAGTGCCAATTTATATGGTAAGGACAGAGATGATTTGGTTATGTTTTATTTTAGAGAGGGTGCAAATTACGCATCAGTTTATACCAAGTCAAAAATAATTTCAGAAAATATAAAATGGAATTTAAATTCGAAAAGTAAAAAAATAAAATCATTAGTCGTTAATACTAGAAATGCAAACTCTTTTACTGGTGCAAAAGGTTATCAAGGCTTAAAAGAAATAGCTGAAGAGCTCTCAATACAACTATCTAAGAAACAAAAAGAAGACGAAGATCATCCAAAAAAAGTTTTATCTAGTGAAATTATTTTTGGATGCACGGGTACCATAGGAGAAAAGTATCCAACCGAAAAAATAAAAAGAAATATTCCAGAACTCGTTAATAAAATTAGATACACACAAAACAAGTTAATATGGATCAAGGCAGCATTAGGCATAATGACAACTGATACAAAGCCAAAACTTGCAATGGAAGAATGTAAAATTGGTAATGTAAAAATTAAAATATATGGAATAGCTAAAGGTTCAGGAATGATTTATCCAAATATGGCCACAACACTGGGTTATATATTCACTGATGCAAACCTTTCAAATGATATTTTAAAAAAATTACTCAAAAAAAATATTGAAACAACTTTTAATGCGATAAGCTGTGATGGAGACACAAGTACAAATGACATGGTTTCAATTTTTTCAACAGCAAAAAAAAAAAATTTAATTATAAAAAAAATTAGTGATAAAAAAATAAAAGATTTTGATAAAGCATTAAATTCAGTTCTATTAAATTTAGCAAAAAGAATAGTATCAGACGGTGAAGGAGCAACTAAATTTATTACGATAAATGTAAAAAAAACAAAAACAGTAGAAGAAGCAAAAAAAATTTGTTTTTCAATTGCAAACTCTCCATTAGTTAAAACGGCAATAGCAGGAGAAGATCCAAATTGGGGAAGAGTAGTTATGGCAGTTGGTAAAGCAGGAGTATATATTAATATAAAAAAATTATCAATTATGTTTGGAGATTTTAAAATTATAGAAAAAGGGCAGCTTGTAGAAAATTATAATGAAACTGATGTCGCAAATTATATAAAAAGTGAAAAAGTAGATTTATCAATAAATCTTGAGATGGGATCAAAAAATTTTACAGTATATACAATGGATTTAACCAAAAAGTATATAGAAATTAATTCAGACTATAGAAGCTAATAAGTGATTAAATTAATTTTATGAATTATGATTAAATATAAACTTATCTGTAAAGATTGTAACAATTATTTTGATAGCTGGTTCTCTTCATCAAAAGAATACGAAAAACTAAAAAAAAAAAATTTTCTTAACTGTTATATTTGTGATTCAATAAATGTGCAAAAAACCTTAATGTCACCAAATGTATTGACGTTAAAAAATAAGAGTAAAATTAATATCGAGGATGACAAATATAAAAAAATTAAGAAAAGAATAAACGAATATCAAAAATTTATCCAAAAAAACTTTAATTATGTTGGGGAAAATTTTGCATATGAAGCTCGATCAATACATTACAAAAACAAAAAAAAATCAAAAGGTATTTATGGTTCTGCAACTAAAGAAGAACTTAAAGAATTAAGAGAAGAAGGAATAGAGGCAGAAATAATACCTTGGAATAAAGATAGTAATAATTAATTTTTTTTTAATTTAACAATATAATTAACAGAAGTATCATTACTTATTTTCCAACTATCATCCAATATGTTAAATTTCATCCCATCTATTTTTTTTAATGATAGATTATTTTTTTTTGAAATATTTATTAGATCATTAGGTTTAATAAATTTTTCCCAATCATGAGTTCCAATAGGTAACCATTTTAAAACATATTCAGCTCCAATAATTGCAAACACATATGATTTTAATGTTTTATTTAAAGTTGCAATAAACATTATTCCATTTTTTTTTAATAGTTTTGAACTTTCTTTGATAAAAAAATTTATATCTTCTACATGTTCAACTATTTCCATATTTAAAATTATGTCAAACTTTACATTAGTTTTTAGGGTTTCAGGTGATGCTACTTTATAAGTAATTTTAAGCTTATTTTTTTTTGCATGAAATTTTGCAACTTCAATATTTTTTTTTGATGCATCTATTCCAATCACACTTGCACCCAATCTGCACATTGGTTCAGACAACAATCCTCCACCACATCCAATATCTAGTATCTTAATATTTTTTAATGGTTTATTAGATGATTTTATATTGAAGTCTTTAACTATATTTTCTTTTATATATTTAATTCTTATAGGGTTAAAATTGTGCAAAGGTTTAAATTTTCCATTAGGATTCCACCATTCTTCAGCAATTTTAGAAAATTTTTCTATTTCTCTTTTATTTATTGAATTCATAATAGATCACTTGTGGACATAACAATTAAGATGTATTTTATCAAATATAAATTAAATATAATAATCAATGAAAACTGTTGTATTAAAGTTCGGTGGAACTTCTGTAGGAAATATAGAGAGAATCAAAAAAGTAGCTAAAATAATAGCAGCTTATAAAAAGAAAAATTCAAGAGTAATTGTGGTTTCCTCTGCAATGAGTGGAGTAACTAATGATTTAATAAAAAAAACAACAGAATTGAGTAATAATTTTGATTCTGCAGAATATGATGTTTTATTATCATCGGGTGAACAGGTTGCTTGTGCACTAATAGCGGGAAGACTGAAGCATCTAGGGTATAAAGCGAGATCCTGGATGTCTTGGCAAGTTCCCATTATTACTGATGGTCCTCATAGCGCATCAAGAATTAGTAAAATAAATAAAAATAAAATATTAAAATTTATTAATTCTGGTGGAATACCAATCATAACTGGTTTTCAAGGGATTAACTCGGATAATAGGATTACAACATTGGGTAGAGGTGGAACTGATGCGTCTGCAATAATGTTAGCAAAGTTTTTTAATGCTAGTGCATGTGATATCTATACAGATGTGGATGGTGTGTATACCACAGATCCAAGAAAACACTCAAAAGCAAAAAAAATTGATAAAATTTCTTACGATGAAATGCTTGAAATGGCATCTCTTGGAGCTAAAGTTATGCAACCAACCTCAGTTCAAGATGCCAAATTAAACAATGTAAGCTTTTCAGTTAAATCTTCATTTTCAAAAAAGAAAGGCACTTTAATAACAGGTACTAAAAAAGCTTTTAGCAATCAAATTATAACTGGAATTACCTCAACCAAAAATGATGCCAAAGTTACAATGATTGGTGTTAAGGATAAACCGGGTGTAGCAGCTTCGATTTTTAAACCATTATCACTTAATCAAATTAATGTAGATATGGTGGTGCAAAACATTTCATTAAACAGTAAAGAAACAGACTTAACATTTACTATTAAATTAGAAGATTTAAAAAAAACTGAAAAAATTATAAAAAAAAATAAAAGAATCTCTTTTAGAAAATTTTCATATAATAGCAATGTTTCTAAAGTATCAATCATTGGAGTTGGCATGATTACAACTCCTGGAATTACTTATAGAATGTTTCAAGCACTAGCTTCAAAAAAAATTAATATTATGGTTATTTCAACTTCTGAAATAAAAATTTCAGTTTTGATTTCTAACAAATGTGTAAAAAAAGCTATAGTTGCCCTTCATAAAGAATTTAAATTAGATCAAATATAATGAGCATAAGACCTTTTAGAGACATTAAGCGAAAAAAAACTAAAGTAATTAGTGTTGGTGAAGTTAAAGTTGGTGGAGATAATCCAATATCAGTTCAGTCTATGACAAATACTTTAACAACAGATGTTAAAGCCACAATTAATCAAATAAATGATATCGCTGAAGAAGGTGCAGACATTGTAAGAGTCTCGTGTCCAGATAAAGAATCTACTTTAGCGCTCAAAGATATAGTTAAACATGTTTCCATACCAATAGTTGCAGATATACATTTTCATTATAAAAGAGCAGTTGAAGCAGCTGAAAGTGGTGCAAAATGCCTAAGAATTAATCCAGGAAATATAGGGGATAAATTAAAAATTCATGAAGTTTTAAGTGCAGCTAAAAATAATGATTGCTCAGTAAGAATAGGTGTAAATGCTGGATCTCTTGAGAAAGATATTTTAGAAAAATATAAAGAACCGTGTCCTGAGGCCTTAGTTGAAAGTGCTCAAAGAAATATTAAAATTTTAGAAGATCAAGATTTTTTTAATTTTAAAATTAGTGTTAAATCTTCAGATGTTTTTTTATCTATAGCTGCATATCGTCAACTTTCAAAAGTTACTAATTACCCTTTACACTTAGGAATTACTGAAGCA
This sequence comes from uncultured Candidatus Pelagibacter sp., assembly GCA_905620465.1. Lineage (GTDB taxonomy): Bacteria > Pseudomonadota > Alphaproteobacteria > Pelagibacterales > Pelagibacteraceae > Pelagibacter. The sequence continues at coordinate 3,669 of CAJQTO010000047.1, read as the reverse complement.
GGCAGTTTTGTTTCTGGAAGCATAAAATCATCCATAGGATTGGGGGCACTTTTAATGGATGGAATCGGCGACACAATAAGAATTTCCTTGTCTGATGACCCCCCTAAAGAAATTAAAATAGGTAATGAGATATTAAAATCTTTAAACCTAAGAAATAGAGGAGTAAAAATTATTTCATGTCCATCATGCGCTAGACAGGCATTTCCAGTAATAAATACAGTTAAAATTCTAGAGGAAAAACTTTCTCACATAAAAACACCGATAACACTATCAATAATTGGATGTGTTGTTAACGGCCCAGGAGAAGCTGCAATGACAGATATAGGAATTACTGGAGGTGGAAAAGGAAGCAACATGCTTTATTTGTCTGGCATACAATCAGAAAAAGTATTAACTGATAATATCATTTCGGAAGTAGTGAGTCAGGTAGAAAAAAAAGCAGCTGAGCTAGAAAAAAAATTATAATGATACCCTTAAAAACTATAGAAGATTTAATATCCAAACATTCTGTGCTGGAAAAAGAACTATCGTCAGGTGAGGTAGATAAAAAACTTTTTGCTGAGAAATCTAAAGAGTATTCCGATTTAAATGAAGTAATCGAACATGCCAAGAAGTATTTTTCATATGAAAATGAAAAAAAAGATATAGAAAAAATTTTAGAGGATCCAAGCAGTGATGAGGAATTTAAAACTATGGCTGACACTGAGCTAAAAGATCTTAAATCGGAAAATGAATTAATAGAAAAAAGATTAAAATTATTTTTATTACCAAAAGATGAAGCTGATAAAAAGAATGCTATTATAGAAATCAGAGCAGGAACGGGAGGGTTAGAAGCAAGTTTATTTGCTGCTGACCTTTTTAAAATGTATGAAAAAGTAAGTCATAAAAAAAAATGGGAATTAGATTTAATTAGTATGTCACAAAGTGAAGCTGGTGGATTAAAAGAAGTAATTGCATCTATTAAGGGAAAAAATATTTATTCAACACTAAAATATGAAAGTGGAGTTCATCGTGTTCAGAGAGTTCCAGACACAGAAACACAAGGAAGAGTACATACGTCTGCGGCAACTGTTGCTGTTTTACCAGAAGCAGAAGAAGTTGATTTAAAGATTAATGAATCTGATTTACGTATTGATGTTTTTAGAGCTGGTGGACCTGGTGGACAATCAGTGAATACAACCGATAGTGCAGTGAGAATTACTCATATTCCAACTGGTCTATCTGTGTCTCAACAAGATCAAAAATCACAACATAAAAATAAAGCAAAAGGCATGCTTATTTTAAGAGCAAGACTTTATGACTTAGAAAGGTCAAGAATTGACCAAGAAAGATCTGCAGATAGAAAAAATAAAATAGGAACTGGAGATAGGTCAGAAAGAATTAGAACATATAATTTTCCACAAGGAAGAGTAACAGACCATCGTATTAATCTAACTCTACACAGACTTGAAGAGTTTTTAGAAGGTGAAGCATTTGATGAGATGGTGGAAAGTTTAACACTACAAGCGCAAGAAGAAAAATTGAGCAACTTAAGTTAAAAATGAATATTCAAAATATAATAAATAAAGGAAAAAATATCTTAAAAAATAATAATATTGCAAACCCATATCTTGATAGTGAAATACTTCTATCTGAGTCGATTAATAAAGGTAAAAAACATATTATGTTAAATCCTAAAGAAATTTTAAACAATGAGCACTTAGATTGCTTTAATAGTTTAATCGAAAGAAGAAAGAAGGGGGAACCAATAGCTTATTTGATAAATAAAAAAGAATTTTGGAAAAGTGAATTTTATGTAAACAAAAATGTTTTAATTCCAAGACCAGATACAGAGATAATAGTAGAACAAGTTTTAAAAATCTATTCAAAGAACTCTCAATTACAAGTTCTTGATATCGGGACTGGGTCAGGGTGTATCCTTTTATCTATATTAAAGGAAAGAGCTAATTTTTATGGAATAGGGATAGACATTTCGAAAAAAAGTATAGATATAAGTAAATTGAATGCAAAAAAACTCAAACTGAACAATAGAGTTAAATTTTATAATTCAGATGTTGACAATTTTAAAATAGGTAAATATGATCTAATTGTTTCAAATCCTCCATATATTGAGTTGTTTAGTTTAAAATATTTGGAAAAAGACGTTGCTAATTATGAACCAAAGTTAGCTTTAAGTGGTGGGTTTGATGGTTTTTCAAAAATTAGAAAAGTTGTAAGTAAAGCAAGTAAATTGATTAAGAAAAATGGTAAATTTATTTTAGAGTTTGGTTTTAACCAAAAAAATAAAGTTAAAGAAATATTAAATAAAGAAGGTTTTTATGTTAACAAAGCTCTAAAAGACTATGGAAACAACTATCGCTGTATAATCAGCACTAAAATTTAAAAGATTAATTTAATCATATGGTAACATTTAGAAGTAATAGTAGCTATAAAGGTAGAAGACCTTCTTTTAGAAGCAACAATAATAGAAGACCTCCTTTTAGAAGAAATGATGATGGCTCGAATTTTTCAAATCATGATAAATTTTCAAGAAATACATCAGCTGGAAATAATCATAATGCAGCAAAATTAATTGAAAAATATAATGATTTAGCAAGAGAAGCTTTAGCAAGTGAAGATAAAATTTTGTCTGAAAGTTACTTTCAGTACGCAGACCATTTTACCAGAGTGTTGAATGAACAAGAAAAGAAGAGAGAAGTTAAAGTTGACATCAAACCGATAGAAGATGTTGCTCAAATTAAGGTAGAAAAAAAAGATATTACCAAAAAACTGGAAGAATCTAAGGAAAAAAAGCTTGTAAAGCCAATAGAAGAAAAATTAGCTACAAGTTAATTCAAACCCATAATTAATTCTGACTTTAAAACATCTATTTTTATTTTAGTAACTTCAAATAATTCTCTTTGTTTATTATTCAATATTTTGCCAGAAGGTAGCTTTAATTTTTGAGAATTAATTTTTTTTCCATTTTCAATTACTTCATAATGCAAATGAGGACCAGTAGAGTTACCAGTAGAACCTACAAAACCAATTATTTGTCCTTGCTTAACTCTTTTACCTAATTTAAGGCCACGTGCAAATTTTGACATGTGAGCATAGACAGTTTGATAAACTGAATTGTGTTTGATTTTTATGCAATTTCCACCACCACCACACCATTTTGCTCTAGTAATAATTCCATCTCCGGATGCCATAATAGGAGTATTCATGGGGGCTGCAAAATCAGTTCCTCTGTGCATTTTATTGTAACCATCAATAGGATGTTTTCTCATTCCAAATGAAGAAGATAATCTTGAACCATTAATTGGAGTTTTCATTAATGCTTTTTTTACACTTTTACCATTTTTATCATAGTGACCTTCACTTTTTTTTTCACCAAAATAGTAAAAAGAATTATTTACTCCACTTAATTTAAGGTCGGCAAAAATAATATTACCAGTTTCATAAACCTTACCATTATCATCCTCAAAAACTTCATAAAGAATTTGAAAATTATCATTTTTTCTTAGGTCTCTTTGAAAATCAACTTGAAAACCATATATTCTAGCAAATTCAATAATTACACTTGGACTTATATTTAAATCTGTTGCAGTTTTATAAAGGCTTTGTAAAATTTTACCTTCTTTAAAAATAATTTTTTTACTTAGATTTGTAATAATTATTTTTTTCTCA
>CAJQTO010000046.1 GCA_905620465.1 uncultured Candidatus Pelagibacter sp. | reverse complement strand
TGTGGGGACACAACCATTAAAAACCTCCCCCAACTATGTTGGGGGAGGTTTTAATTTATTAACTTTTATCCTAGTTGGTAAAAGCTTTCCAAACACTCTCATTGTCAGCTAACCATTTTTTAGCTGCATCTTCGTGTGTCATTTTGTCAAGGTCAACTGAAGCTGCCATTGCTCCAATATGACTTGTAGAAAATGCCATTTTCTTAAACGCTGCTGCTGCCGCTGGATGAGTTGTTGGGAAGTCTGCATTTACAGCCTTTTTCAAATAACCATCTGGCGAACCACATTTTCCATCACCACCATCTTCTGGTCTACAACCAGCAGAGTATGGAGGGAAGTCTATAAATGTAAAACCAGCACCATCTGTAAAGTTTGGTGTCCAGTTAAATATTATAGTTCCTCTTCCTTCTTTTTCAGCCGCTTTTAGTTCTGCCCAAAGTGCATCGGCACTACCAGCAAATTTAACTGTCCATAGATCATCTAATCCAAGCGCCGTCATACGCTGAGGCATCAAATCTTGATGCCAAGTTTGCGGTCCTTCTAACCAACGACCTTTTCCACCTGAATCAGGCGTAGCAAAGTTTTTAGCACAATCAGGATTTTTTAAAGCAGTCCAATCTGGCAGACCAGGACATAATCCTTTGTCAGTAACCCAGTTTGGATATCCCATATCTTCAAGACTTCTTGCTTCATGATCACCCCAATCAAGTACACCGCCTTTTTCCATAGCTGTAGTAAATGATTTACCAAAAGCAGATTCCCAAACTTCGTGTACTATAGTTACATCTCCTATACGCATAGATTCATACACAGCTTGTGAGTCAGTGTTCACATACGATACATTGTTCCCCATTTCTTCGAAAATACCACCAATAACGTAAGCCATTACAATTTGGCTTGACCAGTTATGAGTTGCAATTACGATAGGAGCACTACTATCTTTTCCTGTAACAACTGCTTTTTTGCTATCTTTAGTCGCAAAAAAAATGACAGCTATTATTAATATTATTCCACCTATAATTAATGGAAGGTTTTTTGATTTCATATTTTTTCTCCCTTATTTATTGTTTCTTTTATAAGTATGTTCTTATTTAAAATTTTAGTCAATACTGGATATTTATATCAATTATATCTAATTTTTATTGATACTCTAATTTACTTAATGAATTAGTGTTGCTAGAATTAGATAATAATAATTTTAAATGCAAACAAGTTTAAACATTAAAAATCCTGGATTAAAAACTTTACCACCTGGAGTTGAAAAATATTTTGTAAGAGGTGGTGGTCTCTCTGTAATAGAAGTTTCACCAGAAGATAAAATAGAAATCATTAATGAAGAAGGAGGACAAATTTGTGAAATAATTGTTTTCAACTCAAAAGGTAAATCAGATTTATCAATTTTAAATTTAAAAGAAAATGCCAGTGCAGATTTTTCAAAAAGAGCCATTGCTAATGATGAAAAAATTTCAAAACTATTTAAGAAAAAAAATTTAGACCTTGGTAAAACTAAATCATCTATTATTTTTAGTGAAGATTGTTTTATGGGTGAAAAAATAACCTTAACTTCAAAAGATAAATGTATTGTAATGATTGCTGCACCTGGCGATGTAATGAATGTTCATGAACAAAATCCACCAACAGATCTAACTATTTTTTTGAATAAAGCAAAATTTTCAGAAACAGATGAACAATTTATTCTACCAGATCCACTTAGTGATCCGATTTTTGAAAAACTTGTTCAAAGAAGAACTGCGGAAACTTATGCTGTCAAAGCTGGAGAGTACATTCAGATAATTGATCCAGGTGGAAGACAATGTTCTGATTTTTTAGCTTTTGATACACAAAAACTAAATGATGGAATTGAAAACATTATAGATGATAAAGCAACACGAACATTTATGGGTGGCGCTTACCCTGGTCCTGGATTATTTTCAAAATTTTATGATAATGATCACGAGGCAATGATTGATGTTATAAGAGATACAGTTGGTAGACACGACACTTTTAATCTCGCTTGTACATCCAAGTATTATGAAGACATGGGGTATATGGGTCATATTAATTGTACAGATAACTTCAATAAAGGTTTAAAAAAATACGATGTTAATCCTCGAAAGGGTTGGTCTGCTATAAATCTTTTTTTTAATACAGCAATTGATGCAAACAATGTTGCTAGCTTTGATGAGCCTTACTCAAGACCAGGCGATTATGTCTTATTTAGAGCATTAAAAGACTTAACATGCATTTCTTCAGCTTGCCCATGTGATGTAGATGCGGCAAATGGCTGGAACCCTACCGATATATTTGTTAGAACTTATCCAAAGGAAAAAAAATATTCAAAAGCGATAGCATTTAGAATGAAAACAGACTCAGAACCAAAACTAACTCAAGAAACTGGTTTTCACAAAAAAACATCGGAGCTAACAAGAAATTTTATTGAATATAAAGGTTTCTGGCTTGCAAATAATTTTACTAATTCTGGAACTATAAAAGAATACACAGCGTGCAGAGAAAGTGCAATAGCCACTGACTTATCACCTCTTAGAAAGTTTGAAATCTTGGGACCAGATGCGGAAAACTTAATGCAATATACTCTTACAAGAAATATTAAGAAATTATCCGTAGGACAAGTTGTTTATACAGCAATGTGTTATGAAAATGGGTGCATGCTAGATGATGGTACATTATTTAAATTAGGACAGGATAACTTTAGATGGATTGGTGGAGATGAGTACAGTGGTGAATGGCTAAAAGATCAAGCTAAAAAGAAAAATTATAAAGTTTGGATAAAATCTGCAACAGATCATATTCATAACATTGCAGTTCAAGGACCCAATAGTAGAAAAATTTTAGAAAAATTTGTATGGACACCTCCAATACAGCCGTCAATCACTGAGCTAGAATGGTTCAGGTTTAATATTGCAAGAATAGATCATGAAACAGGCACACCTATTGTTGTATCTAGAACAGGTTATACTGGTGAACTTGGTTATGAAATATGGTGTCATCCAAAAGATGCTAGTGAAGTATGGAATAAAGTTTGGGAAGCTGGAAAAGAATTTGATATTACCCCATTAGGGTTGGAAGCATTGGATATGCTTCGTATTGAAGCTGGTCTCATTTTTTTTGGTTATGAATTTGATGATCAAACAGATCCATTTGAAGCTGGAATTGGATTTACCGTTCCACTTAAAACTAAAGAAGATAATTTCATTGGTAAAGAAGAATTAATTAAGAGAAAAGCAAATCCACAAAAAAAATTAGTTGGTTTGGAATTAGTTGGTCATGAACCAGCAGTAAATGGGGATTGTGTTCATATAGGTCGTGGACAAGTCGGGGTAATAACTAGTGGAATGCTATCTCCTAAACTTAGTAAAAATATTGCACTTTGCAAAATTGATGTAAAGTATGCAGAAGTAGGGACTGAAGTTGAGGTGGGTAAACTTGATGGTCATCAAAAAAGAATTGGTGCAAAGGTTGTTCCTTTTCCATTCTATGATCCAACAAAATCGAAGGTTAGAGCTTAAATGCAAAAAACAAAAGATTTACTAAATTTTTGGGAAGAACAAATGAGACATTCACACACTTCAAGTAACTACTTTTTTAGAAAATCACCTTCACATTATCACATGATGCTACTAGTTATGTCGGCATATAAACATGAAGAAAAATTATCAGTAGAAGAACTCAAAACAAAACTTTTTAAAACTTCGAGACCAAAATCTGCACTAATAATTAACGAAGCATGTGAAAAAAAATTTTTCTTTTTAGAAAAAACATCAACAGATCAAAGAAAAAAAAATATTAAACCTACTGAATCTTTTGTAAAAGAGTTTGAAGAATATATAGAAACTTTAAAAGGCTTGGTTCTTTAAGGTTATCCAACGTTTTTCATGGCAGCTGCAATACCAGCAATTGTAATTAACATTGCATCTTTTAAGTATTTTTTATCTTTAATTTTTAATTTTGGTTTATTTAACTTTTTCATTATGTCTGCTTGTAAAATATTCAATACTTCAGCATAGGTATTTCTTATTCTAATAGATTTTCTATATTCTTTTCTTTTTTCTATAATATAATTAGGAATAATTTTTTTATTTACTTGTATCAGTGATAATAATTCTTTTCTTAATCTTTCACCTGTAGATTTTAAATTTTTATCTCCTAAGCATTCTTCATAAAGTTTACTTACTCTTTGATCTGTTTTTACTAGCACCATATCCAGCATATCCATCTGTGCATTAAAAAAAGGCCACCTAACCACCATTTCTTTTAATATATTTTTACTTTTTATTCCAAAATTTAAAGCTTTAAAAGTTCCGAGCCATGCAGTCAGAAGGAAACGTATTTGAGTCCATGCAAATACCCATGGTATTGCTCTTAAACTTTTAATGTCTTTGGATTTATTTCTTTTTGTTGGTCTTGAACCAATCGATAACTGTTCTAGTATTTTTTGTGGTGTTATTTTGAAATAATATTTTAAAAAATCTTTATCATTAAGATTACTTCGATAGTCTTTACTGGAAATTTTACTCATCTCCTCCATTAACTTTCGCCATTGCTTTTTTGGTTTTATTGGTGGGGACAGAGTTGCCTCTAAAACAGAGCCTATATATGTGCCCAAGTTATACTCTGCCAAAGATTCAGTTGCATATTTTTGCTGTATAACTTCTCCTTGTTCAGTTACTCTTGTATGCCCATTAACAGTTCCTGGTGGTTGAGATAATAGTGCTTCATATATTGGTCCACCGCCTCTTCCTACTGATCCTCCTCGACCATGAAATAAAGTTAAATTGACATTGTATTCATTTGAAACATTTTGTAGTTCTTCTTGGGCACAGTACTGCGCCCAACTTGCAGCAAGCTTTCCCGCATCCTTACTAGAATCTGAGTACCCAATCATCACTTCTTGGTTTTTTTTAAAATATTTTAAATACCAGGAGATACCATAAAGTTGTTTTATTACCTTATTTGCATTTTGAAGATCTAATAAAGTTTCAAATAATGGAACTGTTCGTAAACAAGATTTAATTCCAGATTTTTTTTGAAGAACCAAAACTGTCAATATATCCGATACTTTTGATGCCATAGAGATAACATATGCGCCCATACATTCTTTTGGTAATTTTGAAATCATTTTAAATGTAGCCCACGTCTCACTATCTTCTTTGTCAAATTTCATAGCTTTTGATATTAAAGGTCGTTTAGAATTAAATTCATTTGATAAAAAATTATTTTTTTTATCTTCTGACCAATTATTAAAATCTCCAAGGCCTATGTGTTTGCAAATACTAGTCATCAGTTTTTTATGTCTGCTAGCTTCTTGTCGTATGTCTAATTTTACAAGATTTAGTCCAAATGTGTAAGCTCTTCTTAATAAATCAAGTATTGAACCATTTGCAATTGCCTCACATTTAACTTCGCATAATGATTTATAAACTATTGTTAAAGGGTTAATAATCTCATTAATTGACTGAACAATTAAAGCATTATTTATAGGTTTTTTTTCATTTAAAAATAATTCAATTTCATTTTGTGTAGTTTTTAATTTATCTCTAATTGGTCTTAAGTAAGCTCTGTAAGGCTCTTGGCTTTTTCCTGATTTTTTTTTAATAATATTTGAACATTCATGCATAGATAGTTTTTGAATAATTTTAGTAAATTCTTTTTCATATAAATTTGCTGCTTCCCATCTTGATAGAAAAATAACTTCTTGAGTAATTTTTGCTGTAACATTTGGATTGCCGTCTCTATCACCACCCATCCATGATCCAAATATGAATGGCGTATAATCAATTGGTAATTTTTTACCAGTATAATCTAGAACCGCTTTATCATAACGAGATATAATTTTTGGAACAGTATTCCACAAGCTATCTTCTATTACTGCTAATCCCCATTTTGTCTCTTCTACTGGAGTTGGTTTGGATCTTTTTAATTCATCAGTTTTCCAAATTGAAGTAATTTCTTCATGAAGATTTCTCTCTAAAATATTTTTTTCTTTTATAATATTTTTTATTTTAAATATCCTTGATTTGTTAAATTTTTCTAGGAGATTATTTACTTCTGTATATTTTTGTATAAGTGTTCTTCTTTTTACCTCTGTTGGGTGAGCAGTTAAAACTAAATCTACTTTTAAATTTTTGGCACACTTATAAAATTCCTCTTTTGATATAGATTTTTTTTTTAACAATTTTTCAATTGCATCTTCTAAAATAATAAATGAATCTGATTCTTGTTTTTTTTGATTTTTTCTTTCGTCGATCTTGTGAACGTTATCAAGAGACTCTGCTAAATTTGAAAAGTTTAAAAATTTACTAAATGAACGAGCTATTATTAAGGATTCTTTAGAGCTTAATTTGTTAATACTTGATATTAGTTGCCGAAATTTTTTTGTTTCATTTAATTTAATTTTTTTTTTATTTTTTGCACCTCTGCTGGCTTTAGATAAAAACCTTATTTGCTCTATCTTATTATAAAGTTTAATTCCTTCTTGTTCTTTAACAACTTTACCTAAAATATTTCCTAATAAATTTATATTTTTTGAAAGTTCTATATTTCTTATCTTATAATCAATTTTTTTTACCATTTAAAACTTGTTTTATAGTATCTCCCATTATCGATGGGTTTTTTGAAATTATTACACCACACTCTTGCAGGAGTTCAACTTTTTCTACTGCACTTTCTCCATATGCGGAAACTATGGCGCCTGCATGCCCCATAACTCTTCCTTTAGGAGCTGTTAAACCAGCTATGTAAGCAACTACAGGTTTTGTCATATTTTCTTTAGCAAATTTACCTGCTGCAACTTCTTGAGGTCCACCAATTTCACCTATCATTAAAATAATTTCTGTATTTTTATCTTCTTCAAATTTTTCAATAATATCTTTAAATGAACTTCCATTAATAGGATCTCCTCCAATTCCAACACTTGTAGAAATTCCTATTCCTAAATTTTTTAATTGTTGTGCTGCTTCGTAACCAAGAGTTCCTGATCTACCAATGATTCCTACACTACCTTCCTTATAAATGTGCCCAGGCATTATACCTAGTAGAGCTTTACCAGGGCTAATAACTCCAGCACAATTTGGTCCTATAAGTGTCATTTTTTCTGATTTTGAATATCTTCTCATATAACGTTTTATTTTGATCATATCGTGAGAAGGAATTCCGTCTGTAATTGCAACACATGTTTTAATTCCTGCATCAGCGGCTTCCATAGCAGAATCTGCAGCAAATGCTGGAGGCACAAATAACACTGAAGCACTTGCTCCTGTATTTTTTACTGCCTCTTTAACTGTGTTAAAAACAGGAAGATCTAAATGAGTCTGCCCACCTTTTCCAGGTGTCACTCCTCCAACAATGTTTGTGCCATATTTTATCATTTCATATGAATGAAAAGATCCTATTTTACCAGTAAAACCTTGAACTATTATTTTTGTTTTTTCGTCAATTAATATTGTCATGGTTATTTTGTTAATTCTTTCAAGGCTTTTACAGCTTTATTTGCGGCATCTTCTAAGGTTGTTGCTTCAATATAATTAATCTTACTTTCTTTTAAAATTTTATTACCTTTTTCAACATTGGTTCCAGCTAAACGTATCACAAGGGGCATATTAATTTCTATTTTTTGTAAAGCTTGAATTATCCCTTCTGCTACCCAATCACACCTATTAATACCTGCAAAAATATTAACTAATATAACTTTTACTTTTTTATCCATTAATATTAATTTAAATGCTTTAACAATTTTTTCAGGCGTAGCACCTCCACCAACATCAAGAAAATTTGCTGGCTCACCCCCTGCTAATTTAATCATGTCCATTGATGCCATAGCTAAACCTGCGCCATTAATTATATTCCCAATATTTCCATCAAGACTTACATAGTTAAGACCTCTATCAGATGCATAAACTTCATTTACATTTTCTTGTGTTTTGTCTCTAAGTTCTGAAACTTGGTTTCTTCTAAATAAAGCATTGTTATCAAAGCTCATTTTACAATCTAAGGCTAAGATTTGTTCTTGTTCTGAAATAACTAAAGGGTTTACTTCAACCATAGTAGCATCTAATTCACTAAAAGCTCGATAACATCCTATTATAGTATTTGCTATTCTTGATATTAGTTCTGGTTTAATTCCTAATGCAAAAGCTATTTCTCTTGCTTGGAATTTTTGCATACCAACTGCGGCTTCTATTTTTGATCTGATTATACTTTCTGGTTTTTCTTGTGAGATTTTCTCAACACTCATTCCGCCTTCAGTTGAGGCAACAACCATTATACATTCTGAGCTTCTATCAAAAACTAGTCCTAAATATAATTCTTTCCTAATATCTGTTGCTTCCTCAATATAAACTCTATTAACAATTTTTCCTTCTGGACCTGTTTGATTTGTAATTAATTTTTTTCCAAGAAGTTTATCTGTTGCTTGAGCAACTTCTAAAGGGCTATTACAAATTATAATTCCTCCAGCCTTACCTCTTGCTCCTGAATGTATTTGTGCTTTTACTACCCATTTTGATCCACCTATTTCTCGCGCTTTGTTTTCAGCATTTTCTGGACTATAAGCAATTCCTCCTCTTGGAATTTCAACACCAAAACCTGAAAGTATTTTTTTTGCTTGATATTCGTGTATGTTCATTTTAATTGCCTTGAATAAGTTTGTTTATATTTACAATATTTTCCGCCATACGAGCTGATGCTGCATCAATCATTCTTCCATCTAGTTGTGCTGCACCTTTTCCTTCTTTTGCTGCTTTCTCAAGTTCTTCAAGAATTCTTTTAGCTTTATTAACTTCGGTTGCTGGTGGTGAAAAAACTTTATTTGCAAGTTCAATTTGTGAAGGATGAATTGCCCACTTACCCTCTATACCAATTGCTGCAGCTCTTTTTGCTGATGCAACATATGCGTCCGGATCATTAAAATCTCCAAAAGGTCCGTCAATTGCTCTTAAACCATATGCCCTACAAGTCATAACAAGTTGTGATAATCCATGATGCCATTGATCTCCTGGGTAATTAGGATTTAATCCTCCTATTACAACTGTTCTTGCTCTCAAACTTGCAGCATAGTCAGCAACACCAAAATGCAGTGCTTCTAGTCTGCTACTAGACTTTGCAATTTCTTTGATATTAGACATGCCTAATGCAGTTTCGATTAAGCATTCTATTCCAATTTTATTCTTAAATTTTTTATTGATTTCTATTTGTGTCAAGAGACAGTCAACCATATATACATCGCTAGCTGTTCCAGCTTTTGGAACGAGTATGGTATCAATTTTATCACCTGCCTGTTCTACAATTTCAATTAAATCACTATACATATAGTGTGTATCAAGACTATTAATTCTTACAGAAATAGTTTTCTTTTTTTCTTTCCAATTTAATTCCTTAAGTGCTTTTATTACATTTTCTCTAGCTGAAATTTTATCATTAGGTGAAACTGCATCTTCAAGATCTAAAAAAATATAGTCTGCACTTGAGTTAAGTGCTTTTTCAAACATTTTAGGTGATGAACCAGGAACAGCTAATTCACTTCTTTGTAGCCTTGGTCGTGCAGGTACATAAAATTTATGACTCATTTTTTTCCATATTTATTCGGAAAAAGAGTGATAATAAACTTCACAACAAAAGGAATGCACTCTTTTTCCGTTTATATTTCAAAACTATAAAAATTTTAAGATGAATGAAATAATATTTAATATAACCATTAACAAATCATATTTTTTATAATCAAAAATTATATATAAAAAAAATATATGACTATTTCCTAAAATAAATTAAATTTATTGTATGACAAAATCAAATACATACAAAGCAGGAAGACATTTTTTATCAGTTCCAGGACCAACAAACATACCTGATAGAGTTCTACGTGCTATGGCTTTTCCAGCTATGGATCATAGAGGTCCTGATTTTCAAAATTTATCAAATAACATATTAAAAAAAATTAAATTAATTTTTAAATCTGAAGATCCTGTTGTTATTTTTCCAAGCGCTGGAACGGGTGCAATGGAAGCTTCTCTTGCTAACACATTGAGCGAAGGTGATAAAATCTTAATGTTTGAAACTGGACATTTTGCCACTGAATGGTGTCAAGCTGCACGTAGGTATAAATTAAATGTTGATTTTGTTCCAGGTGACTGGCGAACAGGAGCTGATCCAAAAATTGTAGAAAAAAAATTACGTGAAGATAAAAATCATGAAATAAAAGCTGTATTAGTTACTCATAACGAAACATCCACAGGAATTAAAAGTCAAGTTGAAGAAGTTAGAAAAGCAATTGATAGTGCAAATCATCCTGCTTTATTTATGGTTGATACTATTTCTTCATTAGGTTCTTATGATTACAATCACCAAAAATGGAAAGTGGATGTTACAGTTGGTGGTTCTCAAAAAGGCTTAATGTGTCCTCCTGGATTATCTTTTAATGCAATAAGTCCAAAAGCTTTAGAAGCTTACAAAAAATCGAATCTTACCAAGTCTTATTTTGACTGGGGTCAAATGTTAGAAAATAATAAAAGTGGATTTTATCCTTACACACCTGCAGTAAATTTGTTTTATGCTTTAAATGAAGCAGTCGACATGCTGTTAGAGGAAGGATTGGAAAATGTATTTAAAAGACACAGAAGACATGCTGATGCTACAAGAATTGCTGTTGAGACTTGGGGTCTTGAAATATTAGCTAAAAATCCAATTGAAAGATCAGATTCTATAACTGCAATCATGGTTCCTGATGGACACGATTCTGATAATCTTAGAAAAATAATATATGATAACTATAATATGTCCCTAGGTACTGGTCTTAATAAAGTGAAAGGAAAAGTATTTAGAATAGGTCATATGGGAGATTTAAATGACTTAACGTTAGCCGGAACCTTATCTGGAGTTGAAATGGGATTAAAACAATCTGGAATTCCCTTTAAAAAAGGAGGCATAATGGCCGCACTAGATTTTCTTTCAAAATAATATGATAGTTTTTTTAATGTTTTTACAGAAATAAAGTATGTACATATTTTTATTAATAAAAAAAATACTTTTATTATTCAAAATTTTTAGCTAAAGAGAATTAAATATGTCTAATTTACCAAAAAAAGCAAAAGTAGTAATCATCGGTGGTGGTATTCATGGTCTCAGCACGGCTTGGAAACTTTCCGAAACTTACAAAAATGAAAATGATATTGTTGTACTGGAAAAAAAAGATATTGCAGCTGGAGCAAGTGGAATAGCCTGTGGTGTCGTTAGAAATAATTATTTTCAACCTGCAATGAGAGAATTAATGGCTCACTCTGTATCGGTGTGGGAAAGTGATCCAAAAGCATTTAAATATAATTCTGTTGGTTATATGCAGATATCTCCAGAAATTATGCATGAAGATGTTGCAACAATTTATGAACAACAAAAAGCAATAGGGTATGAATCAGAATTTATAGAAGGCAAAGATGACTGTATGAAATATATGAAAAATATGTTTGATGACTGGCAAGCTCAAGAAATAACATCTATTCTTCACGAAAAAAGAGGTGGTTATGCATTTAACAAAGATTCAATTAAAGCACTTGAAAATAAATCAATATCCAACGGTGTTAAAGTTGTTAAAGGTGTAAAAGTCACAGGATTTAAAAGAGGAAGCAACAGTAAGGCCGTAACAGGTGTTGAAACTGACAAAGGTTTAATAGAATGTGATCAGATTGTTGTTGGAGCTGGCCCTTGGGTTAGAGATTTCTGGAATATGTTAGAGCTTCCAAAAACAGCTAATATTAAAGATAAAGATGGAAAGTTTCATGAAACAGAAATGTGGAAATATTGGATGCTTCAAGAAGGTGTTATTGGTGTTGATAAAGATTTTTTAAAGATGAATGATGGTGGTCAGCCGCCAGTTATTCACGTAGATTCCACAGCACCATTATATTCTGACAAAGATAAAAAGTTAATTACAGATAAAATATGGGGAATTTATTACAAACCAGATATTGAAGGTTTGGGTGTTCAAGGTGGAACCTCTCCTTATATTGTTGATAAACATTTTGATGCAGTGAATGTTGATCCTTATGGACTTGAATCTCCTGAGTTTCAAACTACAGAGGCTTTCAATGACATGTGGTGTTCTGCTTTAGCTCATTGTCAAAAAAGATTTGAGGGAAAATCAAATCTATATAGAAAAGGACCATCCGGTGGTCTTGGATGTATGACGCCAGATGCATTTCCAATCTTTGATAGATTTTTAGAAAATGTTTACATGATCGCAGATGCTAACCATGGCTACAAAATGATTGGTGTTGGTGAACTTGTTGCAAAAGAAATTCTTGGAACTGAAAGTGATTTATTAAAACCTTTTAGATTCAACCGATACGAGAAAGGTGAACTTCACCCTACATCGAACAGTCCATTCCCTTGGAGTTAATTTTATAACGACTAGTTATAAAAATTATATATATTTATTATAATCAAGAAACCTAGACACTAATAAATTTTTCAGTTAACGTTCCTTTAATAAAAATTCATTTAAGGGAGAGGTAATGACTGATTTAGACAAACATGTTGCACAACCTGGAAGAGACAAGCTAGTAAAACAAGTTAGAGCAAAAATCAATGAGCTAGGTATTGAGTATATTTATTTTCAATTTATTTCTGTAACTGGAAGAGTTGTCGGAAAAGGTATTCCTACCGATCATTGGGAAAGAACTTGTGAAAAAGGTTTTCAATTAGTTTACGGAGCAACAGCAAACTTGTTTGTTGATCGTCATGGTGATTATATTGGGTATGGACCAGAAGCAAAAGAGCTAGTTGGTATACCGGATCCTGAAACTTTTTGTCAACTTCCTTGGGATAAAAAAGTGGCAAGAGTATACGTTACTTGCTTTAGAAATAGAGAAGAAAGAGATAATCCGGGAGCTCATTTAACTTCAGATTGTCGAGGAAATTTAAGAATACATGCTCAAGAATTTAAGAAGAAACATGGCTACCAATTAAGAGTTGGAACAGAGCCAGAAATGATGTGGTTAACTAAAAATGAAGATGGTTCACCAACAGGTAAAGGTTATTCTAAACCTTATTGTTATCATATAGATCAATTTGAATCTCTAAGACCAGTTTTTATGCAAGTTTTTAAATATGCTAGAGCAATGGGTTTTGATATGATTCAAGGTGATCATGAAGATGCACCAGGACAATTAGAATTAAACTGGATGTATGATGATGTTTTAAGAAACGCAGATAGGCTGTCAACTTACAGACAAATTTGCGCACAAGTTGCTAGAGAGTTTAACCTAATAGCTTGTTTTATGACAAAACCATTCATGGGTGTTTCTGCAAGTGGTTGTCATACCAATATGTCTTTATGGACAGGTGGAAAGGATGTGGTTAATAAATTATCTCACAAATCTCTACCAGGGATGGATGAGGTATTTACTTACGTTGAAGGTGGAACAAATACATTTATGCCAGATACTAAAGATATTCAATTACCAGGTAAAATTGGTCTAAAAGCTATTGGAGGAGTAATGAAGCATTTGGGTGCGCTAACTGCAATTGGTTCTTCTACCGTAAACTCATACAGAAGATTGTGGGATACAGGATTTTGGGCTCCTGTTTATGCCGACTGGGGATTTCAAAATAGAACTTGTGGATTAAGAGTATCTGCGCCAGGAAGATTTGAATATCGTTCAGTTGATTCAATGCATAATCCATATTTAATGGGTTCTGGATTATTAAAATGTTTTGATGATGGAATAACAAATGATATTGATCCTGGAAAACCAGAGTCTAGAAGCATGTATGAGGCTCAAGCTGCTGGAAAAATAGTCAAAAAATTACCAATGAGCCTTGGTGAAGCTTTAAATCGTTTAGCAGAGGATGAGGTTATAAAATCAGCTATGCCAGATGAAATGTATAAAGTTTTCCACTGGTATAAAAACGATGAATGGGAAAAATTTTTAGGTGCAACAACTCAATGGGATCTAGATACTTATCTGGATTGTCTACCGTAATCTTAATTATCAATAAAGGGAGAGAAATATGTGTGGTATCGCAGGCTTAATTCATAGAGGAAAATCCTCCAACGTAGGAAGTGAACTACAGGGGATGCTACAAGCATTAAAGCACAGAGGTGAGGATTCTACTGGTTATGCTTTATATGGTGATACAGATGGTAAAAATTTTATCATGCGTTTTAAAGTTGGAGAAAACGTTGGTGAAGGAAGCTCATCTATAATGGAAGATGTTTCTGTTTATGATGAAAGAAAAAAAATTGTTGATCAATACTTATCTGAGTTAGGTGCTAAAATTGTTAAAGAAGAAAGAGTACTACCCTACTCATTAAGATATGAAATTTCATATGACACAAAAGATCTATTGGAGTTTTCTCAAAAGATAGAAAGTATTCCAGGAGTTGAAATTCTTTCTATGGGAAAATCATTGGAAGTAATTAAAGACTTGGGTAATGCTAAAATGGTTTGTGATAGATACGGTTTAGATAAACTTGTTGGAACACATGCGATTGGCCATGCAAGAATGGCCACTGAATCTGGTGTTGATATTAAGTCTGCTCACCCTTTTTGGGGTTATCCCTTCAGTGATGTGTCTGTGGTTCACAATGGTCAATTAACTAACTATTGGAACAATAGAAGATTACTTGAGAATAAAGGCATGAGGTTTATGTCTGAATGTGATTCAGAATTAATCGCCGTTTATATTGCCCAAAAAATGAGAGAAGGAGCATCTCTTGAAGAAGGCATGAAAGCTTCTTTAACAGGTCTTGATGGGGTGTTTACATATTTTGTAGCAACCAAAGATTCTTTAGGAATGGCAAAAGATACTATGGCTGCAAAACCTTTGGTTCTTTATGAGTCAGATGATTTAGTAGCAATGGGTTCAGAAGAAATAGCAATCAGATCAGTTCTACCACAAGAGATAGATACATATGATCCATATGATGGAGAGGTAAAAGTATGGCAAATTTAAAGACTACAGAAAAAAAAACGAAATCCCAGTCAATGGGTATGCACTCAGAAGTTTTAAAAGGAAGAACTCAGCAAAAGTTTTTTAATCCTGATGAAGGTGAAAACCTTTATTATTTTGGAACTTACGATGTAGATTTTAATAAAAGAACAGAACTAGATGTTAAAGAAATGACAGCTCCAGAAGCTAATAAAGAAATAGATAATTTAATGAGCCAAGGTTATGGAACAATAGTAATCAAAAACCCTCAAGGAAAACATAGTTTAGGTGTTGGCATTTTAAATAAATTAAACTTAATTTTTGAAGGAAGTCTGGGTTATTTTGGTATGGGTTCTTGTGACGGACCTACTGTTAGAATTAATGGTAGAGTTGGTTGGTCTTGTGCTGAAAACTTAATGGCAGGAAAGATTGTTATAGAAAAAAATGCAGGATCTTGCTTTGGTGCCGCTATAAGAGGTGGTGATTTAATTTGTAAAGGAAGTGTTGGTGCAAGAACTGGAATTGATATGAAAGGTGGAACTATCATTGTTGGTGGTGATGCTGGAGCGTTTACTGGTTTTATGATGCAAAGAGGAAGAATAATTATTCTTGGTGATGTTGGAATAAACTTAGGTGACTCTATGTATGATGGAACAATATTTATTGGTGGAAAAATAGGTTCTTTTGGGAGTGACGCGGTTCCTTCTGATCTAACTGATAGTGACAAAGACTGGCTAAAAAGAAAATTAAAAGTTGCAGAGATAGGTGAAAAATTTGATGTCAGTAAAATGACAAAAATAGTCGCAGGGAAAAAACTTTGGAACTATGATAATTTAGAACCTCATGAAAAGAAAGGAGCTATCTAATGGCTAAAAAGAAAACAAAAAAAAACGAAAAGAAATTAAAAAAAACTAAGGGTAGTGTTGGTGGAAAAGCTGATGTTCATGCACACGAAGATGGTAAAAGAAACAAAAGTCTATTAGGTCACAACGCTATTTTTACTCCTGAAGTTATAGACGATATTCATATTAAAGCTCAACTTGGAAGATACAGAATGCGTGGAATGGCATTAATGAAAAAAATTCCTACATTTGATGATTTAGTTTTTTTACCAGGAACTCTTACAAGATTTGTAATTGAGGGTTACAGAGAAAAATGTGAAACAAAGACTATAATTGGACCAAATTGTGAAAACCCAATTGAACTAGATATACCAGTATATATTACTGGTATGAGTTTTGGTGCACTTTCTTATGAAGCAAAAACTGCTTTAGCAAGAGGAGCAACAATGGCTGGAAGTGCTACATGTTCTGGTGAAGGTGGAATGATTCCAGATGAAAGAAGATATTCTGAAAAATGGTATTACCAATGTATTCAATCAAGATATGGTTTTAACCCTCATCACGCTCAACTTGCTGATGCAATCGAGGTATTTATTGGTCAAGGACAAAAAGTTGGAATGGGTGGACATTTAATGGGTCAAAAAGTTACTGATCAAGTTGCAGAAATGAGATCTCTACCATCTGGTATTGATCAAAGATCTCCAGCAAGACATCCAGACTGGTTAGGTCCAGATGATTTAGCTCTAAAAGTTGAAGAGTTAAGGCAGTTAACAAAAAATAAAGTTCCAATACAATTAAAACTAGGTGCATCAAAAGTTTATGACGATGTTCGTATGGCTGCAAAATGTAATCCTGACTCGATCTTTTTAGATGGTATGGAAGGTTCAACTGGAGCAGGTCCTCACATAGCTGCTGCAAATACTGGTATCCCAGGAATTGCTGCAATCAGAGAAGCAAGAAGAGCTATTGATGATGTTGGTAAAACTGGACAAGTAACTTTAATTTATGCAGGTGGTGTTAGAGATGGTGCTGACATGGCAAAAGCTTTAGCTCTAGGAGCCGATGCAATAGCAATTGGGACTGGTGCTTTAATAGCCTTGAACTGTAATAAAGATATACCAGAAGCAAATTTTGAAAAAGAAATGGGTGTTAAGGCTGGTGACTGTTATCACTGTCATACTGGTCGTTGTCCAGTTGGTGTTGCAACGCAAGACCCTAAATTAAGAGCTAGATTAAATCCTGATGATGCTGCTTTAAGAGTTTATAATTACTTACATGCAATGACATTAGAGGCTCAACTTTTAGCAAGAGCTTGTGGTAAAACTAACATTCACTCTTTAGAGCCTGAAGATTTAGCTGCTTTAACAATGGAAGCTTCAGCGTTAGCTAAAGTTCCTTTAACAGGAACTAACTACACAGTTGGTGTAGATAACTTTCATAAAATATAAGGGGTATTTATGGTTAAGAAAAAAACAAAAACAAAATTAAAAAAAGAAAAAAAAATAAAACTAGGTGGTAAATCTAAAGAGACTGCTAGAGAAAAAATGATTGGGCAGCATATCGGTTATAGATATGATGTTAACTTATTACCTGATTATAAAAAGATTACTCCATTCTTGAAAAAATATGTTGAAGCCATGGGATGGGATGATCTTAATTGGTTAGAAGATGTTCATATGGGTTACGAAGAAGATAGACCTGCTGTATTCTGTAGAAATGCTAATGGTTGGGTTACCATTCCAAAATCAATTAAATTACCAAACAATCAACAAGATAGAGATATGATAGCTAGAGAACTTTTAGTTAAGTTTCAAATGTCTCCAAAGCATCCACTTGTTGATCTAAAAAAAGCATACTTAAAATTTTAGTTAAAGTTTTTAAGATCTACAATCAGGAGTTGTTTTTCTTTAAAAAACTTTAAACTTCTCTTTATTTTGTAAGTAATCATTGATGATTTTTATCAACATTTTTTTATATATATAAATTTAAGTATTGTTTGTCGCACTTAATTTATTTAAAGTTTAATAAACAAACAAGGGAGAGATTATGACTGATCAATTAGGTGCTCTAACAGTTATATTTACAGAGTTTTACTACTGGGTAACAGTGGTACTGATGTTTTTAATTCACGTCGGATTCTGTATGTATGAAGTTGGAGCGTCACGTTATAAACATCACCAACACACTTTAATGAAAAATACTATGGTAATACCTTTAGTAACGGTTACTTGGTTTTTCTTTGGTTGGTGGATTTACTGGGCATTCCCAACAGGACCGGGAATAGCACCTTCAATAATGACTGAGAGTACTGCTCTAATTATGGATGATAGTACTTTTAGTGCAAAATGGTATGCACCAAATACTGAATTTATGGCGGTTAACTTAGGTGACCACATAAGTGGAGTATTCTGGGCTGCATTCTTACTATTTTCATGGACAGCTGCTTCAATCGTTTCTGGAGCAATCATTGAAAGAATTACAACTTTTGCATTTGGAATTTTAGCAATTGCAATAGGTTCATTTTTCTGGGTAATTGATGCTGCTTGGGGATGGCACTTTGATGGATGGATGCTCAAAATTTTAGGATATCATGATGCTTATGCATCAGGAGTAATTCACGCAATTGCGGGTGGATTTGCTTTAGGTGTTCTTATGGTTTTGGGACCAAGAATTGGAAAGTTCTCATCAAGTGGTGAACCAAGAAATATAGGACCAAGAAATCCTTGGCTGGTTACAATTGGATTATTTTTAATCTATACTGGTTTCTGGGGATTTTATGCGGCATGCAATATACCGATATTTGATCTTGGACCTGAGTATGGAATGGAAGGCGTAACATACTGGACAGCTACAAACATATATGTAACCCCTACTACACTGAGTGGAATAACCTATAACTTCCTGATGTCATTATCAGGTGGATTATTGGCTGGATACGTGGTCGCTAAAGGTGATCCGTTCTGGACTTACTCAAGTGGACTGGCAGGTATCATCTGTGCGTCAGCAGGTAATGATTTGTATCACCCGATACAAGCAATGCTTATTGGTGCGATTGGTGTCGTTATAGCATACAAAATGCATTACTGGGTTGAACGTAAGTTCAAAATTGATGATGCAGTTGGTGCGGTAGCAGTGCATGGTTATGCTGGATTTGCTGGACTTGTAATATGTGGATTTGTTTTAAATGGCTATCCTTCATCTGGATACAATGTTGGAGCTATGTGGGACGGATCAACTTATGCATCAATCAACCCATTAGGACAATTTCTAGGAGCAATTATAATGTTCGTAGTTCTTGGACTAATACCAGGCTATGTCTTGGCTAGAATACTAAACGCATTTGGTAAATTAAGAATACCACGTGAAGTAGAAATAGCTGGACTAGACTATGAAATGATGGAGGACGATAGAGATGCTGAAAAAGCGGTCGCCTCTTCAACTAGGTAAAGGAGAAAATATATGGCTACAGTTACAAACTGGATAGATCATTTAAGTGCAAAAGAAGTTGTCGGAGCAGTTTATCCGGGAGCAGGATCCACTGAAACTTTACTGGTTATTCTTGGTGTGGTTTTTTGGATTGGCTGGCATGTCATCACAGCTAGATCTGAAAGTGAAAAACTTTCAAGATTAGCTAGAAAAAGACATGGTGCTAATGATCATAAAAGCAATGTTACCGAATGGTAATATAAACTAAAAATTTGGGCGCTACTTGATTGTGGCGCCCTTTTTTTTTATAAAAAAATAAAATTATGACTGAAAATAACAATGAAGAACTTAGACCAAGCAGAGTCAGGGGTGTTGTCTTTCCAAAAGCTAAGTATGGTGTAATAGCGGCTATAATCATCATTGTGGTAGGTAATCTTATCTATTATAAAGATTTCTTAATATCTTTAATAAAATAAACTTTATAAACTATGTGTGGAATTGTTGGCATCTATTTAAAGACAAAAAAATTTGAAAAAAATCTAGGTAAAATGCTATCTGGAATGTTAAATAATATGGAATCTCGTGGTCCTGATAGTGCAGGTTTTGCAATATATAAAAATGAAAGTAAAAAAGTTTATAAATTTTCATTATGTATTAATGATTTAAAATTTAATACTTTTAAAAAAGAAATATCTAAAAAAATAAAAAGATCTAAATTAAATCAAATTGCTGATCACGTAATTCTTAAAACTTATGAACAACCAAATAAGGTAATTGAAGTAATAAATTCAAATTTTCCTAAAGTATCAATTGTTGGATATGGGCGATCAATAGAGATATTTAAACAAGTCGGTAATCCAAAAGATATTGTTAAAAAATTTAAATTAGATAATTTTAGTGGAACACATGGAATAGGTCATACTAGAATGGCTACCGAAAGTGCAATCACTACAGATGGGTCTCACCCCTATTCTACCGGCGAAGATGAATGCTTAGTTCACAATGGTTCTTTATCTAACCACAATAATTTAAGAA
This sequence comes from uncultured Candidatus Pelagibacter sp., assembly GCA_905620465.1. Taxonomy (GTDB): domain Bacteria; phylum Pseudomonadota; class Alphaproteobacteria; order Pelagibacterales; family Pelagibacteraceae; genus Pelagibacter. Next base: position 3,630 of record CAJQTO010000046.1, on the reverse strand, counting down.
GAAAGCTTACTAAAAAAGGTACTATTTTTAATTCAGAGAATGATACTGAAGTAGCAGCTGGATATGTATCCAACAGTTTAGCAAATAATAAATCTTTAAAAGATACTCTTACTTCTGGTCTTAAAGATTTAGATGGTTTTTATACTTTTATTGCAGGAACTAGAAAAGGATTTGCAGTAGTAAGAGATGAAATAGCATGCAAACCTGCCGTGATAGCTGAAACAAAAAATTACGTTGCAATAGCATCAGAGTTTCAAGCTATGGCTCATTTACCTGATGTGAATAGTGCAAAAATTTTTGAACCTGAACCTGGTATTGTCTACTCTTGGGGAAAATAATGAAATTAGACTTAAAAAAAAAAAAATTAAGAGAAATAAATAATAATTTACAAAATTTAGATACTAAAAAAAATGAGAGAGACTTCACGATTATAAACCCAGATGGAAGTCATGCATTATGTGCTGGCTTAAACCAAGAAATGAAAGTTTTAATTAAAGGACATGTTGGTTATTACTGTGCTGGAATGAACCAAAAAGCTCATGTAACTATTGATGGAAATGTTGGAACCGGTGTTGCTGAAAATATGATGTCTGGAATAGTTCATGTTAAAGGTAATGCTTCACAATCTGCAGGTGCTACAGCACATGGAGGTTTACTTGTAATTGATGGAGATGCTAGTTCTAGATGTGGTATTTCAATGAAAGGAATTGATATTGTGGTTAAAGGTTCTGTTGGGCATATGTCTGCATTTATGGCCCAATCTGGAACAATGATAGTTTGTGGTGATGCTGGTGAAGCTTTAGGTGATAGCTTATATGAAACAGATATATTTGTTAAAGGATCTGTTAAATCTCTTGGTGCCGACTGCATAGAAAAAAAAATGGAAAAAAAACATTTAGATAAAATTTCTACTCTTTTGAAAAAAAGTGAAATAAAAAATATTAAACCAGATGGCTTTAAGAGATATGGTTCAGCAAGAAAGCTGTATAACTTTAACATCGATAATGTATCAAGTTACTAACAATGTCAGATAATAAAAAAACTCACCCCCGTATTTCGTGGACTTTTAATGAGTACACAAATTCAGAAATAAGACGTGCTGCAGAAACTGGAATTTATGACATTAGAGGTGGTGGTTCAAAAAGAAAGCTTCCTCATTTTGATGATTTACTTTTTCTTGGTGCTTCAATGTCTAGGTATCCTTTAGAAGGATATAGAGAAACTTGTAATACGAAAGTAACTTTGGGAACACGTTATGCAAAAAAACCTTTAGAAATAGATATACCAATTACAATTGCGGGAATGAGTTTTGGTGCTTTATCAGGAAGAGCTAAAGAAGCACTAGGTCGTGGAGCTAGTATGGCAGGTACATCTACAACAACCGGTGATGGTGGAATGACACCAGAAGAAAGGGGACAATCTAAAAACTTAGTTTATCAACTTCTACCTTCTAGATATGGAATGAATCCAAATGATCTAAGAAAAGCTGATGCTATCGAAATAGTTATAGGTCAGGGCGCTAAACCTGGTGGTGGTGGAATGTTATTAGGTCAAAAAATTAGTGATCGAGTGGCTGAAATGAGAAATTTACCAAAAGGTATAGATCAAAGATCTGCTTGTAGACATCCAGACTGGACTGGTCCTGATGATTTAAAGATTAAGATATTGGAATTGAGAGAAATAACAGGTTGGAAAGTCCCAATTTTTATTAAAGTAGCTGGAGCAAGACCTTATTATGATACTGCTTTGGCAGTTAAAGCTGGAGCCGATGTTGTTGTCTTAGATGGAATGCAAGGTGGAACAGCTGCTACTCAAGAAGTATTTATAGAAAATGTTGGTCAACCAACTCTAGCTTGCATTAGGCCTGCTGTAGATGCACTTCAAGATTTAGACCAACATAGAAAGGTTCAATTAATTATTTCAGGTGGAATTAGAAATGGTGCTGATGTTGCAAAAGCAATGGCTCTTGGAGCTGATGCTGTTTCAATTGGATCAGCTGCAATGATTGCATTAGGTGATAATGACCCTAAATGGGAAAAAGATTATAATAAATTAGGAAGTACCGCTGGTGCTTATGACGATTGGCATGAAGGAAAAGATCCAGCTGGAATTACAACACAAGACCCAGAATTAATGAAACGATTTGACCCTGTGGCTGGTGGTAGACGTTTATCTAATTATTTAAAGGTTATGACGCTTGAAGCACAAACAATAGCAAGAGCTTCAGGTAAAAATGATTTACACAATTTAGAACCTGAAGATTTATGTGCATTAACAGTTGAATCAGCTGCTATGGCTAGAGTTCCCCTAGCTGGAACCAGTTGGATACCAGGAATTAATGTTAAAAAATAATATTGTAGAGAGTAGTCAACAATAGTAAATTAAAATTATAAATTATGCCTAAAAACTTATCTAAAATAGCTAAAACCAAAAAAATTAAATATTTTCTAATTAGTTTTGTCGATTTATTTGGTGTTTTAAGATCAAAATTAGTTCCAGCGCAGGCTATTGGAGAAATGCAAAAAAATGGTGCCGGCTTTGCGGGTTTTGCAACATGGCTTGATATGTCACCAGCAGACACTGATATGTTTGCAATCCCAGATCCAAATAGTCTAATTCAACTGCCATGGAATAAAGAAATAGGATGGTTAGCTTCAGATTTATGGATGGGTGGTAAAACTGTTAAAGCCTCTCCTAGAGTGATGCTTAAAGAACAAATTAATAAACTAGATAAAAAAAATTTAACTATGAAATCTGGTGTTGAATGTGAATATTTTTTAATATCAGAAGATGGTAACAAGATTGCAGACGCCAGAGACACTCAATCTAAACCTTGTTATGATCAATCTGCCTTAATGAGAAGATATGATTTAATTAAAGAAATTTGCGATAGTATGATTGAAATGGGATGGGGCCCCTACCAAAATGACCACGAAGATGCTAATGGTCAATTTGAAATGAACTGGGATTATACCGATTGTCTAATTACGGCAGATAGACATGTTTTTTTTAAATACATGGTTAAATCTTTGGCTGAAAAGCATGGATTGAGAGCAACATTTATGCCAAAACCCTTCGAAAATTTAACAGGGAATGGTTGTCATGCACATATTTCTTTATGGAGCGGAAAAGTAAATAAGTTTTTAGATAATGGAGATCGATTAGGATTAAGTAGATTAGCTTATAATTTTTTAGGTGGAATTATGAATCTTACTCAACCCTTAACAGCTTTTTTTAATCCAACAATAAATAGTTATAGAAGAATAAATGCACCACCAACTAAATCAGGTGCTACATGGTCTCCTAGTAGTATTTCATATACGGGTAATAATAGAACTCATATGATAAGAGTTCCTGATAAAGGTAGATTTGAATTAAGATTAATGGATGGAGCCGTTAACCCATATTTACTTCAAGCAGGTGTAATTGCTGCTGGGTTATATGGAATGAATAATAAAATAAATCCTGGTGAACCTTTGTCTTGCAATATGTATACTGATTATAAAAATTACCCAAATCTAAAAAAATTACCTAATATTATAGAAGATGCTTTAAGACAATTAGAAAATAGCAAAGAAATTGGTGAAGCTTTTGGTAAAGATACTATTAATAGTTATTTAAAATTGAAAA
>CAJQTO010000045.1 GCA_905620465.1 uncultured Candidatus Pelagibacter sp. | reverse complement strand
AACCAGGATAAACATTTCCATGCATGCCACCAAAGGGTTGAAGAAAAGATTTACATTTTACAAAATTTATTTCACAAATTTTTTGTCTTAATTTAAGTCTACTCTCAAAATTAGATTTACGTTGCTTGTCAGGGCAATTAAACATTTCTTCTGCAACTATGAAATCAACAATTTTTTTTAAAACTAAACGATCATATAGCTGGATAAAAGGCATTGATTTAATAAAACCAGGTATTTTTTTTAAAACAAGATGAGATCTATGACTTGCATTTATTTCTTCAAACATTATTTCAATGTTTTTTTCATAAACATAGCCTGTGCAAGCTTCATTAATACCGTCCAAAAAAATTGCATAATCTGGAATATTATTATTTTCTATTAAGTTAATAAAAAAATTATTTTCTTGTTTAGAATAATGTGTTGGAGAGCCATAATTATAAACGCAATATTGCATAGAATTTTTGCTTAATATGTTGCTTAAATGACTTGCTATTGTTTGATCATCTGTTGATAGCCAGCCAAAAGTTGTTGAACCTCCAAACATAAAAATTTTTTTTTTACAATTTTTTGGATTTGAAGTTGCTCTTCCTTTTTCAGTATCATAGTTAATAAATTTACTCTCAACGTTTTTTAGAATAGGTCCAACAAATGCTTTAAAATGATATTTCATATTATGCGTGTCTCTAAAGAGTATTTTCTGGTCAGCATCATTAAGTTCAATTATCTCTTGGATATATGTGGGAAACGGATTTTTTGTTAATGCATTTTTGGTATTAAAATATTTCCAGGAAAATGCGATAATTAAATTAATTAATAAAAACAACAATAAAGTTATTACCGTTATATGACTTAAACTAGTAATAAATTTTTTCATTAATTTAGTTAGAAATTATTCATAAGTTAAATCAATAATTTTTGAGGTTTCATATCAGATTTATTAATGCCTGCTATTTTAACAGGTTTTTTCATAGCATCTCGTCTGAACGGCTCACCTAATTCTTGGTTAAGTATAACTTCGATAAAAGTTGTAATTCCATTCTTTTGATCTTTACAAGATTGTTTAATAGCAGTTGTGGTTTCTTCCATAGTTCTAACAGCCACACCTTTTAATCCACATGCCACAGCTACTTTTGCGTAACTCAATTCTGGATCAAGTTCAGTTCCTACAAAATTATCATCAAACCAAAGAATAGAATTTCTTTTTTCTGCACCCCACTGATAATTTCTAAAAATTACCATTGTAATTGATGGCCATTCTTTTCTTGCACATGAACTCATTTCATTCATGCTAATTCCAAAAGCTCCATCACCAGCAAAACCAATAACTGGCGTGTCTGGGCAACCAATCTTAGCTCCTAAAATTGACGGAAAACCATATCCACAAGGACCAAATAAACCTGGTGCTAAATATTTTCTTCCTTTTTCAAAAGTTGGATAAGCGTTACCAATTGCACAATTATTTCCTATATCACTAGAAATAATTACATCTTCTGGCATTCCTGCTTGGATAGCTCTCCATGCCTGTCTTGGGGACATTCTATCTGAATCTCTTTCTCTTGCTTCTTTATTCCATACAGTTCCCTCGTCATCATCTTCATGGTCTAAACTTGATAATTTTTGTAGCCAAGCTGATTTGGTTTGATGAATTGTATCTTTTCTTTTTTGTCTATCTGTATCACCAGCGGTAGAAGAAAGTTGAGCAAAAAGTTGTTGAGACACTAATTTTGCATCTCCACAAATTCCAACTGAAACTTTTTTAGTTAAACCTATTCTATCTGAATTCATGTCAACTTGAATAATACTTGCATCTTTAGGCCAGTAATCCATTCCATAGCCTGGTAAAGTTGAGAAAGGATTTAATCTTGTTCCAAGAGCTAAAACAACATCAGCTTTTTGAATTAATTCCATTCCAGCTTTAGATCCATTATAGCCTAATGGTCCAGCAGCTAAAGGGTGGCTTCCTGGAAAACTATCATTATGTTGATAACCAGAACATACTGGAGCATCTAGTTTTTCAGCAAGTTTTTTGCAATCTTCAATAGCTCCACCAATCACAACACCTGCACCAGATAAAATAACTGGGAACTTTGCATTAGAAAGTAGCTCTGCCGCTTTTTTAATTGCTTCAACACCACCTGCTTGTCTTTCTAACCTTACAATTGGAGGTAAATCAATATCAATAACTTGAGTCCAATAATCTCTTGGAACATTTATTTGTGCTGGGGCCGATCCTCTTATAGCTTTTTCAATAACTCTATTTAATACTTCTGCCATTCTTGAGGCGTCTCTCACTTCTTCTTGATAACAAACCATATCTTTAAATAAATTCATTTGTTCAACTTCTTGAAAACCACCTTGTCCTATAGTTTTATTTGCAGCTTGTGGTGTAACTAAAAGTAATGGAGTATGATTCCAATAAGCAGTTTTAATTGGAGTAACTAAACCTGTTATACCTGGACCATTTTGTGCAATCACCATAGACATTTTACCGGTTGCTCTTGTATAGCCATCTGCAATTAAACCACCGTTAGTTTCATGAGCAACATCCCAAAATTTTATTCCAGCATCTGGAAATATATCTGAAATAGGCATGAAGGCTGAACCAATTATTCCAAAAGCATGCTCAATTCCATGCATTTGTAAAACTTTTACAAAAGCTTCTTCAGTTGTCATTTTTGTCATAATAATTTCGACCTTTCTTGTCTAATACGTTAAAAATTCTATAAAACAATTTGTTAATTTAGAAGATTAATATATAAGATTTAAGAAATTTCAAACAAACAAATCGACACAATTATGACTACTGACATTATAATTCATGACGAAAAAGATAATGTTGGAGTAGTTGTTATTGATAAAATCACTCCAAAACAAGATTGTTCATGTTGGATAATGGAAAATGATAAAACTCTAAAAATTCAGCCAGCAGATGAAATTCAATTAGGCCATAAAATTGCAATGATCGACCTGAATGAAGGTGATACAATTTTAAAATATGGTCATGATATTGGTAAGGTAATTAAATCAATTAAAAAAGGTGAACATGTACATGTTCACAATGTTAAAACTAAGAAGTGGTAAAAATATGGAAATTCCAAAAAGTTTTTTAGGTTACAAAAGAGAAAATGGAAGAGCTGGTACTAGAAATCACGTAATTATTCTTCCAGTAGATGATATTTCTAATGCATGTGCAGAAGCTGTTGCAAATAACATAAAAGGTACAATGGCACTTCCTCATTCTTACGGAAGACTTCAATTTGGTGCTGATTTAGATTTACACTTTAGAACAATGATTGGAACTGGAAGTAATCCAAATGTTGCGGCAGTTATAGTTATTGGTATTGAACCTAAATGGACAAAAAAAATAGTAGATGGAATTGCAAAAACAGGAAAGCCTGTTGAGGGTTTTCACATTGAGCGTACTGGAGATATTGGCACTGTTATGAAAGCTTCAAAAAAAGCTCAAGAATTTGTAATGTGGGCATCTGAAAAACAAAGAGAAGAATGTCCTTTAAGTGATTTGTGGATTTCAGTAAAATGTGGAGAGTCAGATACAACATCTGGTTTGGCTGCAAACCCAACTGTTGGAAATTTAATGGATAAATTAGAACCATTAGGAGTTCATTTATGTTTTGGAGAAACTTCAGAGCTTACAGGAGCTGAAGCCGTTTGTGCCAAGAGAGGTGCTACACCAGAAGCTTCAGAAAAATTTATGAAAACATGGAACTCTTATAATGATTTTATACTTAAAGAAGCAACTGATGATCTTTCTGAAAGTCAACCAACAGCAGGAAATATTGCTGGTGGACTAACTACAATTGAAGAAAAGGCATTTGGAAATTTTCAAAAAATTGGATCATGTAAATTTATAGATGTATTAGAACCTGCAGAAGAACCTACTAAAGGAAAAGGTTTATACT
>CAJQTO010000044.1 GCA_905620465.1 uncultured Candidatus Pelagibacter sp. | reverse complement strand
TAAACCAGTCCATTTTATGTGAACATATGACACACCAATATGAGCACTATATACGTCAATAATTGGTATGAATCTGATAGATACACAATATGCAAAATAAGAAAATAATAAAAAATACATATACGGTTATTAGAAAAATACTTATTATATATTTGTGGTTTTTGTTTTTCCCATTTGCATATGTATTTAAAATATTTAACTTTTTATATAATAATTTTAAAAAATCATTGTCATTTATAAATAAAAAATTAATGTCTTTTTAATTACAAAAAGACTGGAGCCTCGAGGTTTTTTTTAGTATCTGAGTACTGCATAAAGGTTCTAGAAACCTAACTAATACACCTAGGACTCTGCATCCGATATCAGGTATAATGAAGTATGAAGAAGGTGATTTTGATATTGATTGCTGGGTTGTTGTTTTCTAGCAATAGTTATTCCAGTGATACCGATGGAAGATGGCGAGGTCTCGTAGGTTGCGAATGGGCGCCTTATAAACTAAATAATGGAGATATTGGTGGCACAGTAGATTTAACTATTAGAAATGATTATGACGATGCTAGTAAAAAAATTATAGAAGTTAAAAAATGGATGTATCCATCATGGGTTCGAAAAGGTGGCACCAAAATAAAATCATATAAAATTTCTAAAAAAAAAATTATAATTATATCTAAAGAACCAAAAGAAAAACATCATACAAAAAAATGGATAGGAAAATTAATTGGTGATAACGCAATGTCACTTAAAGATGAGCATGGTGATTGCAATGGAAGAATCTATAGAACAGAAGAAATTACATTTGAAGCTTACACCCCAAAAGTTTCAAAAGATTTTATGGATGGTGTTGAAAATGATAAAAAATATACAATAACTGGTTTGCTAGCCCTCCCAATAAAAAAACAAAAGAAATATCCGGTTATGATTATGATAATGAATTCTGCTTGTGATTATGGTCTTAGAAATTTTGGTTTAGGAGATGATATAAAAAGAGTAGGTGTTGCTACTCTTGAATTAGAAAATTGTATACCTAGAGGTTTAGGTATTCATAACATGATTATCCAAGGTAACTTTGCTAAACTAACACCATGGATGGGTGCTGCTGACGCATTATATGCACTTAAGTTTTTACACAAACATCCAAAAATCAATTCAGAAAAAATTGGTATAATGGGTTTTAGTTGGGGTGGTAACGTAGCTGTTTATACTGCTTTAGATATAATTCGAAAACCAATTATTAAAGATGATAATATTAATGACTTTGCCTTAAGAGTAGGGATATATCCTTATTGTAGATATCTTGATGAACAAGGTGTTACAAAAAATAAAATACATATGTTTGTTGGCGCAGAAGATCAAACTACTCGAGCTTTATTTTGTAAGGATATGACAGAAAGTTTTAATAAGTTTGGTGGTAATGCTTCAATTGATATTTATCCAGGTGCATATCATAATTTTGATGGACTGTTTAAAGATGATCAAGCTAAATTTACAACTAATCAGTTTAAAGTTACTGACAAATGTAAATACTGGGTTGCTAAAGATGGATCAAGATCTTGGAGAATGGATGATAAAATTATTGATATGGATGCCTATAAAGGGTGGAATTTTTCTTCTGATAAAAATTGGGAAACATATAAAAAAGAATGTGAATTGCCATGGGGAGCCATTGTTGGCCGAAATGATAAAGCAGCCGAGCAATCTGCTAAAAAATTAATTAAATTAATAAATAAATACTTAAAATAATAAATGAAAAAACTTTTAGGGATTATGGTTCTGGGTTTAATGTTGTGTAACACAGTATTTTCTGTTGAGTCTTTAACAGAAGGTCAAATATGAGTATATGGGGTAGTCTTATCGGTGGCTTTGTTGGTTTTACATTTGCTGGACCTATTGGAGCTTTAATAGGTTCAATGGTTGGAGGCAGAATTTCGTCGGCTCGTAGATCAGGTTTTCAACAAAATTTTGCTCCCCCTCAGCAAATTTTTGCTATAGCTCTAATTATTCTAACAGCGAAGTTAGCTAAAGCTGATGGACATGTCTCAAAAGAAGAATTAATTGCCATAAAGAATAAATTAAAAATTCCTGAACATGAAATGGATCAGGTTGAAAAAATATTTAACAAAGCCAAAGAAGACTCACTTGGCTATGAACCTTACGCCCAACAGATAGCTCAAATTTATAAAAATAATCCTGCGGTTCTAGATGAAGTCATCAACACTTTGTTTTATATTGCAGAAGCAGATAGCAATGTGTCCGACTCTGAAATCACAATGATAAGAGGTATTGCAAAAATTTTTGGTTTAAGTGAAAGTCAATTTGAAGGGATTAAGGAATCAAGAAAAAGTTCTGATAAGTTAAATCCTTATATAGTATTAGGTTGTAGTTCTAACGATGATTTTACAACTATCAGAAAAAAATACCTTCAACTTTCAAAAGAGCACCATCCTGATATATTGATGAACAAAGGAGTGCCTAAAGAAGTGATTGAAGAAAGTAAGAAAAAAATGAGGGCTATTAATTCCGCTTTTGATCAAATTAAAAAAATGAACCAAAAGTAAATTTTATACAAAATGAAAAAGCTTTTATAAAAAAGCTTTCTTTGCAGTTTCCATAAATTCATTCATTTTATTTCTAATCTCTTCGTCGATATTATCAAAACTACCTTCTGATAAATCTTTTTTAACTTTTCTAAAAACATCATCATCTCCAGGTTCGAGCATATCTGATTTTATTACTTCTAGAATATAATCTTCTTTATCTTTATCAATTTTATTTAATTTATCTGCAACCCATTCACCTAAAAATTTATTTCTTTTTGCATTAATTTTAAATAATGTTTCTTCATCGTGGGCAAACTTACCTTCAAAGCCTTTTTTTCTATCATCAAATGAGCTCATAATTTTAAAATTTTAATTAATTTATTATATTCTAAATTTATTTAGTCGGATCAGGAACCTTACGTAAATAAGGTTTTATTGTTTCCCATCCGTCAGGATATATTTTTTTTGCTTCTTCATTTGTAACCTTAGGAACAATAATTACATCCTCACCTTTTTTCCAATCTGCAGGTGTTGCAACTTTATATTTTACTGTAAGCTGCATGGAATCAATAGCTCTTAAAATTTCATGAAAGTTACGACCAGTTGTCATTGGGTAGGTTAAAAACAATCCAATTCTTTTATCAGGTCTAATAACATAAACCGTTCTAACTGTTTGATTATCTACGGCAGTACGTCCCATTGATGTAGTTCCCACATCACCTTCAAGCATATTATAAAGTTTTGCTACTTCTAATTTTTCATCAGCTACTATTGGATAATTTGGTTTTAATCCACAAACGTCTTTAATGTCTTCTAACCATTTAATGTGATCAGATACAGGGTCAACACTTAAACCCATAACTTTAACATTTCTTTTTTCAAATTCTGGTTTCAATTTAGCTAATGCACCTAATTCTGTAGTACAAACTGGTGTAAAATCTTTTGGATGTGAAAATAAAACTCCCCAACTATCACCTAACCATTCATGAAGAGTCAATTTTCCTTCAGAAGTTTCAGCTGTAAAATCTGGAGCTAAGCTATTTATTTTTAATGTCATTTTTTCTTCTAATCTATTTTTATTAATAAAAGTATATCCAAAATTGATTTCTCTTGCAATTTTTTAGTATCTAAACACTGCATAAAGGCCCCAGAAACCCACCCAATACACCTAGGACTCTGTATCCGATATCAGGTATCATTAACCATGAAGAAATTTTTTGCATTCGTTATGGTTGGATCAAACGATCTTAATAAATCTGCTAAATTCTATGATTCTGTTTTTATTCCTCTAGGAATTAAAAAAGTAAAAACTACAGATAAATATATTTGTTATGCCCAAAAAAATAGCCCTGACGAAATAGAGTTCTATGTAACCAAGCCTTATAATAAAGAAGTAGCTACCTATGGTAATGGCACAATGATTTCATTTCTAGCTGATTCAACTAAAGCAGTTGATAGCTTTCATGCTAGTGCATTAGAAAACGGTGGCGTTAATGAAGGATTACCAGGAATAAGATCTGATGGAAATTATTACGCTTATATACGTGATCCAGAAGGTAACAAAATTTGTGCTAAAAGTAATTCTAAATAAATGAAAAAACTTTATAGGATTTTAAGGGAAGACTATGTACCAACTATGTACTGGAGCTCTAAAGGACCACTAAATCTAATTTTTGCTTCCCTAATCTTTCATTACCATTCTCAGTTACAAGATAAGTCTCTCCTAAATTCATGGCTAATTGCGCCTCACTGTCCATCAAAATCATGTGCATGAAGAAGACATTATTACCTGGCTGAATGATGTAAGGATTACCTGTGTAAAGCATGGGCCAGTCAGTCCATCCTTCAAATTAGAATTAAATAGACTAAAATTGTTTAACTATATACACAACTCACAATAGATTAATTAAAAATTTTTGATTAAGGTAAATAATTATGATTCGTTTAATGAAATTAACTAATTTTTTAAAGAAATTATTTTCAATTTTTTTAATTCTTAATCTAATTTTTGTTAGCTCTGCCAAAGAATTTAAAAAATAAGATACTAATAATTTTATTATGATATTTTTCTTAAGAAAATTAACTGTAGGTTTATTTGTGTCATCATTTCTCATTATGATGTCAGCACAAGCGGAAACAGTTAAACCAACCTTTGTACGTTCAGCTGGCACCAATATGACTATACCTATTGGAGTAACACTTAGTGCAGATGGAACTAAAATTCACTTTGCTAAGTTTAACAGTGGAACAAATTTATACCAGTATGATTTAAGTATTCCATTTAATGTATCATCAATAGATTCTAGCTCAGAAGTTATCCTCAATGTAAATAGTACCGATGCTATGGCGGGTGGTAAAATAGAAGATTTAACATTTAATGGAGACGGTACAAAAGTATATGCAATAGGTTTTACAGGACAAATGACTGTTCACAGTTTATCAACGCCATATGATTTATCTAATGCTACACAGGATGCAGATGACGGGATAAATTGGAGTACTGATTATGGTGGAGAAGGAGGTTCAAATAGTAGTCATAGACCACATGGCATGCGTTTTAATAATAATGGAACAAAAATGTTTTTAGTTGATGCCGTTGGTACAAAAGGAGTTATCGAATATAATTTAAGCACTCCTTACCTTCCAGGTTCTGCATCATTTGGTAATTTTTTTGCAACTGAAAGTTCTAGGGAAATTCAGGATATAGATTTTGATGACGATGGCACAAGAATGTATGCAATAGAAACTAAATCAGGTAGGGCGTCTTCCGATAAAATTTATGCTTATAAGTTAAGTACTGGTTTTGATACTTCAACTGCAACTTTTGCTGGAAGTATAGCAAATTTTTTTGATGCAGCAGGAGGCGATGGAGGACCAGGAGGTATGCATTTTTCTAAAGATGGTATGAAATTTTATCAGGTAACTTTTGTAACTGGTACTGATAATATAAATAAAGTTTTTGAATATGATTTAAGCTGTCCTTATGGAATTGTATTATGTGAAACTGAAACAGCGTCAGTTGCAAGTGCTCAAGTAGAAATAGCTAAAAATGTTATTCATCAAAACTCATCAATAATTTTTAAAAGATTCGAATGGTTGCGTAGAAATAAAAATAAAACAAATTTAAATAGTCATAATTTAAAATTAAATATTAATAATCCAATTTTAGCATCTTTAACAAATAAGCTACAATCAACTTTTAAGTCTTCTTTTAAAGATCTTAAATATACTCAAACATCATTAAAAAAAGAAAAACCATCAAATAAAAAAAGAAATTGGTCCAGCTGGTCACACGCAGATATTTCATTTAGAAGAGTTGGTGATACCTTTTCATTAAAGCCAAAAAAAATTAAAACTGCAGGAATAGCAATTGGTGCAGATAAATTAACCAAAAATAATAATATTTTTGGATTTGCGATGAGATACGGTAATGATGATGTTGATATAAAATCTTTATCTAATGAGGAATTAAATTCGCAATCATTATCTTTTAATACGTATATGCAAATACCTGTTAATGAAAAATCAAATTTAAATGCTTTATTAGGGGTAAGTTTTTTAAGCATAGACCAAATGATCTCTGGAACCATTACTGGTGAAAGAAATGGAAAACAAATTTATACATCTTTAAGTTTTGAAGAAGAGGAAAATTACACTAAATTTGATATAATTCCTTATGGTAAAGCAGAGTTAGGGATCACTGAATTTTCTGAATATACAGATTTTGGTACAGCAGCCACAAATAACATCGAGACACATGAAAAACTTACTTTTGAAACAGGAAATGCATCTGCTGGCTTAAAGTTTGATAGCATTTTTTATATGGATAATAGCACAACAAGTAGAAATGGATTTATAGAGTATATAGCTGATTTTACTCCAAATATTAAACAACGTTATAAAAATCACATTGATAATGTCACAGTTCAAAACACCATTAAAAGATATTCATTTAATAATATTAAAGGAAACATTGGTTTTGAATTATTTAAAAAGAGTGGTCAAACATTTGGATTAAATTATGAACGATTTCAAAGCTTAGATAATAGTGCACACACAGATAGTTTGCTTTTTAAATTTGGAAAACAGAAAAATGAAAATACTAATTTTAATGTAATTTATGAGCCTTTAAAAAATAATAATACTGAAATCAGTTATTTAAAAAATTATGATAATCTTAATTTAAAAGTAAAATCTAACTACGCGATGTATAGTAAAATTCCTGACTATGGTGCAAATATAGAGGTTTCAAGTTCATTTTAGCTGATTTGAAAATAATACAAATAAAATTTTAATCGTGTTTAGTTATTAGTAAACATCTAAAAAAACCCATCAAAAATAAATGATAATGCTTCAGATTATATAATTTCATATATAACCGATATAAGATATGACTAGATGACAGACTGGAAGACAGGGCCCTATAAGACGACTAAATCCAATTTCTGCTTACCTAATCTTTCATTCCCGTTCTCGGTAACTAGA
>CAJQTO010000043.1 GCA_905620465.1 uncultured Candidatus Pelagibacter sp. | reverse complement strand
CGCTAGATGAAAAGAACGTAAAGATGGATAAAAAACCAGGAAGATTTTTTGAAGATCAACCTGATGTAAGTGATGATTATCAAGTTCATTTTATCTATTTATTAACATTAGATGGCAAAGATAGTGAACTAGATATTAGTGGCTGGATTGAAAAAAGGGTAAATAAAGTAAATGATAATTTTTTAAAATCCTCTGCAAAAAATAAAAAATCAAATGGTATAGGGCAGCAGTTTAAATTAGATATGACTAAAGAAGGAAAACTGGATGTAACTTTTGTGAGAATGCATATTTCAAAAAAACAATTAGATGTGCCTGATACCCCGAACAAAATGATTTATCGCTTTCTCAGACAAAAGGGGTTTGATAATCCTAAAAAAGTTTATGCAACATTTACAGGCTTTAAAAGCAAAATTGGAAATAGTGATGGTGGCGAAGGTTTTGTACCCATGATGATAATTTTTACACCTGCAGTTAAAACTTACGGACAACCAGATATGGATATAATTATTCTTCATGAACTGTTTCACGCACAGGGCGCTGCTTATGGGTGTGGTAAAAGAACCTATAAAGGTGCACACGTAAAAGGTTCTGATATTCTTGGAGTAAATACCGTCACATCATCAGTCGATAGTAAAAATGATACTTATTATAAACATGATATTGAAGGATGTCCTGATTTAGCTAAGAGTGTCTTTGTTACACCCACAGCAAAAGATTCATGGGATCCTTACGATGTTTTTTGTAGAAAAAAGAAAGGTAATTTTACTCATCCAGATCTTTATACGGGATCTCATAGATGCAAAGGTGGGGCAAATTAAATGAAAAAAATTTTAAGTAAAATTCCGCCACCAGTTCGCCAAAAAGTAATCTAAACGTTAATCGGCATTATAAATAAAGAGAAGTAGAAGAGTGTGAGGGGGCGTTCTGTTACCCGGTGCCCCAGACCTAACAATCTTTTTTTTCTTTCAATTTGTTTAAGTGTAAAGCTCTATCTTGTGCAGCCTTGGCAGCTTCCTCAACATTTTTCATCGTTAGGCCTGCGCCTGGAAGAAAAAATAATAGCGCTCCTATATTATGAGGTTTACCCATTTTTTTTGCTTCTTGTGCTTCATCTGCATATTTATTTGCTTTAGCAATTTCTGCACTTAATTCTTCACAATTTAGTTTGTTATCATTTGGCCCAATAACATTAATCACAGTTGGTGTTGCACAGGAATAGCAAAATAGAAATAAGCTTAAAATTGAAAATAATTTTTTCATCTCTATTAATTATATTTTAATTTTAAGATATTCAAGGGGCGTTCTGTTGTCCTTTGTTTAACATAATGTAAATGATATCAACACTTATTGATAGTGTTCGTAGTTGTATTCGTAGTTAATTATTTTTACTTTTTCCGCACCGAATATAAGTAGTCCTGTAATTAGGGGCGTTCTGTTACCCGGTGCCCCAGACCGTGCTTCTAGAATCCTTATTTTGCAACGATGTTGCTAGAGCAAATAGCAGAAGTTGTTACTGAATTGTGCCACTATTGTGCCAAGGATTATCGTGCTAGGATCTTGGTTCATGAAAAAGATTTTAACAATTCTGATATAATGAAAAAATTTCTATCGATCATCGTTCTGGGTTTGTTGTGGTGTAATGTTGGATTTGCTTCTAATGATCCAGTTGCAGGTATCGTTCCTTGGGTATATAACTTCACTGCATCTGGAAAAGCCTCTGATGTTTGGGTTAATAAAAACACCACATATATTTTTACATCAGACAGCCCATCGACTTTTAAAAATTTAATATTTAAAAAAGAAAAATCAGTCAACAATGTTAGCAAGAAGGAAAAATATAGCTCATCTTTTAAAAGAAAAAAATTGTTCAGATCATTTGTTTTTGAAGCAGAGTATGAGGATGATATTTCAGTAGAATTACTTATCGAATACCAAAAAAATAAAAAAAATTTTGAAAAAGCTAAAAAGACAGCTGAGTATTATTCCCAAATGTATGGTCAAATGCCACATTTTTTGAAAAAGTATAACAAAAAAATATACATACATGTAAATAAGGGTAAGGACGACGGAACATGGTGGGTAATGATGGATAAAAAAGAATTTCATATAAACACATCAAGATGTGGTTCTCACGTTTCAAAAGTTCTTTATGCTCATTGCGCACTAGTAATGATCCATGAACTAGCACATGTTATAGATCAACTTACGGGGGTAATCTCCCCATCAAAATGGAGAAAAGCAAAAAAGTTAGACAATAAAAAATATTGTTCAAAATATAGTAAAAAAAATAATAAAGAAGATTTTGCTGAGTCTGTTGTGTGCTGGATTTTAGTCAGAGAGAAAGGGTATGCAATTAAATCAAGCGATCGAGGTAAAATTAAAAAATACATTCCAAATCGTCTTAAATTTTTGGATGAATTAAAATTTAATATGTACCCTTTATAAAAATTCTAATCTGAGTTTGTTTGTAAAGTTTCCTGCTATCACCTTTTTTAATTCCCAGTTGTGCCACCAGTGTGCCAATATCTAATCTAAACGTTAATCAGCATTATAAATAAAGAGAAGTAGGAGAGTGGTAAGGGGCGTTCTGTTACCCGGTGCCCCAGACCGTGCTTTTATAATTAACCTAAGTTAATTATGCAGCAAGTGCGTAACTTTCGTTAGCAATTATAATTTAGCCCGTCACAGTGGAACAATCCTGAACGAAAGAATAGCCTTTAGACATCCGTCGATCCTATTTCACCCCCATAAGTTGCAATGGTGGAGGTGGTGGGTACTGCCCCCACGTCCGTAATGGTTATTACGAAATTCGTTTATCGTCGTAGTTGGCAAGCCAACAAGATTAATATAAAAGCATTTGCAAGAGATTCAATAAAAATCATGAAATTGACTAAAGAACAAATACAAGAGATTAAAGACCAACAATCTCAACAAAATCCAACTAAGAGAGTTACAGCTCCTGAACTTGAAAAGATTCTTTACGATGTAATACCAGCTTTAGACCATGGTTTTGTTAGAGTAGTTGATTACATGGGTGATGATACTTCAATAGTTCAGTCAGCTAGAGTTTCTTATGGGAAAGGAACCAAGCAAGTTTCAACAGATAGTGGCTTGATTAAATATTTAATGAGACATTGGCATAGCACACCATTTGAAATGTGCGAAATAAAATACCATGTAAAGCTTCCAATATTCATCGCCCGGCAATGGATCAGACATAGAACTGCAAATGTTAATGAATATTCTGCAAGGTATTCAATTTTAGATAAAGAATTTTATTTACCATCTAAAGAAAATTTAGCTGCTCAATCAGCAAGCAACAGACAAGGTAGAGGAGATGTTATTGAAGGAGAACAAGCAAAAGAAGTTTTAGAACTTTTAAAAAATGACGCAGAAAGAACTTATGACAATTATGAGATGATGCTTAATCAAAGATTTGATGGATCTACTATTGATGAAAATAAAAAAGGCTTAGCAAGAGAACTTGCAAGAATGAATTTAACTTTAAACACTTATACACAATGGTACTGGAAAACAGATTTATTAAATTTAATGAATTTTTTAAGATTAAGAGCAGACAGTCATGCACAATATGAAATACGAGTTTATGCAGACATAATGTTAGACACGGTTAAAAAATGGGTACCAATAACTTATGATGCATTTATGGATTATAGAGTTGGTGGCACAGAAGTTTCTGCAAAAGGAAAAATTATTATTCAAAAACTTATCAAGGGTGAAAAAGTTAACCCAGATAGTTCTGGTTTATCCAAAAGAGAATGGAATGAATTAATGATTGCTTTTGATCTTAAAAATAGATTAATATAAAAATAGACAGATGACAGAAGAAATAGAAAAAATTTTGCAGTTTTATAATCAAGAAAATCTTTCAAATGATCTTCCGGTTATCTTACTGAATTATATATTTTGTGTATTGTGTTCTTTCAGCTTAAAGATTATTTATGAAAATAAATCAACTTCATTATCAGGAAAATTTCACATAGGAATTGTAATACCAATTCTTGCCCAGATTACTTTTTTTATAATTTTAATTGTTAAGTCATCCCTGGCTCTATCATTAGGCTTAATAGGAGCATTATCAATTGTAAGATTTAGAACACCCATCAAAGAGCCAGAGGAATTAGTTTACTTGTTTTTTTCAATAGCTATTGGGATAGGTTTTGGGGCAGGTCAGACATTGCTAACATCAATAATTTTCATTTTAATAACGGCAACGATATATTTTTTCTCTTCAAAAAAAAGCAATACAAATGCTATTGATTATAATCTACTAGTAGAAATTCCCTATGAGAATTCACAAAAACCAGAGCAAACTTATGTATTACAAAATATCAAAACTTATTTTTCAAACTATAACGTATGTAAAATTGAAATAGATGATGGGGTTAGGCTACTAATTGTATTGGAAGTTTCATCACATGAAATTGAAAAGATAAGCAAATTTGAAGAGTCCATAAAATCAAAATATAATAATTCTAAAATTTCTTATTTTGAGAATAGAATTATAACGTAAATTTTTATTCACGTGAGAATAAACACAATAATTAAAAATTATAAAATAAAACTAATATTTCTTTTTTCACTTATCTTTCTTTTAATTATTGTTCTTTTGCCAAAAGAAAATTTTAAAGAAAACCTAACACAAAATATAAGAATTCATACATGCCAACCAAATTTTACAAATTTCAATGATACACAAATATTTAAAATTAAAAGACTATTAAAGGGAGCAATAAATTTTGTCACCAAGGGATGTGAATATGAAAAGATTAAAATTAATATAAGTTTTAGCAATTATGCTAAAATTAAAAAAGACCGCTTAAAAGCATTAAAAAATGGAACTTTATTAAATCCTAAAAAGGTATCAGCTACAATTATTTATCAAAATGAAAAATTTAAAGCAAAGATAAGATTAAAAGGTGACTTAGCAAATCATTGGGCTGTTAATAAACAATGGAGCTTAAAAATAGAATTAAAGAATGGCAAATCAATAAATGGAATGAAAGAATTTTCAATAACAAAATTAAAAGAAAGAGCATTTCCAGAAAATCTTATAATTGGAAATCAGTATGCTAGAATGGGCCTAATATCTCCAAATTTTAAAATCTATAAAACAAATATTAATGGAATCAACTGGGGTTTAATGATTGCAGAAGAACAATTCTCTAATGTTTTTTTAGAGAATAGAAGATTAAAAGATAGTTTAATTTTTAAGTTAACCAATGATGTCAATTTCAAGATGCTTCAATTAA
>CAJQTO010000042.1 GCA_905620465.1 uncultured Candidatus Pelagibacter sp. | reverse complement strand
ACCAATTAATGTTGTACTAGGAAACGAGTGGGAAGCAGGTAATTTGTCATATCATCTTGAATCAAGACCAGTTTGGAAAGGGTTTGTTACCAAGGATAAATTAAACTCTTTATCAAAATTTACATGTATCGAACAAGTTTGTGTTGGAACTAAATGAAAAAAACTAAAATTTTAGTACCTGTTTATAACGATTGGCAATCAGTTTTTAAACTTTTGGAAGAAATCAACATGCAACTCGATGGTTGGGAAGCCGACATATCAGTTATAATTATTAATGATGCATCTACAGAACAAAGACCTGTTAATATCTCTTTGTTAAAAAATTTAAAATCAATTCATGTTGTTAATATGAGAGAAAATAAAGGTCATGCCAGATGTAATGCTGCTGGATTAAAATATATTAATAAAAATGAAGATTTTGATTATGTAATTGTTATGGATGGCGATGGAGAAGACAGGCCCAAAGAACTAGGGGATCTTCTTTGTAAAGGTTATGAAAATGCAGATAAAGTCATTACTGCAGATAGAGTGAAGCGTTCAGAAGGATTATTTTTCAAATTTTGTTATTTAGCTCATAAATCTTTAACCTTTATATTCACAGGCCAATCTATAAAGTTTGGTAACTATACTTGCCTTCCTAAATTTGCAGTAAATATGATGACCAAACAAGGGTCAACCTGGAGTAGTTTTTCTGGATCGTTAGCAAAAACAATAAAAAACAGAACATCAGTTCCATCAATAAGAGGAGAGAGGTATTTTGGTCCGTCTAAAATGAGTTTTATTAATTTGTTAAAACATTCCCTTTCTATTATTGCCGTTTTTAAAACAACAGTATTAATTAGATCTATATTATTTTTAATTGCTTATTTATTTTTGATTATAGGAAAAATATCAGTAATAACATTGATACCAGTTATTGGTGTTGTTATGATGATGCTCTCAGTAATTATTTTATCAAAGAGGGAAAATATGACAGAATTTAATAATTCTTTAGAAAATATTGAAAGCATAGATAAAATTAAATAGCTTTTATTATTGGTAGTGAATGAAAGTCAGCTGTGTCTATTTTTGAAGAGTGATCTCTCCTCATATTCCATTTCTTATTAACCCCAGCACTAGCTAAACTCAGTGTTGATCTACCATATCTGTAATTTGTACTATCAATGGATCTCATTAAGCCTTTAATTTTCTCATCTTTTTCTGAGGAGAATAAATTTTTGCTACCATCTGAACTAATCAAGCCAGTCAATGTTATGCCTGCTTTTTGATATCTATACCCACTTATAAAAATTTCATTTAACGCAACTAAAGCCGTTTTAACTATTTCAATACTATTATTGGTAGCTATTGGAAAATCTATAGTTTTAGCATTTGAATAATAAACTCCTCTATTTTGAAAAGGACTCGTTCTAACAGAAACTGTTATTGATTTTGCAATTAAAGACTCTGATCTAATTTTTTCAGAAGCATTTAAGCAATAGCTAGCAACCGCTTCTTGGAGTTCTTGAAATTTTTCAACTCTTGTACCAAATGATCTCGACACTACACAACTTTTTCTTTTTGAAGTTTTAGTTTCCAGTGGAATGCAAGGAATACCTCTGAGCTCTAATGCAGTCCTAGAACTTAAAACATTAGAACTTTTTTTAATCCAAGTGTTAGAAATATTTTTTAATTGTTTAGCATTGTAAATTCCATTTTGATGATAAAATTTTGTAAGCTGTTTTCCAATACCCCAGACATCATTGATGTCTATTTTTTCTAATAATGGATCAATATTTTCAATCCCTATTAAGTTTGTTACTCCTGATTGTTTTTTTTTAGCTATATGATTTGCGATCTTGCTTAATGTTTTTGTTTTTGCAATACCAATACTTGTGGGTATACCTGTCCACTGTAAAACAATACTTCTAATTTCTTTTCCAACATCTTCAACTTCATTATCAGGATAATTACTTAAATCCAAAAAGGCTTCATCAATAGAGTATATTTCTAGCTCCGGGTTAAATCTTTTTAAAGTTCTCATTACTCTTCTAGATAAATCTCCATACAAAGAATAATTTGAAGAAAAAACATGAACTTTATTTCTAAGTATTATATCTTTAGCTTTAAAGTAGGGCTCTCCCATTTTAATACCAAGAGCTTTAGCTTCATTTGATCTTGCAATAATACAACCATCATTATTTGATAAAACGATTACAGGTTTATTTCTAATCTTAGGATTAAACAACCTTTCACAGGAAACGTAGAATGAATTGCAATCAACAAGAGCTATTTTTTTAGTACGTTGAATGGATGACATAAGTCACAACCCCCCAAATGAATACTTCAGTTTCATCACCGATAATTATCTTATCTTCAATATTTTTTGATCCTGATGTTAAAAATTGCCCATCCTTTGATTTAACAAAACTTTTAACAACCAGTTCATCATGAACATTTGCAACAACAGTTGAAAAATTTTTAGGTTTTAAGCTTCTATCAATAACTAATAAATCACCA
Source organism: uncultured Candidatus Pelagibacter sp. (assembly GCA_905620465.1). Lineage (GTDB taxonomy): Bacteria > Pseudomonadota > Alphaproteobacteria > Pelagibacterales > Pelagibacteraceae > Pelagibacter. The sequence goes on along the minus strand of CAJQTO010000042.1, from coordinate 1,143 downwards.
TCATAAATACCAACGTCAGTCATAGATTTTCCCTGAACCCTAATAATGAAAGTCGCTGGAACATTTTTAATTAGATGAACATTAAGATCGACATCTTCTTCAATGTAGTCTGTTGCAGGAGAAGGAAAACCAGCGCCTGCTTTATGTAGATAAAAGGGAATAGTTAGTTTCATGTTCTAGTTTTGTTCTTATTTATAGACTAGTTATACAATACACGCAAGAGGTTGTATTTTGAGTCTGTAACTGAATCAAAGGTGAATCAAAACGTGAACATCCAAACTACATTTTGTACCCTTGTGGATAACTTCAACCAGAGATAGTTTAAGTGCCGTATTGAAATGAAAAAAATTTTATCAATTATATTTCTGAGTTTAATTATAGCTTCAAACGTCATGGCATATGAAGAAACAAACTATGAAATTGTAAAAACAAATAAAATTTATGAAATTAGAAAATACTCTGATCGTTTAGCCATTGAAACAACAATATCAGATCAAGGCAATAGTTTTAGAAAACTTTTTAATTATATCTCTGGTAATAATGAGAGTAATGAGGAAATTAAAATGACAACACCAGTTACCCAAATAGAGAAAAAAGGAAACATGACAATGCAATTTTACTTACCTTTAAAATTTAACAAAGATAATGCACCAAGACCATCTAATTCAGATATAAAAATTTTAAATATTAAGGGGGGCTATTACGCAGTTATTACATATTCAGGAAGAGCCTCTGATAAAAATTTTATTAAACATAAAAATATTTTAGAAAATGAATTAAAAAAAGATGATGTATCAATTTTGAGTGCACCTATTAAAGCAACTTACAACGGACCATTCACCCTACCTTTACTTAGAAGAAATGAGGCAATGTTTAAGGTCAACACAACAACTTAAGGAAAAATATAAATGAAAAAACTATCATGTCATTGTGGAGAAGTAGAAGCAGAAATAAATGTACCTGATAACTTGGAAAAAGTTTTAAGATGTAATTGCTCAATTTGTAAAAGGAAAGGGGTAATTATGTCTATGGTTAAGAATGAAGATTTTAAAATTATTAAAGGTGTAGATAAATTAAAACTTTATCAGTTTCATTCAAAAATTGCGAAACACTATTTCTGTTCTAATTGTGGAATTTATACAC
>CAJQTO010000041.1 GCA_905620465.1 uncultured Candidatus Pelagibacter sp. | reverse complement strand
ATTCTTTTTTTTCTTTTTCATCCAAATCTATTTGTTTTATTTTTTCAACTCCATCTTTTCCAATTATTGCTGGTACACCAGCATAGACATTATTAACTCCATACTCTCCATCCAAGTGAACTGCACATGGAAGCAATTTTTTTTCATCTTTTAAGTATGCTTCAGCCATTTGAACTCCAGAAGCAGCTGGTGCGTAAAATGCTGAACCTTTTTCCAAATATTTAACGATCTCAGCTCCACCATCTCTAGTTCTTTGATTAATTTCTTCTAATCTCTTTGTGGATATTTTTCCTTCTTTCAGCAGATCTAGAAGTGGTTTTCCTGAAACTTTTGTAAATCTTGGTAAGGGAACCATTGTGTCTCCATGACCACCCATTACTATTGCTTCTATCTCTCTTACTGGAACATTTAATTCTAATGATAAAAATAATTTAAATCTTGAGCTGTCTAAAATTCCAGCCATACCAACAACTTTATTAGCTGGTAAACCAGAAAATTTTTGAAATGCCATCACCATAACATCTAGTGGATTTGTAATACATATAACAAATGCTTTGGGTGAATTTTTTTTAATACCTTCTGCTACTTGTTTAATAATTTTTAAATTAATGCCCAATAAGTCATCTCTGCTCATACCTGGTTTTCTTGGCACACCTGCTGTTATTATAATTACATTCGAGTCTTTAATATCTTCATAGTTGTCTGTTCCTGAAAACCTTACATTGAAACCGTCGACGGATGATGATTGAGCAATATCCAGAGCTTTTCCTTTAGCCATTCCGCCTGCAACATCAAATAATACAACCTCATTGGCCACTTCTTTTAAGCCTATTAAATGTGCTAAGGTTCCACCTATTTGACCTGCTCCTATTAAAGATATTTTTTTCACAATTTTCCTTATTTCATTGTTGGCATAACAAATTCTGCATTAGATTTTATACTTGAAGGCCATCTTGATGTTACTGTTTTAAGTTTTGTATAAAATTTAATTCCTTCGGCTCCGTGCATTGCAGTATCTCCAAACAATGATCTCTTCCATCCACCAAAGCTATGAAATGCCATTGGAACAGGTATTGGAACATTAATTCCAACCATGCCGACCTGAATTTTGCTAGCAAATGTTCTTCCAACATCACCGTCTCTAGTATAGATGCTTACTCCATTTCCATATTCGTGATCATTAATTAATTTAGTTGCTTCTTCAAAAGTTTTTACTCTTATCACAGATAAAACTGGTCCAAATATTTCTTCTTTATAAATTCTCATATTTTTTTTAACATGGTCAAATAAACATCCACCTATAAAAAAACCTTTTTCATAACCTTGGAGTTTTATATTTCTTCCATCAACAACTAACTTGGCACCTTCTTCAACGCCTAGATCAACATAGTTTTTTACTTTTTCTAAATGTTCTTTGGTAACTAATGGACCCATCTCAGATGTTTTGTCCATACCAGGTCCCACTTTTAATGCTTCAGCTTTTTTTGATAAACATGAAACTAACTCATCACCTATATCTCCTACTGCTACAGCAACTGATTGGGCCATACATCTTTCACCTGCTGATCCATATGCTGCTCCCATTAAACCATTTACTGCACCATCAAGGTCACAATCAGGCATTACAACTAAATGATTTTTTGCTCCTCCTAATGCTTGAACTCTTTTTTCATTTTTTGCAGAATTTTCATAAATATATTTAGCAATGGGCGTTGAACCCACAAAGCTTACAGCTTTAACATCTTTATTTGTTAAAATTGCATCGACTGACTCTTTATCTCCATTAACAACATTAAAAACCCCATCCGGTAATCCAGCTTCTGTTAGCAGCTCAGCTAATCTTAGCGGGCATGATGGATCTTTTTCTGATGGTTTTAAAATAAATGTATTTCCACATGCTATAGCAATAGGAAACATCCACATAGGAACCATTGCTGGAAAGTTGAATGGTGTTATGCCTGCAACAACTCCGAGTGGCTGTCGCATTGACCAGCTATCAACATTTGTTCCAACATTTTCTGAAAATTCTCCTTTGAGTAAATGTGGTATTCCACATGCAAACTCGACTACTTCTAGTCCTCTTGTTAAAGAACCCTTGGCATCTTCATAAACCTTCCCATGCTCTGAAACTATTAATTTTGTAAGCTCATCAGCGTTTTTTTCTATCAATTCTTTAAATTTGAACATCACTCTTGCTCTTTGAAGTGAGGGTTTTAATGACCAAGTTTCAAAAGCTTTTTTTGCTACTTCAACAGCTTGATCAAGGTCGGTTTTACTAGCTAATCTTACTTCCGATTCTTGCTCGCCTGTGGCTGGATTAAAAATTTTGCTTTTTCTATCAGATGATCCTGAAATTAGCTTTCCGCCAACGAAATGTTCTAATAAATTCATGAATGTTGCTATTTAAAGGGGTAATTAGCTTGTTGCAAGCATTTTTTTTAACTCAGCAATTGCTTTTGCTGGGTTTAACCCTTTTGGACAAGCATTAGTACAATTCATAATGGTGTGACACCTATATAATTTAAGTTCATCAGCTACTTTTTTCAATCTCTCTTTTCTTTCATCGTCTCTACTGTCTACTATCCATCTATAAGCTTGAAGTAAAACTGCAGGACCTAAATATTTGTCACCATTCCACCAATAACTTGGGCAAGCTGTTGAGCAACATGCACACATTATGCATTCATATGCGCCATCTAATTTTTTTCTGTCTTTTTTTGATTGAATAATTTCTGTAGTTTCAACTTTTCTATTTGTTTTTAACCAGGGCTCTATTGATTCATACTGTTTATATAATCCACTTAAATCTCCGATTAGGTCTTTTTTAACTTTTAAGTGAGGTAATGGATAAATATTAATATCACCTTCAATTTCAGAATGAGGTTTTGTGCATGCTAAACCATTTTTACCATCCATATTCATGGCACAAGATCCGCAAACACCATGTGCACATGATCTTCTATAAGCCAATGATGGGTCAATTTCGTTTTTAATTTTATTTAAAATATCTAAGACTTTTGAAGGACAATTGTTCATGTCAACTTCATAAGTATCCATTCTTGGGTTTTCTCCATTTGAAGGATCCCATCTATAAACATTTACTTTTCTGGTATTTTTTGATCCAGTTTTATCCTCATAATAATTACCTTTTTGAACTTCTGAATTTTTAGGTAAATTTATTTGAACCACTAGTAAACTCTTTCTTGTGGCGGAAAGTATTGAACTTCATTTGTTAAAGTTGTTTTGGTAACTGGTCTATAGCCAATCTTGGTATCTTTTCCATTACACCATGCAATAGTATGTTGCATAAATTTTTTATCATCTCTTTTTGGGAAATCTTCTCTAGCGTGTGCTCCTCTGCTTTCTTTTCTGTTGTAAGCAGAATCTACTGTGGTAATTGCTTGTCTTATTAAATTATCAAATTCTAGTGTTTCCACTAAATCAGTATTAAAAATAAGAGACTTATCTTTTACTGAAATTGAACCCATGCCATCATAAGTTTTTCTAATCTCATCAACTCCTTCTTTAAGTGTTTTTTCTGTTCTAAAAACTGCACACTTTGATTGCATAATTTTTTGCATTGAAAGTCTAAGTTCTGCAGTACTATTTTCACCATTCGAGTGTCTTAATTTATCAAATCTTTCTAAGCATCGTTCTGTTTCGGACTCTCCTATATTTTCATGTGAAGTTCCTGGTTTTACAAGTTCTGCGGCTCTCATGGCTGCTGCTTTTCCAAAGACAACTAGATCGATTAATGAGTTTGACCCAAGTCTATTTGCCCCATGAACAGAAACACAGGCAGCTTCACCAACTGCCATTAATCCTGGAACTGTTTTTTCAGAACCATTTACTGTTAATACTTCGGCCTTATAATTTGTTGGAATACCTCCCATATTATAATGAACAGTGGGAACTACTGGTATTGGCTCTTTAGTTACATCAACATTTGCAAACAACCTTGCTGCTTCTGTAATTCCCGGAAGCCTACTCTCAATAATATTTTTATCTAAATGGCTTAAGTGTAAGTGAACATGATCTTGTTCTTTACCCACACCTCTTCCTTCGTTAATCTCAATTGACATTGATCTACTTACTACATCTCTAGATGCTAAATCTTTAGCTTTTGGAGCATATCGCTCCATAAATCTTTCACCTTTTGAGTTAACTAAATAACCACCTTCTCCTCTAACACCTTCAGAAATTAAAGTTCCATGTCCATAAATTCCCGTTGGATGAAATTGTACAAACTCCATATCCTGTAATGGTAGGCCTGCTCTTAAAACCATTGCGTTTCCATCCCCTGTACAAGTATGTGCGGAGGTTGCTGAATAATAAACTTTTCCATATCCACCTGTTGCAATTATTGTACTATGAGCCCTAAATCTATGAATAGTTCCATCGTTTAAATTCCAAGCTATAAGACCTTTGCATTCACCATCTTTCATTAATAAATCTAAAGCAAAGTATTCAATAAAAAATTCAGTATTATGTTTTAAGGCTTGTCCATAAAGAGTGTGAAGTATTGCGTGACCCGTTCTATCAGCTGCTGCACAAGTTCTTTGGGCAATTCCATTTCCATAATCTTTTGTCATTCCTCCAAAAGGTCTTTGATAAATTTTTCCATCGTCTGTTCTACTAAATGGTACTCCATATTTTTCTAATTCAATTACTGCTTTAGGTGCTTCCTTGCATAGATATTCAATACAATCTT
>CAJQTO010000040.1 GCA_905620465.1 uncultured Candidatus Pelagibacter sp. | reverse complement strand
AGAAGCAGGATTTCCTATTGCATCCCCGGGTGATTTTGAAGCTGTAACAGCAATAAGTAAAATTTTAAAAAATTCTATACCATGTGGATTATCAAGAGCTAGTAAGAAAGATATTGATGCATGCCATGAAGCTTTAAAAGCTGCACCAAGATTTAGAATTCATACCTTTATTTCAACAAGCGCCTTACACATGAAACATAAACTGAATAAATCACCAGAACAGGTTTTGGAGGCAATTAAAGAAAGTGTTACTTATGCAAGAAACTTTACAGATGATGTGGAATGGTCTTGTGAAGATGGCACAAGAACAGAGATAGACTACATGTGTAAATCAGTAGAACTTGCAATTAGTTGTGGGGCAAAAACAATAAATATTCCAGATACAGTTGGATATACTATGCCTTCAGAATTTACTAAAATTATTACAACACTTAAAAATAAAGTACCAAATATTGATAAGGCTATTTTATCTGTGCATTGCCATAATGATTTAGGTTTAGCCGTTGCAAATTCTTTAGCAGGAGTTTCAGCTGGAGCAAGACAAGTGGAATGTACAATTAATGGAATAGGTGAGAGAGCAGGGAACGCTGCTCTTGAAGAAATTGTTATGGCAATGAAAACTAGAAATGATCTAATGCCATATGAAACAGGAATTAAAACAGAATTATTAAGTAAAGCTTCTAAAGTTGTTTCGAATGCAACTTTTCCTGTCCAGTTTAATAAAGCTATTGTTGGAAAAAATGCATTTGCACATGAAGCAGGTATTCATCAAGATGGAATGTTAAAAAATAGAAATACTTACGAAATTATGACTCCTGAAAGCGTAGGAGTTAAAAAAACCTCTCTTATAATGGGTAAACATTCGGGAAGACATGCGTTTAAGGAAAAACTAAATGATCTTGGTTATGCAGGTGTAACAGATGATGTTATTCAAACAGCATTTGGAAAATTTAAAATTTTAGCTGATAAGAAAAAACATGTTTACGATGATGATATTGCAGCTTTAGTAGATGATAGTTTAATTCAGGATAAATATGTTATCAATCTTAAATCTTTAAAAGTTTTTGCTGGTACCGGTGAACCACAAAGAGCTGATATGACTTTAGATGTTTATGGTGAGATTAAAACTGCATCAGAAACTGGTGATGGACCAGTTGATGCTATTTTTAAATGTATAAAAGTTTTGTATCCACATGATGTTAAGCTTCAGTTATATCAAGTACATGCAGTCACAGAAGGAACAGACGCACAAGCAACTGTTAGTGTCCGAATTGAAGAAAATGGAAAGACTACAGTTGGACAAGCCGCAGATACAGATACATTGGTTGCCTCAGCAAATGCATATTTAAGTGCTTTAAATAAAATGATTATTAAAAGAAACAAAACAGCTCCAATAGAGCACGAAACACAGAAAGTGAAGGGAATATAATAATGAAATGGTTAAATAAATTAACAGATATTTGGAGTCAAGATATGGCTATAGATCTTGGAACAGCAAATACACTTGTTGTATTAAAAGGGCAAGGAGTTGTGCTTAATGAACCATCTGTTGTTGCAATTATTGAGAATAAAGGAAAAAAAACTATTTTAGCTGTTGGAGATGAGGCAAAAACAATGCTTGGAAGAACACCAGGAAATATTCAGGCTATAAGACCTTTAAGAGATGGTGTTATTGCAGATTTTATTGTTACAGAAGAAATGATTAAACACTTTATAAAAAAAGTTCATAAAAATAAAACGTTTGCAAGTCCTAGAATTTTGATTTGTGTGCCAACTGGCTCAACACCAGTAGAGAGAAAAGCAATCCAAGACAGTGCACTTGCAGCAGGTGCAAGACGTGTTCAACTAATTGAAGAACCTATTGCAGCAGCAATTGGTGCTGGATTACCAATTTCAGAAGCCACAGGATCTATGGTTGTTGATATAGGTGGTGGTACAACAGAAATTGCAGTTATGTGTTTAGGTGGTCTCGTTTATTCTAGATCATTAAGAATAGCAGGTGATGCAATGGACACAGCGTTAATTAACTACATGAGAAAAGAATATAATCTTATGATTGGAGATAGTACTGCTGAAAAGATTAAAAAAGAAATTGGAACTGCAATGGTTTCAAATAACAATACTTATCCAGTTAAAGGTAGAGACTTAAGATCAGGAACGCCTAAAGAAGTTAACATTAATGAAGAGGATACATCAGAAGCCTTAAATGATGTTTTAAAAGAAATGGTTAATGGAATTAAAGACGCATTAGAAAATACACCTCCAGAGCTATCAGCTGACTTAGTTGATATGGGATTAACTTTAACCGGTGGTGGAGCATTATTAAAAAATATTGATAAAAGATTTGCTAAAGAAACAGGTTTACCTGTCCACATAGCTGAGGATCCAATAGCTTGCGTTGCAATTGGAACGGGAATAGCTTTAGAGCAAGAAGAAATATTCTCTACTATGCTATCTGAATATTAAAAAAAATGCACAGC
>CAJQTO010000039.1 GCA_905620465.1 uncultured Candidatus Pelagibacter sp. | reverse complement strand
TATTACCTCCATATCTTTTTGGAAAATTATAGCTAACTAAATTTGTTCCAAGCATTTTGGAAATTTCAATAAAAGATTTAAGACTATAAGTTCTTGGATGTTCGTGATAAAAAGTATCAAACTGTCTTCTTTGTATTACAGAGCCCAAATAATGATTCTCAATTATAAGTATCGTTTCTTTTGATAATAATTTTTTTAAGTTTTTTATCAATTTCTTTAAATCTTCAATGTGTGCAAAGGCATTAGTAAATGTTATAATATCAATCTTAGGATAATTTTTCTTAATATTTACTACAGTTTTTGTGTCAATATAGGATTTGTAGATTTTATGGCCTTTGGCTTTTGCTTCATTTGCTGAATTAGTAGGTTCTATTCCAATTGTAATTGATTTCTCTTTTTTAAAAAAATTCAATAAACTTCCATCGTTGCACCCCACATCTAAAACAACTTTATTTTTTAAAGTTTTACAAATCTTTTTAGATTTTTTAACAACATCTTTCATTCCATTAATTACATCTTTAGTAAACTTTGATCTATAATGATAGTTAAGAGGAAATAGTTTTTTTTTAGGTACTTGATACTTTTGATAGGCAGTAATGCATTTTTTGCAAAAAGTAACTTCTATCCTATAAAGTTTACTTTTTTTCTTATTTCCAACTTTTATAAGATCATCACATAAAGGATGTTTTCCTAAATTTAAAACTGTTGGAAGTTTTTTGGTATCGCATATTTCACAAATATTTTTCATTATTATTATTTTTCAAATATATATCTTAATTTACTGCTAGAGCAACATCCATCCTGATGTCCAAGAAGTTTGTGATTATAGTGGCTTTTTTAATAGATTGATTTCTTATATTGTAAATAATTAAAGGTCTTATTTTTAAAAACTAATATTAATTGACTTTTTTATCATATGTTTATACTGATTTGTAATGGATAAGCTGGTTAAATATAACTGTCTCCAGGATTTAAAAAAAGTGGGATCCCCAATTATTATAGTTGCTGCTGTCCATGAGTCTGAGGCGGTCGCTAATGCTTGTAAGGATTCAGGTATAATAGTTTCTGCATTTTGCGATAGCATAAAAGGAAAATCACAAAATCTTTTTTGTGGTTTAGAGGTCATACACACTCCAACATTGCCAGACAGATTTCAAAAAGCTCGTTTTATTATTGCATCACAGCATATTCAGGATTGTGTAGAGCAGTTGACGTCTCTTGGTTATGATGAATTTTATTCACCTTTAGAACTTCTTGAAAACTATAGTGTCAAAAAAAAAAAACACCTTATATCTGAATCGTACATGGAGGCTAGACTTTCAGTCTGTAGGAACAGTCATAAAATTTATTTAGAAGGTGGGGAAAAAACATACATGAGAAGTCTTGATGTAATGATTACTACAAGATGTGGTTTAAAGTGTGAAAGCTGTTCAAACCTTATGCAATATTACAAAGATCATAAAAGTTTTGATCACGAAAAAATTCTTGATTCTATAGATATCATTAAAAAAAATGTTGATATTATATCTGAATTTAGACTCATCGGAGGCGAACCACTTATGAACAAAGCGTGGGCAAAAATTGCTAATGGAATTAGTGAAAGAAATCCTGACTGTGAAATATTTATTTATTCTAATGGAACCATAGCTCCTAAAGACGAACAATTAGAATCTTTTTATGGAAAGAAAATTAATTTTATAATTACTGATTATGGAAAGCTTTCACGAAATTTAAATAAATTAGAAAAACAATTGACCAAATACAATGTCAACTATGTAACAACGCCTGCAACATATTGGGTAGATTGTAGCAGTATTAAGCACCACAAGAGAACAGTTCCACAATTAAAAGAGGTATTTAAACAATGCTGTGTAAAATATCTTTACACTCTTTTACATGGAAAACTTTATCGTTGTCCATTTATTGCAAATGCAGCAAATTTAAATGCAATTCCAGATAACCCAGCTAACTATGTTGATTTATTCAATAAAAAGACCGATACAAAACAACAAATAAAAAGATTAATTAAAGTAGCAAAATTTTTTCCTGCTTGTGACTTCTGTGACGGCAGACCATACGACGCCTCAAGTGCAGCAGGTTATGATGGTAAAGGAACTATTGAAGCTGGCATTCAAACTTCAAAACCACTCCCATATAAACAATACTAATAGTGAGTTACAATGAAAAATTTAGGAAATTTTTTTATTTAAGTATGAGTCAGATATTATATTAATATGTCTGAACAATTTTGTGTAAGTGTCATTGTTCCTTTTTATAACGCTAAATCATATATTACAAATTGTCTTGATGTGCTATCAAAGCAAGATTTTGCTAAACCATTTGAAGTCATCATGATTGATGATGCTTCTACAGATAATAGTAAAAGTATTGCAGAAGAATATGTTTTTAAGAATATTCGATTATATTCTATAGCATCAAATGTTGGTCCAGCAAAAGCCCGGAATCTTGGAATAATACAAGCTAAAGGGGATTATATTTTTTTTCTTGATGTTGATGATACAATTGACTTAAACACATTAACGGTGTTGTACAATGCTGCAAAAGAAACAGCGTCAGATTTTGTATTTTGTGATTCCAAATGGATTGAAAACTCGAAAAATCAAAGAAGTAATATTTTCAGTTATAAACATAACAAGATTATCCAATACTCTGAACTTACTGAAACAATGAAAAAAAGACTTTATAACCCTAAATTTATGGGTGGTCCGTTGGGTTGTAAGGGTAGATTAATAAGACGTTCAATTATTATAGATAACAAAATAATGTTTGAAGAAAAATTGAGATACTTAGAAGATGAAATTTTTATGTGGGATTTCTTAGCACATGTAAATAACGCAAGATATATTCGAAAACAACTATACACGTATTATGTTCACCCGAATGTTAATACTGGAGTTGCTGAAGGTTTAAGTCGTGGATTCCCAGTATCAAAATTTAAATTAATAAAAAAACATATAGAGAATAGCTTTAGACAAAGAGGATGTTCCTCACTTGAAGTCGAAAAACTTGGAGATCAAGGACTTATCTATTTTATAATAAATGTACTTATATCTTACAGTAAGTCTATGATTCAAGGTAAAGTAGAAATTGAAGATAGCACTAAATGTCGTAGAAAAATTATTGATAGTATTCTTTCTGACCAAGATGTAATAAAGACTGTGTACAAATATTCAAAATCTAAAGATGAAAGTGCATGGATTCCAAGAGCAATTGCGTGGCAATCAAGCTGGCTTTTAGAATTTTTATGTACTAGAAGAGCAAAAAAAATACTTAATATGAGAAGAAAATCAGATACCAATTCTATATCTACAGATTAGTTACAAAATTACTGTAATATTAGCTCTTGGAGTATAAACAGTTACAGGTGTGAACAATTAATGGATTTTTTTTGAATTGATTAAGTTGACTAATTAATCTAAAAAATATCAAGCTCTTCTATTGCATTGCAATATTTTGAAAACCTAGTTTTTGGGAAATTTATTTTATTTTCTATATAATTAACATTATCTAAACTATTAGATTTAACCTCCATTATTGGGGTTTCTTGATAAGGTATAATTTTAAATTGATTTACTTAAATTTTTGAAATAAAAAACACACATGAAACAATATGCCCTTGTAGCTCAGCTGGTAGAGCAATTGATTTGTAATCAATAGGTCCGCGGTTCGACTCCGTGCGGGGGCACCACACAATCCTTTACTTATTTCACTTTTTGAATCTTTAAAAAAAAATCTATAACAAAAAATAGTAGAACAAAGACTATACAAAGGAAGAAAGTAGAACTCACTGAAGTGAAATTGAAGTGAAATTTTTTTTATACGATGAAAGTAAATATTTTTCTTAATCTAGTAAAAATTTATAAGTCCAATAAACTAATTCAATTATTATTATTGTTTCTATTATTGTCATTATTTAAAAAACTTTAATTATTTCTTAATTAGACTTAATGGGTATTCCCCAAACTTATTTTTTCCTTCAGTTCCTTTTAAGAAGAGCAATACAATTAAATAGATATTAACTAAGGGAATTATAAACAGTAGTATCGCCCATCCAGAAATATCTCTATCGTGCAATCTTCTAATAGTAGCACCCAAGGTACCAATACCTGTTACATAGCCAATATATGACATTGAATCTAAAGCACTGTCTGAAATATTTGGGTCAGACATGATTGCCAAAAACATAATTATAAATATTACAAGAAATGATAAAAATATATAAGTTAAATAAAACCACCAAAATTCTGATCTACTAGCACGACCTGAAAAATCAAAAATCTTTTTAAAACCTAATTTTATTGAAGCAGCAACGCTTATTCCTTCAATATTTTCATCATCATAAGTGTGATCAATTTTCTCCTCTTCTATTTCTTTTTCATTTTCTTCTTCAGGTTTTTCGTTTTCATGTGTGATGTTATTGTTAACTTCATCGATATCTTTTTTTTCATTTTGCCATGGTTGTGTTGTAACCTCTTCTGGCTTTGATGCTAAAGGTAGATCATCTGATTTTGTCTCTGAAGGAACTTCTTCAGTTTTTTCTTCCTTTGTAATGAATGACTTTATATCACCTTGAGGTGCCTGTGTTTCCTCAGGTTCTTCAATTTCATCTTTAGCAAATACCAATTCTTCAATTTTAGATGCCGTAGTCCATTTACCTCTCAAGCCAGCTTTAACTTTTGTATTTTCTTTTACTGTCTCGCTATCTACTAAAGCTTGTAAACTTGATAAAGAATTCACGCTTATTTCAGAACCATTGTTGTCTATAAATTTATAAATCATATTAATTAGGGAAACTTATTGTACCAACTCTTTCCACTACAAAACCAGCTCCTCCTCTTCTTAATACCGAAGGTTCAGTTGAGTAAGTTGATCCACTTGAGATAGCAAATACTCCTTTAAAATCTCTACTAGCTTTTTCAAAATC
>CAJQTO010000038.1 GCA_905620465.1 uncultured Candidatus Pelagibacter sp. | reverse complement strand
AAAATCAAACATTAGTTGGAGCATTTAATCCATACGACAATAAAAATAAAATAGAAAAATTAGTTAAAAAAAATATTAATTTATTTTCTTTAGAACTTTTGCCAAGAATAACTAGAGCTCAATCTATGGACATACTTTCATCTCAAGCTAATCTTGCTGGATACAAAGCAGTTATAGAGTCATTTGCTAAATTTGAAAAAGCAATACCAATGATGATGACAGCAGCTGGAACCGTTCCTGCAGCGAAAGTATTAGTTGTTGGTGCTGGTGTTGCTGGATTACAAGCTATTGCTACAGCGAAAAGAATGGGAGCAATTGTTTTTGCTACAGATGTTAGAACGGCTTCAAAAGAACAAGTAGAAAGCTTAGGAGGTAAATTTTTAACTGTTGAAGGTGCAGAAAATCTTGAGACAGAAGAAGGATATGCCAAAGAAGCCTCAGAAGATTTTAAAAAGAAACAAGAAGAGTTACTAGGTGAAACTCTAAAAAAAATTGATATTGTAATTTGTACAGCTTTAATTCCTGGAAAAAAAGCTCCAGTAATAATTAAAGAGAATATGATAAATAATATGCAAACAGGTTCAGTAATTTATGACTTAGCTGCTATTCAGGGTGGGAATACTGCTTTTACAGAGGTGGATAAGATAATTGACAAAGGGGGTGTAAGAATTATGGGAGAAACTAATATTTTAAATAAACTACCAATCACCGCATCAAATTTGTACGCTAAAAATGTATTTAATTTTGTTACAAATTTATATGATAAAGAAAATAAGAAAATTAATATTAATTTAGAAGATGAAATAATTAAAAAAACTTTAATTAAATAAAATTATGGAAATAGATCCTTTTATATTTAGATTAAGTATATTTATTCTTTCTATTTTTATAGGATATTACGTTGTATGGAGTGTTACGCCTTCTTTACATACTCCTTTGATGTCCGTAACAAATGCAATTTCATCAGTAATTATTGTGGGAGCTATAATTGCCGGATTGGCTGGAAATTCTGAAAGTATTTTTAACACCTCAAGTATTTTTGGCTTTCTAGCAATATCTTTAGCAGCAATTAATATTTTTGGAGGATTTTTAGTTACTCAACGAATGCTTCAAATGTATAAAAAAAAAAAGAAAGATAAATAGATATGTCAGAAAATTTATCAGCAATATTTTATTTAATCTCAGGTGTATTGTTTATTTTAGCATTAAGAGGGTTATCATCTCCGGAAACTTCCAGACAGGGAAATTTTTTTGGAATTTTAGGAATGCTAATAGCTATTACTGTAACTTTTTTATCTATTGGAAACTTTTCTAGTGGCTTTACCTACGTCTTAATCTTTTTATTAATAGGAGGCTCAATAGGAGCCTTCATAGCTTACAAAATACCAATGACTGCTATGCCAGAGCTTGTGGCTGGCTTTCATAGTCTTGTGGGACTTGCGGCAGTTTTTGTAGCAATTTCAGCTTTTTTAAACCCTGGGGCCTTTAACCTTGGATCACCAGGAAACATTAAACTTGGTAGTTTAATTGAAATGTCAATTGGTGCTGGAGTTGGAGCAATAACTTTTTCTGGTTCAATAATTGCTTTTTTAAAACTTCAAGGAATAATGTCTGGCTCTCCAATAACTTTTAAAGGCCAACATTTACTTAATGCATTAATATTAATTTCAATATTAGTCTTAACTTATTTACTATGTGTTACTCAGTCCTCAAATTTATTTTGGACACTAATAGCTGTTTCATTTTTAATAGGATTCTTGTTAATAGTTCCAATTGGTGGAGCAGATATGCCAGTTGTAATTTCTATGTTAAATTCTTATTCAGGTTGGGCTGCAGCAGGAATTGGATTTACTTTAGAAAATAGTGCTTTAATTATTACAGGTGCTTTAGTTGGATCTTCAGGAGCAATTTTATCATATATAATGTGCAAAGGAATGAATCGTTCATTCTTTAGTGTTATATTAGGAGGGTTTGGAGCTACAGAACAGTCTTCATCCTCTCAAAACAAAGAACAAAGACCCGTCAAAAGTGGTAATGCTGAAGATGCAGCTTTTTTAATGAAGAACGCATCATCAGTCATAATTGTTCCAGGATATGGAATGGCAGTTGCACAAGCACAACATGCATTAAGAGAAATGGTCGATACTTTAAAAAAAAATGATATTAAAGTTACATATGCAATTCATCCTGTTGCTGGAAGAATGCCAGGGCATATGAATGTATTACTTGCTGAAGCAAATGTACCATACGATGAAGTTTTTGAGTTAGAAGAGATAAATAATGATTTCGCCAATGCAGATGTGGCATTTGTAATAGGTGCAAATGATGTAACTAACCCAGTTGCAAAAACAGATCCCCAAAGCCCGATTTTTGGAATGCCAATTTTAGATGTTGAAAAGTGTAAGTCAGTATTATTTGTAAAAAGAAGCTTATCACCAGGATATGCGGGCATTGATAATGATTTATTTTATAGAGAAAATACATTAATGTTATTTGCAGATGCAAAAAAAATGACTGAAGAAATAACAAAAAACCTCAATTAAAAAAATTAAACATGCCAACTAAAATATATTGTGATAGTGCAGAAATAAGTCAGATAAAAAAATTTAATAAAAAAAAAATTGTAAAAGGATTTACTACGAATCCAAGCTTAATGAGAAAAGCTGGTGCAAAAGATTATAAAACTTATTCAAAAAAAATTCTTAAAGCATGTCCTAGCAAACCAGTTTCTTTAGAAGTCTTTGCTGATGATTATATCAATATGAAAAAACAGGCTTTAAAGATCAACACTTGGGGAAAAAATGTTTACGTAAAAATACCGGTTTCTAACTCAAAAGGTGTTTTCATGGGTAAAATAATAAAAGAATTAAATAATAAAAATATTAAACTTAATATTACAGCAGTATATAGTGCCAAACAAACTAATAGAATTCTTAAATTAATTAATAAAAAAACAAAAGTTATAATATCAATATTTGCTGGCAGAGCAGGTGATACGGGCAAAGACCCAGTTCCTGAGTTTAAAAAAAGTATAATGATGACAAAAAAATTTAAGAATGTGGAAATACTCTGGGCAAGTGTCAGAGAACCTTATAATTATATTCAAGCCAAACAACTTGGTTGCCATATAATAACGATACCTCCTAGCACAATAGAAAAAATTGAAAATTTTGGTAAATCTTTTGATCAATTAACAAAAAATACAGTAAAGGCTTTTTTAATAGACAGTAAAAAATCTAAATTTAAAATTTAGATTTAATTTTTAAATAAAAATTTCTTTAGTGATTTATATAAAATGATATTAACACTCTTAAATCGAAAACCTGTAATTTATTTTCTATTTTATATAACTTTTATTTTATCATTTATTTTTGGTGAAAATTCTAGTGGTGGATCTCTTAATGATTCCTCTATGATGCAGGTATATCTAAACCAGATAGAGGCAAATCTTCAAAATGGAATAATGTTTTTTATAGAGACAAAAATGGTACATTCACCAATATTTTATATAATAAAATTATTTCTAGAAAATTTTTTAAATAAATTAACTTCTGATTTAATATTTTTAACGCTAGGTTTTTTAATACCAATTATATTCTATTCAATTTTAAAAAAGCAATTTAGAGGATTAGATAAAAATTTATTATTTGCTATATCGTTAGTTTTATATTTTTCACCTTATATACGTTCATCTGCTGTTTGGGCAACAAATGATAATATAGCTGTATTATTTTTTGTCCTTTCATTGAGTAAATTTCTTACATATACAAAAAAACAAGATAATAATTTAAAAGATATTTTTTTAAGTTTTTTTTACTTAATAATCGCTGCCTATATTAGACAGTACTACATAATAATTGCAGTCGCATATGCGGTACTTCTATTTAGAAAAATAGAAATAAAAATTTTCTTTTATATAATTCTTTTTAATTCTCTTTTATTAATTCCAATGATTTTGTATACTTACAACTATCTCCTATCTAGCTCTAATTATGTAATAAAAGGATTTGCAAAACCAGATTTAATTTTCAGTCCATTGGTTTTTTTTACAATGTATTTATTTTATATGTTTCCATTTTTTTTCCAATCTGAAAACTATAAAAAAATAAAAGAATTTTTTAAAGATGAGAAAATATTTTTTTTTATCACAACAATTATTTTTATTTTGATTTTTTTTTATT
>CAJQTO010000037.1 GCA_905620465.1 uncultured Candidatus Pelagibacter sp. | reverse complement strand
TACTAAGTTTGGATCTACATTTAATTTTACACCAATACCTTCACACTCAGCACATGCTCCATAAGGACTATTGAAAGAAAAAAGTCTTGGTTCAATTTCTTCAATTGTGAAGCCACTTTCAGGACATGCAAATTTTGTTGAGTAAATTAATTTTTCAATTTTTCTAAATTTTTGAGGCAATGTTTCATTTTCGTATTCTACAAATACTAAACCATTGGACAGATTTACAGCTGTTTCAATACTTTCTGCTAGTCTATTTCCCAGACTAGAATTTAAAACAATTCTATCCACAAGAACTGAAATATCATGTTTAATTTTTTTGTCTAAATCAGGTACTTTTTCTATCTCGTATAAAATTCCATCTATTTTTATTTTTCTAAAACCTCTTCTTTTATAACTAAGAATATCTTTTTTATATTCCCCTTTACGTCCCCTTACTACTGGTGCATAAATATATATTGTAGATTTTTTGGGTATTTTTTTTATTAAATCAACAATTTGTGTTATTGTTTGTGATGTTATGGGTTTACCTGTAAAAGGTGAGAAGGGAACGCCTGCTCTTGCATATAGCACTCTCATGTAATCATAGATTTCAGTAACAGTAGCAACGGTTGATCTCGGGTTTTTTGAGGTATTTTTTTGTTCAATCGCTATTGCCGGACTCAAACCTTCAATTAAATCTACATTTGGTTTTTTCATTTTATCTAAAAATTGTCGAGCATAAGCTGACAAACTTTCAACATATCTTCTTTGACCTTCAGCATAAACTGTATCAAATGCTAATGATGATTTTCCAGATCCAGAAAGACCAGTTATAACAACAAATTGATCTTTTGGAATTTCCACAGAAATATTCTTCAAATTGTGTTCTTTTGCACCCTTAATAACTATCTTTTTGATCATAATTTTAGTTGCTTTAAATTAATAAAATTAATATTCAGATTAAATTGTGATATAAAACTAATTAAATAAATTAACAAATTTAAAATATTATGGCTGGAAGTTTAAATAAAGTATTATTAATTGGACGTTTAGGCGCAGACCCTGAAATTAAACAAATGGTTAATGGAAAAAGCGTTGCAAGACTTAGTTTAGCAACAAGTCAATCTTGGAAGGATAAGGCTACAGGTGAAAAAAAGGAAAAAACAGAGTGGCATCGTATAGTTGTTTTTAATGAAGGTTTAGTAAATGTAGTACAGCAATATTTAAAAAAAGGAGCTCAAGTTTACATAGAGGGCCAAATTACCACTAGAAAGTGGAAAGATGAACAATCTGGACAAGATAAATATTCTACAGAAATTGTAATTCAAGGTTATAACTCCTCATTAACAATGCTAGGTGGTGGTAATTCAGGTGGAGGTGGCATTCAAAATGATACTACTCAGGCACCAGCGAGTAATCTCGAAGACAACCCTCAAGTTTCAAACGATATGGATGATGAGATTCCATTTTAGTTTTTATGCAAAAAACAGAAATCCCTAAAGACAATAATATTAAAATCATTTCAATGCACGACGAGATGAGCTCGTCTTATTTGTCTTATGCAATGAGTGTTATTGTTAGCAGAGCACTTCCAGACATAAGAGATGGATTAAAACCTGTCCATAGAAGAATATTATTTGCTATGTACAAAGGTGGCTATGACTGGTCAAAACAATTTAGAAAATCAGCAAGAATAGTAGGTGACGTTATTGGTAAGTACCATCCTCATGGTGATCAATCAGTTTATGATGCTTTAGTTAGAATGGTTCAAGATTTCTCTATGAGTCTACCGCTTGTTCAAGGTCAAGGTAACTTTGGATCTATTGATGGTGATCCTGCGGCAGCCATGAGATATACAGAAACAAGACTTGGTAAAATTTCACAATTTTTGATCGATGATATTGAAAAAAATACAGTTTCTTACAAAAGTAATTATGACGAAACTGAAAAAGAACCTACAGTTTTACCGGCTCAATACCCGAACCTACTAGTTAATGGAGCAGGCGGTATTGCAGTTGGTATGGCAACAAGTATACCACCACATAATCTAGGTGAAATAATTGATGGAACTCTAGCCTTAATAAATAATAAAGATATTAAGATAAAAGAATTAATGAAACATATACCTGGACCAGACTTTCCAACAGGTGGTGTTATTATTGGTAAAGATATAATTAAGCAAGGTTATAATACTGGAAGAGGATCCTTTAAAATTAGAGGTGAAATTGGTGTTGAAAATTTAAAAAATGGAAGAGATAGATTGGTTATCACCTCGGTTCCTTATCAGGTAAATAAATCAATATTAAATGAAAGAATTGCCCAATTAGTAAGAGAGAAAAAAATAGAAGGCATTAAAGACATAAGAGATGAATCAAATAGAGAAGGAATTAGAGTTTCTATAGACCTAAGAAACGGCGTTGAGGCTGAAACTGTTAAAAGACAGTTATATAAAAATACATCAATTGAAAGTTCAT
>CAJQTO010000036.1 GCA_905620465.1 uncultured Candidatus Pelagibacter sp. | reverse complement strand
CCTCATACCCGCAAGGTTTGCTAGAGATTTAACAGCTTCACCAAATCTTAAATTTTGAGTTTTCATTATGAAATCAAAAATATTTCCATGTTCAGATGTTGCAAAGCAATGATAAAATTCTTTCTCATCGTTAACTGTGAATGATGGTGTTTTTTCTGTTTTAAAAGGAGACAGGCCTACAAATTCTTTACCTCTTTTTTTTAAATTAACTGTTTTTGATATAACTGTTGACACTTTTAATCGTGTCTTAATTTCGTCCAAATATTCTTTTGGATATTTCATTATTTGTTCAATAGTTCTTTCAGCATTGGGCCGGCTTTTGCAAAATCTAAATTATCAGGATATTGTTTTTTTAATTCACCCATAACTTTACCCATATCTTTAATGGAATCTGCACTTAGTTTATTTATCATATTTTCGCATATTTTTTTTGTTTCTTCTTCACTTAACTGCTTTGGCAAAAAAGTGGCTAATAAATCAAATTCTTTTTGTTCTACCTCTAACAAATCTTTTCTATTATTCTTTGAATAAATTTCTATTGATTCGACTCTTTGCTTCATCATTTTCTTTAGAAGTTTTTTTATATCTTCATCATCAGTCTCTTTTTTATTCGGACTAGCTCTATTTGCAATATCAAGGTCTTTAATAGAGGATAATATTAACCTATAGGTTGATATCTTCATCTTGTCTTTAGATTTTAAAGAAATTTTATAGTTAGTTTCTATTGTTTCTTTCAATTGCATAATTTTTTTAATCTACTTTAAAGAAAAAATTCTTCAAAAGAAAAATTGTTTTTTTTTAATTTTATAATACATCTCTGTTGCGATAAATAAGCTTTTATTGTATTAACCTTTAACTCATGAGTTGTAATTGATCAAAAAAGCAAAAAAAATTAACTCTCAAAAAATCTCTCAGATTAATACAGCTATTTTAGTTCTTGAAAATAAAAAAGTTTTTAAAGGAATTGGTATAGGCTACCAAGGAGAAGCCACTGGCGAAATTTGCTTCAATACCTCGCTGACTGGCTATCAAGAAATAATTTCAGATCCTTCTTATGCTGGTCAAATAATTAATTTTACATTTCCTCATATTGGTAACGTTGGAACAAATAAAGAAGATCATGAGTCTGACAAAATTTGGGCTAAAGGTGTGATATTCAATTCTGAGATAACTAGCCCCTCAAATTATAGATCTTTAGCTAACTTAGATTTGTGGTTAAAAAAAAATAAAATAATTGGAATTACAGGTCTGGATACAAGAAGTTTAACTAATTTTATTAGAGATAAAGGAGCACCAAAAGGAACTATTTCTTTTTCTAAAAAAGGCAATTTTAATATTAGCAAACTTACCAACACTACTGTCAGATGGAGTGGATTAAAAAATTTAGATTTAGCAGAAAAGGTTACCACAAAGAAAAACTATATTTGGTCAGGATTTAAAACTTGGAGAAAAGAAACTGGTTATTTAAAAAATAAGAGCAACTCTTTGCATGTAGTGGCAATTGATTATGGAATTAAAAAAAATATCCTGAGATATTTTTCAGACTTTAAATGTAAAGTAACTGTTGTTTCATGCAAAACTAGTGCAAATGAAATACTAAAATTAAAGCCAAATGGTATTTTTTTATCTAATGGTCCTGGTGACCCTGCTGCAACAGGAAAGTATGCAATTGATATTATTAAAAAATTAATTAAAAATAATTTACCTATTTTTGGTATTTGTCTTGGTCATCAAATACTTGCTTTAACTCTTGGTGCAAAAACTAAAAAAATGAAACTAGGTCATCGAGGTGCTAATCACCCAGTTAAAAATTTAATCAACGATAGTGTTGAAATTACAAGTCAAAATCACGGTTTTGAAATTATAAGTAAAACTTTGCCAAAAAATATTGAAGTAACACACAAATCTTTATTTGATGATTGCATCGAGGGAATTAGATTAAAGAATAAACCTGTTTTTTCAGTACAGTATCACCCTGAATCAAATCCAGGACCGCAAGATAGTGTTTATTTATTTAAAGAGTTTATTAACAACATAAAAAAAAATGCCAAAAAGAAAAGATCTTAAAACTATATTGATCATTGGTGCTGGACCAATAATAATTGGCCAAGCATGTGAGTTTGACTATTCGGGCACACAAGCCTGTAAGGCTTTGAAAGATGAGGGATATAAAGTTATCCTAATTAATTCTAATCCTGCAACTATCATGACTGATCCTGGGGTTGCTGATAAAACTTATATTGAACCTATTACTTTGGAAATTTTAGAAAAGATTATTAAAAAGGAAAAACCTGATGCAATTCTACCAACAATGGGTGGTCAAACTGCTTTGAATTTAGCAATGGAAGCAGAGAAAAAAGGAATTTTAAAGAAATATAAAATTGAACTTATTGGGGCAAATTCTAAAGCCATTTCAAATGCAGAAGATAGAAAAAAGTTTAGAAAAAATATGTTGGATATCGGTTTAGACTTACCAAAATCTGAAGTTGTTAATCATATTAAAAATGCTGCTAAAGCTCTTAAAAAAATTGGATTGCCAGCCATAATTCGACCAGCATTTACTTTGGGAGGTTTAGGAGGTGGTATTGCTAAAACTCAAAAGGAATATCTTAAAATAGTTAAAGAAGGTCTGCACGAATCTCCTGTTAGTCAAATTTTAATAGAAGAATGTCTTGAAGGCTGGAAAGAATTTGAAATGGAAGTTGTGAGAGACAAAAAAGATAATTGCATAATTATATGTTCAATTGAAAATATTGATCCAATGGGGATTCATACGGGTGACTCTGTTACTGTAGCTCCAGCTCTAACACTTACTGATAAAGAATATCAAGTAATGAGAAATGCATCAATTGCTTGCCTTAGAAAAATTGGAGTAGAAACGGGTGGGTCTAACGTTCAATTTGCAATCAATCCTAAAGATGGAAGAATGGTCATAATTGAAATGAATCCAAGGGTGTCTAGATCGTCAGCTCTAGCTTCTAAAGCGACTGGCTTTCCAATTGCAAAAATTGCCTCTAAACTTGCTATCGGTTACACACTGGATGAATTAAAAAATGAAATTACCAAAACAACTCCTGCTTCCTTTGAGCCAAGCATTGATTATGTGGTTACAAAAATTCCAAGATTTACTTTTGAAAAATTTTCTAAATCAGAAGCAATTTTAGGAACTTCAATGAAGTCTGTTGGAGAAACAATGGCAATTGGTAGAAACTTTAAAGAATCTCTTCAAAAAGCATTAGTTTCTCTTGAGATTGGTTTCTCAGGTTTAGATAGGATATTTTCTCTCAACAAGAGAGAAATAGAAAAAGAATTAAATAAAAATATTCCTAATAAAATCTTATTAGTTGCTGAAGCCTTTAGAAAAAAAATTGACATTAAAAGAATACAAAATTTATCTAAAATAGATAATTGGTTCTTAGAGCAAATAAAAGAAATTGTTGATACGGAAAACCAAATACAAAAAAAAGGCCTACCTAAAGACTATAATGAATTTAACAGAATTAAATCAATAGGATTTTCTGATAAAAAACTATCTGAAATTACCAAAGTATCTGAGAAAATTGTTAGAAAAAAAAGAACAGCCTTAAAAGTATTGCCAGTTTACAAAAAGGTGGACACATGTGCTGCAGAATTCAAATCTTTTACTCCTTATATGTATTCAACGTATCAAAGAAATTATGCTTTAAATTCAGAATGTGAAGCAGACCCTTCTTCAAAGAAAAAAATTATAATTTTAGGTGGTGGCCCTAATCGTATTGGACAAGGAATTGAATTTGATTACTGTTGCTGCCAAGCAAGTTATTCCCTTAAAGAAGCTGGTTTTGAAACAATAATGATTAACTGTAATCCAGAAACAGTTTCAACAGATTATGATACAAGTGATAGACTATACTTTGAGCCTCTCAAAGAAGAGTATGTTTATAATATTATCAAAAAGGAACAGCAAAAAGGAAATCTCGTTGGGATTATTGCCCAATTTGGTGGACAAACTCCAATAAGACTTGCAAAATTTTTACATGATAACAAGCTTCCAATTCTAGGAACTCAATATACATCGATAGATTTAGCTGAAGATAGAGATAAGTTTAGAAAATTGCTTGATAAATTAAAATTAAAACAAGCTGAAAGTGGTATCGCAAAAACATATAAACAAGCTATTCAAATTGCTAAAAAAATTGGCCTACCTTTAATGGTTAGACCTTCTTATGTTTTGGGTGGAAGAGCGATGGAAATTGTTTATGAAAAGAGTCAATTAAAAAACTTTGTAGAAAAAGCTTTTAAAGCTGCTGAAGATAACCCAATATTAATTGATAAGTTTATTAGCCATGCAATGGAAGTTGACGTTGACGCTATATCTGATGGTAAAGAAGTACTTGTTGCAGGTATAATGCAACATATAGAAGAAGCTGGTATTCACTCGGGTGATTCTGCTTGTTGCTTACCACCAATATCCATTAAGCCAAAATTGATATCTGAAATAGAAATTCAAACAAAAAAATTAGCTTTAGCATTAAATGTAAAAGGTTTTATGAACATTCAATTTGCTATTAAAAATGATGAAATCTATGTAATTGAAGTAAATCCAAGAGCAAGCAGAACGGTACCATTTGTATCTAAAGCAAAGGGAATTCCTCTTGCAAAAATTGCATCTAGAGTAATGACTGGGGAAAAATTATCTAAGTTTAATTTAAAGACTAAAACTAAAAATATGTTCGCAGTCAAAGAGGCTGTGTTTCCATTCAACAAATTCCCAAATAGTGATGTTCTTTTAGGTCCTGAAATGAAATCAACTGGTGAAGTGATGGGTTTTGATAAGAATTTTGGAATGGCTTTTGCTAAAAGCCAAATTGCCGCTTCAAACTCTTTGCCCATTAAAGGCTTAGCATTTATCTCTCTAAAGGAGGGTCATAAAGATGAGGGTGTTGATTTAGCAAAACAATTATTAAAACTAAATTTTACTTTATGTGGCACAGGTGGAACAGCTGAATACATTCGTAAACACGGAATGAAATGTAAAACAATAAATAAAGTTAGTGGAGGATCCCCTCATATTGTTGATGTATTGAATTCTAAAAAAATTGCTTTGGTTATAAATACTGGTGGTGGAAATAGTGAACATCGTCTTAATGATGCCATGGCTTTAAGAAGAGCAACATTAGTTAATAAAGTTCCCTATTGTACCAATATGTCTACTGCTCGAGCATGTTTAATGGGAATAAGATCTCTGAAAACTAAAGAGATCACAATAACTGCACTTCAAGATATTTAATGTGAAGACAAACCAGTGTTTGCAATACTAAAAATCATATCCTCATAACTCATATCAAGATTTAGCACACACGATCTATAGAAATAACCTTTTCGAAGACCTGGCATTAAATTTGCCTCTATAAAATGTGGAACACCTAAATGGTTCATTTTAATATCAATTCTACCCAAGGATTTACCACCTAAAGCTTTGAAAGAATTTTTTGCTAATTTAGAAAGTTTATTAAAAATTCTAATATCAGTTACTAAAATTACTTCTTCTTCATCATTTTTTTTAACATCAAAATCAAGAATGCAATGGCCGTCTATATTTTCTTTTACAATAATTTCTATTGGCATAGCTCTTAAAGTTCCATCAATACTATCTTCAAAAATACCAACACTATATTCTTTTCCTGCCAAATATGTTTCAACTAAAGAGGGTGATTTTTGCTTTATTTTAATATCTAATACTTTTGCTGTAAAACTCTCAAAATTAAATACAATTGAATTTTTATCTATACCCCTGCTATCTCCGCCAGTTACCGGTTTTATAAAAAGAGGAAATTTTATTGGAATTGTAGATTCTTTTAAATACTCGCCTGGATTAGTAATAAAAAAATCTGCAGTTCTAATATTATTTTTTTGCATAATCTTCTTTGCTCTATTTTTATCACTCTCATTATCTAGGGCTGCTTTACTTGATGCGATATATGGAATTTCAAACATTTCCAAATAATCATTTAACCATATATTTCTATTATTAAAAAAAAAGTACTTAACACCAGAGAATACTAAATCAGGTTTTCTTTTAACTAGCGCTTCAAGATCTTCTTCAGAATTAATTTCAGTTATTGAAACATTTTTATATCGTTTAGATAAAATCCTTAGAACATTTTTTTCTTCCAGAATAATTCCAACATTATCTTGATGCGAATTTACCTCACCCAAGTTAGGAACAACGACTATTTCTATCGTCTTGTTAATTTTTATTGGAATAATATTATTTTCTTTTAAGGGTAAAATACTACCTATTGCTGGAATTTCTTGTTTAGCTATGTCTTTTATAATCATAATAAATCCAATTCATTATTCACACATAAGTGCATGAATGATGAACTCTTCTAATAAAGTTGTTTTCTAAAAAATTATTGCCTAAGTAATGAAGTGTAAAATTATCTGGCAGTATCTAAAAAGAGTTATTATAGCTCTTATGATTAGCGATAGATACAAGTCTCTACGAGCTTAATGCTACTCAACTTTCCAATCAGTTGGAAAAGTGACATAATTTACTTGTAAACAACGTCTTTCTTTAACGATTTCTTTTTTTTCCATTCCATGCCAAGTATTGGGCCCACTAGTGAAGAAGTAACCATAGTTATTTTTATATGGAACAGTTTTGACTTTTTCTAACTTTTCATTATAAAAATCTGTACCTAAACTCTCAGATTCTTTGAATTCATTAACAAATAACAGACACGAGACTAGTTTTTCTTTAATGTCACAATGTGGTTTAAGCCAAAATCCTTTTCTGTCACAAATAACCTCTACTCTTACATAGGAATTTGACAGATCTCTATTTATAAGACTTGAAACTTTTAAGCATGTTTCTTTTGATTGAAGTTCTTTAATCAATTTCGTTAAAGCTGGAAATTTTGTGCTATTTTCTTTTGTAATAAAGCATCTGAATTTTATTGCTTTACCACCACTCGTAATTCCCTCCCTAAACTCAGGTGCACCTCCATCAATTGCTCTTGTTCCATCATATTGTAAATCAACTTGATTTAAATCAGGTATATCAGCACTTATAATTTCATTAATAGCATCATTTGATAAAGGCTCATTTAGCTCCCAATGTTTAAAAGGATTGTTGTGTTCCTTAGAGTTATTTAAAATTGAATTAAGAAAAGTCATGCTGTTTTATTTTTTCTCTTATTTGATTCGCTATTTTATTTGTTTCATTTAATTTTATATAAGACCAGTTTTCAACAGAATTATTTAATTCTTTTATTATATTTAAAGACTCAAATAAATTAAAAAAGCTTTTAAATCTTTGATTATTTTTAATTGCAGGCATTTGAGCTACATAAATTGGTTTTCCTGTAATTGCTGCTTCAGAAATCATTGATGTAGAATCACAAGTAACAATAATATGGTCTGATATTTTTAGTGAAGAAAGATAAGCTTTTTTATCAACATTAGGGATTATAATCTGATCTTTGTCAAAATAATTCTTAGCTTTTTCAATTATATTCTGAGGAGTTCTCATTGAAGGAATAACAATTAATTGATAATTTTTTTTTAAAAAATTTTTCTCAATCTTTGAAAAAAGATTATCTATGACTTGATTGTTATAATCATAATATCTAGTTGGTCCTCCTAATATTAAAGTAACAATTTTCTTTTTTGGTGTTAATTCTAGATTTTAAATAATTTTCATTCTGATCTAGCTCGTCATTGGTTAAATAATGAACTGCCCCTTTACTTGTTAGTATGTTATTTCCCTTTAAACCATCGTGTTCGGGTGCAACTACAAAATCAAAATTATCTAATGACACTTTAGGTTCTTGAATGTGAATATTTATGATTTTATTTTTAAATTTTTTCTTTAAATATATTGATGGGATTACACTTTTTCTTCCACAAGAAATAACAACATCAAATTGTTGATTAATCTTATTTTTGAAAACAAAATCTTGAACGGGTGTTACTTTGGGTGGAAATAATTTCCAAAAATTATTAAGTTCAATCTTCTCGTGTATAAAATCTAAATCTAATGCTTTGGCTAACCCTTCAACTTGGCTAATCATGCCGTGCATGCCCTCTGTTAATAATAACCCTTTTAATTTTGTCATTTATCCCTATATAACTTTTGTATGAGTCAAAATCCAACTAAACACACAAAAGTGTTAATAATTGGGTCGGGACCAGCTGGGTATACTGCAGCTGTGTATGCGGCTAGAGCAATGCTTAATCCTATCTTAGTTTATGGAGTTCAGCCAGGTGGACAATTAACTGCCACAACTGATGTAGAAAATTACCCAGGATTTTCAGATGTAATTCAAGGTCCATGGTTAATGGATCAAATGAGAGATCAAGCAAAAGCTGTTGGAACAGATTTAATTGAAGATCATATCTCTTCAGTAAATTTAAAATCAACTCCATTTGAAGCAATTGGAGACAGTGGACAAAAATATACTGCTGATAGTATTATTATTTCAACTGGTGCTCAAGCAAGATGGTTGAATTTAGAATCAGAACAAGCGTATAGAGGCTTTGGTGTTTCAGCGTGTGCAACATGTGATGGTTTTTTCTTTAAAGAAAAAGTAGTGGCTGTTGTAGGTGGTGGAAATGCTGCTGTTGAAGAAGCAATGTTTCTTACAAAATTTGCATCAAAGGTAAAATTAATTCACAGACGAGATACTTTAAGAGCGGAAAAATTACTTCAGAAAAAATTAATGGCAAATAAAAAAATTGAAATAATTTGGGATAGTGCTGTTGAGGAAGTCATTGGAGATAGTGAACCTAAAAATGTTACAGCTATTAAAATTAAAAATCTCAAAACAAATAAAATTGATGAGATTAAAGTTCATGGCTTATTCATTGCTATTGGTCATGATCCAGCAACAGCTTTATTTAAAGAACAATTAGATATGGATAAAGAAGGATATTTAATTACTAAACCAGATTCTACTGAAACTAATATCCCTGGAGTTTATGCTGCAGGTGATGTTAAAGACAAAATATTCAGACAAGCGGTAACGGCGGCTGGTATGGGATGTATGGCTGCCCTTGAGGCTGAAAAATTTTTATCTCACTAATCATAAAGTCAAATTTGCTCATAACAAATAACGAGTAATCAGTTATAATAAGATTATGAAGCAGGGTAAATACATCAAAACTTTTAAATTATTACTTCCTTATTTATGGCCAAAAAAAAGGAGGGACTTAAGGATACGAGTTAGTTTTGCAGTTGTTGCATTAATTCTAGCAAAAATAGCGAGTGTTAGTACTCCTTTAGTATTAGGAGGTGCGGTAAATTCTCTAACAGAATTAAGCTCAGGCATTAATTTATTAATGCTAGCACCTGTTGCTTTAATAATTGCTTACGGTGCTGCAAGAATAATTTCATTTACATTTGTTGCGGTTAGAGATGCTTTATTTTCAAAAGTTTCTCAACACTCTATTAGACAAATATCTTTAAATATGTTCAAGCACTTGCATAATCTTTCATTACAATTCCATTTGAATAGACAAACAGGGGCGCTAGCAAAATACATAGATAGAGGAACCAAGGGGATAGATTTCCTTCTAAGATATGTTTTATTTAATGTTGTGCCTACTTTTTTTGAGATCTTCTTAGTTTCAGGGATTTTGTTTTATTTGTATGGGCCATGGTATGCGGTTGTGACACTTACAACTATTAGTCTTTATTCTTATTTAACTTTTCAAATAACTGAGTGGAGAAATGAATTTAGAAAAAGAATGAACCAGGCTGATAATGATGTCAGTACAAAGATGATTGATAGCTTATTGAACTTTGAAACAGTTAAATATTTTAATAATGAAAAATATGAATTTGATAGACTTGATAAATCTTTGCAAGATTATGAGTTAGCAGCAAACCAAAGCCGTCATTCTCTTTCATTGTTAAATATAGCCCAAACATTTATTATAATGCTTGGTATAACTATCATGTTAGTTATGTCTGCTTATGGCATTAAAAGTGGAGACATCGATATTGGAGGCTTTGTAGTTATTAATGCATATATGTTGCAGTTATACCAGCCATTAAATTTTTTAGGCTCAGTATATAGAGAAATTAGACAAGCTTTAACTGACATGGAAAACATGTTTAGTTTATTAGAGGTATCAACAGTATCCAAAGATAACCTTGAGGATATGCCTCAAAGCAATAATGCAGATATTAGATTTGATAAAGTTAGTTTTGATTACGATGTAAGAAGAACTATCATTAAAGATATTTCGTTTACAGTTCCGAATGGAAAAAAAGTTGCAATAGTAGGACCAACTGGTGCTGGAAAATCAACAATTAGCAGATTACTTTTTAAATTTTACGACCCTAAAGCAGGAGGAATTTATATTAATAACATAAATATAAGTAAAATTTCGCAAGAGTCTCTAAGGCAAATAATTGGTGTGGTTCCTCAAGATACAGTCTTATTTAATGATACAATTTATTACAATATAGCTTATGGAAATACCAAAGCTACTAAAGAGGAAATTATTAATGCGGCTCAAAATGCAGATATACATGATTTTATATCGACTCTCCCTGATGGTTATGAAACCATCGTTGGAGAAAGAGGACTAAAGTTATCTGGCGGTGAAAAACAAAGAGTTGCTATCGCAAGAACAATTTTAAAAAATCCTAAAATATTTTTCTTTGATGAAGCAACATCAGCTTTAGATAGTAGTACTGAAAAAGAAATTCAACAAAACTTGGAAAATGTTTCTAAAGATAAAACAACCTTAATAATTGCACATCGTTTATCTACAGCCGCAAATGCTGATAATATTATTGTCCTTGATAATGGTGCTATCATTGAGCAAGGAACGCATGAAAGCTTATTATTAAATAAAGGTAAATATTTTGAGATGTGGGAGAAGCAAAAACCTAGCTAAGACTTTTACAAAAAGTAGATATTTTTTCTAAAGCTTTTTTAAGATTTTCCATTGAGGTTGCATAAGAAATTCTAAAGAAACCTTCTAAACCAAATGCAGAACCTTGAACGACTGCAACACCACTATTTTCTAATAAAGACTGTACAAAGTCAGTATCTGTTTTAAGTTCTTTTCCATTGTTATCTTTTTTTCCAATTAAGCTTTTGCAGCTTGGAAAAACATAAAATGCACCATCTGGATTTAAACATTCAATTCCATCTATTTCATTTAATGCTTTAACAACAAAGTCTCTTCTTTCTTGAAAAGAAGTTGCTCTTTCTTTAATAAAATCTTGAGTTCCGTTTAAAGCTTCAACAGCTGCAGCTTGGCTAATTGAAGATGGATTAGTTGTTGATTGAGATTGTATTTTAGCAATTGCTTTAATAATTTCTTTAGGGCCAGCGGCATAACCTATTCTCCAGCCAGTCATTGAATAAGCTTTACTCACACCATTCATTGTGAGAACTCTTTCTTTTAGTTCATCAATTTGTGCAATAGTAAAAAATTTAAATCCTTCATAAATTACGTGCTCATAGATATCATCACTTAAAATATGCACGTGTGGATGTTTAATTAATACTTTAGCAATTTCTTTAATATCACTTTCTGAATAACAGGCACCCGTAGGATTAGATGGTGAATTTAATATGATCCACTTTGTTTTGGGTGTTATAGATTTTTCTAATACAGTTAGATTAATTTTAAATCCTTGTTTTTCATTACACTCTAAAATGATTGGAGTTCCGCCAGCTAATAGAACCATATCAGGATAAGAAACCCAGTAAGGAGCTGGAACAATAACTTCGTCTCCTTCATTTAGTGTTGCCATCATAGCATTATAAATTACCTGCTTTCCGCCTGCACCAACTGTAATTTGATCAGCTGTGTAATCTAGATTATTTTCTCTTTTGAATTTTTCTACTATTGCTTTTTTTAAAGCTGGAGTTCCATCTACTGCTGTATACTTGGTGTCTCCGTCGTTTATGGCCTTTATAGCCGCTTGTTTGATGTTATCTGGAGTATCAAAGTCTGGCTCTCCTGCCCCAAGACCTATAACGTCTTTTCCAGCTGCTTTTAACTCTCTTGCCTTCTGAGTTACGGCAATAGTTGGTGATGGTTTAATCTTTTTTAAACTGTCAGATATAATGCTCATTGAAATATATTTTTATTCTAATAGTTTTATAGATAATGCAAAATACTTATCAAGATTTAATTACTGAAATACAAAGTAAAAATCCAGAAATACACCAGAAACTAGAAGCTGGAAAAAAATTCAAACTTGTTACAGATTTTAAACCTGCTGGTGATCAGCCAGAAGCAATAAAACAATTAGTTAAAGGGGCAAATAAAGACGAATTAAACCAAGTCTTGCTTGGTGTAACAGGTTCAGGAAAAACTTTTACAATGGCTCAGGTTATTGAACGAACCAATAGACCGGCACTGATACTTGCACCCAACAAAACATTAGCAGCTCAACTCTATGGAGAGATGAAATCATTTTTTCCAGAAAATGCTGTTGAGTATTTTGTTTCTTACTATGATTACTATACGCCCGAAGCTTACGTTCCAAGATCAGATACTTATATTGAAAAAGAAGCATCTATTAATGAACAAATAGATCGAATGCGTCACTCAGCTACTAGATCACTGTTAGAGAGAGATGATGTAATTATTGTTGCGAGTGTTTCTTGCATTTATGGTTTGGGTTCCGTTGAAGCATACAGCAAAATGACCTTAAGTTTAAAAAAAGATTATGAATACAGCAGGGAACAATTAATAAAAACTTTAGTAAATTTACAATACAAAAGAAATGATCAAAGTTTTTATAGAGGAACTTTTAGAGCAAGAGGAGAATACGTTGAAATATTTCCTTCACATCTTGAAGATAGGGCATGGAGGTTAAGTTTATTTGGCGACAAGTTAGAAAAAATTGAAGAATTTGACCCTTTAACAGGTGATCTAATACAAGATTTGGATGTAATAAAAGTTTATGCAAATAGTCATTACATCACTCCCAAACCAACTATTGAGCAAGCAATTATTAAAATTAAAAGAGAACTAGAGGTAACTTTAAAAAAATTCAAAGAACAGAATAAATTACTTGAAGCACAAAGGTTGGAAGAAAGAGTTAAATTTGATTTAGAAATGATTGAAGCAACAGGCTCTTGTGCGGGAATTGAAAATTATTCTAGATTTTTATCAGGACGAAAACCTGGAGAACCACCTCCCACTCTATTTGAATACTTTCCTGATAACACTCTTATTTTTGTTGATGAATGTCACGTAACAGTTCCTCAATTAAATGGGATGTACAAAGGAGACAGATCTAGAAAAAGTAACCTTGCAGAATATGGTTTTAGACTACCTTCTTGCATGGATAATAGACCTCTTAAATTTGAAGAATGGGATGCAATGAGAACCCAAACAGTTTTTGTATCAGCAACGCCTGGTCCTTGGGAGCTGGAACAAGTGAAGGGTAAATATGTAGAACAAGTTATAAGACCAACTGGTTTAATTGATCCACCTGTTGAAATAAAACCAGCTAAAAATCAGGTGGATGACTTGATGTACGAATGTAAAAAAACAATCGACAAAAATTTTAGAGTACTTGTTACAACTTTAACAAAGAAGATGGCTGAAGATTTAACAGAATATTTCCATGAAAATGGCATAAGAGTTAGATACTTGCATTCCGACATTGATACCCTTGAAAGAATAGAAATTATGCGTGATCTTAGACTTGGTGTTTTTGATGTTTTGGTTGGAATAAATCTTTTAAGAGAGGGACTTGATATTCCCGAGTGTGCTTTGGTCGGAATTTTAGATGCTGATAAAGAGGGATTTTTAAGATCTGAGACTTCTTTAATTCAAACTATTGGTAGAGCCGCTAGAAACTTAGATGGTAGAGTTATTCTTTATGCTGACAAAGAAACCAAAAGTATAAAAAAAGCTATACAAGAAACTGATAGGAGAAGAGCAATCCAGGTTGCTTATAATAAGAAGCATAATATTGATGCGGTCTCTATCAAAAAAGAAATTAATGATGTCTTACAAAGCGTTTATGAGAAAGATTATCTAAAAGTAGGTACGGGAGACAATATTGGTGGAAACTTAAAAAAACACCTAAAGGCATTAAATAAAAGAATGAAGGACGCCGCAACTAACCTTGAATTTGAGGAAGCTGCAAAGATAAGGGATGAAATAAGAAATATAGAGGCTTCCGAATTAGAAATTGTTTTAAATCCAAAGGTAAAACACTATAACCAAGGAAACAGAACATACCCAAAAGGTAGATCAACGATGGGTTTACCTGGTACAAGAGCACAAAAAGGTAAGAAAAAATGGAAGCAAACAAAATAATAATTACCGGTGGTGCCACCAGAATTGGTGCTGCAATTGCAGAAAAGCTATCTGGTCCTAATGTTGAGATGGTAATTCATTATAACAAGTCCAAAAGTAAAGCTGAAAAATTAAAAAAAAAGCTATCTCTAATTGGATCTAAAATATATTTAATTAAAGGAGATTTAAGTAAAGAAACTGATTTGAATAAAATAATTAAATTTGCAAAAAATAAATTAAAATATTTTGATTGTTTAATTAACAATGCTTCATTATTTGAAAATGATAAAATTGAAAATTTTACATCTGATAGTTGGGGGCGTCATTTAAGAACGAATCTAAGAACTCCTGCCCTGTTATCAAAAGTATTTGCAAAAAATACAAAAAGTAAAAATAATAATATTATCAATATAATAGACCAAAGAGTTTTTAAGCTAACACCATTTTTCTTTTCTTATACAATAAGTAAAACTGGATTATACACTCTTACAAAAAACAAGTGCTATGAGCCTAGCTCCGAATGTGCGGGTAAACGGCATAGCGCCAGGTCCTACATTAAAAAATAAAAGACAAAGTGACAAACATTTTAAAAAACAATACCTTGCAACACCCTTAAAAAAACAGGTAAATGTTAATGAAATTTGTAATGCAGTTGACTTTTTCATTAAAAACAGATCAATTACAGGACAGGTAATTGCTATTGATAGTGGACAAAGCCTAAACTGGCAAACACCTGATGTAATAGGAAAAGAGTGAAAAAAAATAATTTAAAAATTGTAAAAATAAGTAAAAATAAATCTTTATTCAACTATGAAAAAAAAATACTCATCAAAGAATTAATTTTAGATTTAAAACTTGGATATTATGATGTTGAAAAAGAGAAACCAC
Organism: uncultured Candidatus Pelagibacter sp.; assembly: GCA_905620465.1. GTDB lineage: Bacteria > Pseudomonadota > Alphaproteobacteria > Pelagibacterales > Pelagibacteraceae > Pelagibacter. Next base: position 4,169 of record CAJQTO010000036.1, on the reverse strand, counting down.
AAAAAGTAAAATTTAGCCTAGAGATCGACTACGAAGATAAAAAACCAACAAGTGACAAAGATATCCAATCAATTGTTAATTATGGTCAAGTTGTAAAACTAATTACAAAACTTACTAAAAATAAGCACTATAATTTTTTAGAAACTTTAGCTGAAGATGTTTTTGACGTATTATTTAAAGACAAAAGGATTGGAAAAATTTTGCTTAAAATAGAAAAGTTGGAAATTATAAAAGAATGTGCCTCTGTTGGTATTCAAATTACCAAAAAAAGAAGTTATGAAAAGCTCTGAATTAGGCAAAGAAGTAATTAGAAAAGAGCTCCCATTAATCCCCAAAAGTCCTGGCGTTTATCGAATGCTTAATCATAAAGATGATATTCTTTATGTTGGAAAAGCAAAAAATCTACCTAATAGATTAAAAAGTTACATAGCTGAAAAAAATCACATTATTAGAACTGAAAGAATGCTGTCTCAAACTTTTAAGTTAGAGATAACAACTACAGCTAATGAAAGTGAAGCATTACTTTTAGAGGCTAATTTAATCAAAAAAACATAAGCCTAAATTCAATATATTGCTTAAAGACGATAAATCTTTTCCCTTTATCTTTATCAGCAAAAATGATCAGTGGGCGCAAGTTACAAAACATAGAGGAAAGAAAGATAAAGATGGTTTTTATTTTGGACCCTTTGCTTCTGCGGGAACAGCAAATTGGACAATAAAAACCCTTCAAAAAATATTTCAATTAAGAGTTTGTGATGACTCTACTTTTAAAAACAGAAAGAGACCATGCTTACTTTATCAAATAAAAAGGTGCTCTGGACCATGTGTTAATTATATAAATAAAGATGATTATAAAAAATCGGTTGATCATGCAATACAGTTTGTCTCTGGTAAATCTAGAGATATTCAAAAAAACCTATCAAAGCAAATGGAAGATGCTAGCGAAAAACTTGACTTTGAAAGAGCTTCTATTTTCAGAGATAGAATTAAATCCTTAAATATAATTCAATCGTCACAAAGAATTAATGAGGCAAACCTTGTTGATGCCGATGTAATAGCGGCTTATAAAGAATCTGGTAAAACTTGTATTCAGGTATTTTTTTATAGATCTAAACAAAATTGGGGTAACCAAGCTTATTTTCCAAAACATGATCCTGATCAAAATGTTAATGAAATAATGTCTTCTTTTTTAATGCAATTTTATGAAAATAAAAGTGTTCCAAAATTAATAATAATAAATTCCGATATCAATGATAAAAAATTAATAGAAGAAACTTTGAGTAAAAAAGAAAATAATACCATTTCCATTAATATAGCTAAAAAGGGAACTAAAGCTAAAGTCATTGCAATGGCCGAAAAAAATGCCAAAGAGTCATTAAATAGAAAACTTTATGAAACAAATAATAACAAAAATTTATTTGAGGGAATATCTAAAAAATTTAACATTAAAAATGGTATAAGTTTAGTTGAAGTTTACGATAACAGTCATATTTCAGGAACAAATAGTGTTGGTGCAATGGTAACTTTTGGAAATGAAGGTTTTATTAAAAAAAGATATAGAAAATTTGATATTAAAACAGAGGGTGCTGAACAAGATGATTTTGCTATGCTAAAAGAAGTTTTAACCAGAAGGTTTAAAAGAGCTATGCTTGAAAAAGGAAACTATCTAACATTGCCAGATTTAATACTAATTGATGGAGGAAAAGGTCAGTATTCTTCAGCTAAGGAAATATTAGATGAATTTGGCCTGTATGATCTTCCTATGATTGCCATTGCAAAAGGTAAACAAAGAAATAGTGGTGATGAGACTTTTTTTTATAATGGCAAATCCTTTAAATTTGAAAAAAATGACCCTACACTATTTTTTATGCAGCGACTCCGTGATGAAGCTCATAGATTCGCAATCAATTCTCATAGGGCTAAAAGGGCCAAAGGAATTAGAAAATCAATGCTAGATCAAATAAATGGTATTGGATCTATTAGAAAGAGATCATTATTAAATCATTTTGGCTCTGCTAGAGCTGTAGAATCTGCCAGTTTTGATGAAATTAAATCAGTCAAAGGTGTTGAGGAAAAAGTTGCAAAAAAGATATATAATTTTTTTCACGAATAATTATGCTTAAAAAAATTCCAAATATATTAACTATTGGCAGAATAATATTGGTGCCATTTTTTGTGCTTGCATTTTATTTGCCTGGTTTTTATGGAGACTTAACTGCATTTGCATTATTTGTAATAGCTTCATTTACTGATTTTTTAGATGGCATGTTAGCAAGAATGCTGGGAGAAGAATCTAAATTAGGTGAATTGCTTGATCCAATAGCAGATAAGATTATTGTAGCCACAGCATTAATATTGCTTGTAATGGATGGAACTATTAGACATTACGAAGTAATCGCTGCAATAATAATATTAACAAGAGAAATTTTAATTTCAGGTTTAAGAGAGTTTTTGGCTAGAGGACAAATAAAACTACCTGTGTCAAACTTAGCAAAATTAAAAACTTTTTTACAGATGATATCTATTGCTTTGTTGCTTACTGGTGAAACAGGAAATAAAATTTTGAATTTTCAAAATTATAATGCGGAAACAATCGGAATTATTTTACTTTGGCTTTCTGCTTTTTTAACTTTGTATACAGGTTATGAATATCTAATAAAGGGTATTGACCACGCAATATCTGAGGATAATAAAAACTAAGCTGCTTACTTTTTTCTAACTAAAATTTGATAACTTTCGTTTAAATCTATTATCATCTTACAAACTTTAAACTGATATTCAGCAATACATGATACTGGGGTTACCTCTGCTGCGGTTCCAGTTAAAAAGCAACCAACAAAGTTTGATAGTTCATTTGGTAAAATTTTTCTTTCCTGAATTTTAATACCTTTTGATTTTGCAATTTCGATTACAGTTCGCCTTGTTATTCCGTCTAAAAAAGAATCCGGAATTGGAGTGTGAAGATCTCCATTTTTATCTTTAAAAAAAATATTAGCACCAGTTGCTTCTGCAATATTATCTTCATGATCGAGCATTAAAGAATCTGTATAACCCTGTTGTTCGGCTTCATGCTTTGACAAAGTGCAAATCATATAAAGTCCTGAAGCTTTTGTATCCCATGGTATAGTGTTGGGAGCTGGTCTTCTCCAATTAGAAATATTTAGTCTAATTCCATTTACCTTTAATTTTGGATCAAAATAAGATCCCCATTCCCATGTTGCTACCGCTACATGGATTTTTGTTTGTTGTGCAGAGATTGCCATCATTTCACTTCCTCTCCAAACTAGGGGCCTGACATATCCATTTTGAATATTTTGAACTGAAATTATTTTTTTAGATGCTGTATTTATTTCTTCTTCTGTGTAAGGCATCTTAATTCCCATTCTTTTTGCTGAATAAAAAAGTCTCGAAGTATGCTCTTCTAATTTAAAGATCGAGCCGTCATAAACTCGTTCACCTTCAAAAACACAACTCGCATAATGTAGTCCATGGTTTAAAATATGCATTTTGGCATCAGCCCAATCAATAAGCTTGCCATTGTACCAAATTTTACCTGATCTTTTATCGTAAGGTATCATGAATGAAATAATTTTATTATTTCGTAAAATTATCTTTGTATCTATAATATGTCAATATAACTTACCCATAATGAAAGAACTTTTATATTTAAAAGATGAACAGATAAAAGAAATAATTGAAAAACTATTTGTAGTTTATAGGGAGTCTTTTGCCGATGCTAAGAAAATATTAGATCAATATTCAATTGGAATAGCTCATCATAAGGTTATTCACCTACTTTCAATCCATAATGGCATTATAATCTCTGAATTATTAAAAAAATTGAAAGTTACCAAACAAAGTCTCAATAGAATATTAAAGGATTTGATCAAACTAGAAACTATCGATTTTAAAAAAGATCAACAAGATACAAGGATCAAACATGTGTTTCTTAATGAGAAGGGTAAAAAACTTTTCGAAGAAATATTTTTTATACAAAAAAAAAGAATTTATAGTGCTTTTTTAAATTCAGAATCTAAAGAAGTGCTTAACTTTAACAATGTTTTAAAAAAAATAATTAATGAATAAATTTATAGCTCATATTTTAGTTGTTGATGATGATGATGGAATAAGATCGTTAATTAAGAAATATCTAACAGAAAATAATTTTT
>CAJQTO010000035.1 GCA_905620465.1 uncultured Candidatus Pelagibacter sp. | reverse complement strand
AATCTTTCTTGTAGAGGTGCATCAGAATTATCTAATAATGGAATATCTAATAATGTTACCACGCTGTGGACCCAATCTAAACTTTGAATCTTATATTTTAAACTTAACAAATTATTTATAGAAGATTCAGACATCATTCTTTCATTGGGCGTATATGTTAAGATCAAAAAGTCTTTAGATCCATATCTCTCTGTAATCGTCTTTAAATATTCAAGATCTGGATCTCCTTCAATTAAAAGTGTCTCTGATGAGGCATCTAACCTAAAATCTTTAGAAAAATATCCAAAGCTTAATAATGCAAATATTAGTAATAAAAAAATCGATTTTGGATTTTTAAGAATTGTATTTTGATATAAATGAGATAGCATTTAATACTATTATATATTGGATATTAGTTAATTTGAGTATCTTTAAATTTAGTGAACATAGCTTCAAATTCTAAATCAATATTTCCTGTAGGGCCATGTCTTTGTTTTGCAATAATAATTTGTGCTAAATGAGCTATTTCACTCATCTTAGCTTGCCACTCAGCGTGTTCAACTGTTGCTGCTTGTGGCTCTTTTCTTTCCAAATAATAGGATGCTCTATAAACAAACATAACTACATCGGCATCTTGTTCTATTGATCCCGATTCTCTTAAATCTGATAATTGAGGTTTATGGTCATCTCTTTGTTCAACAGCTCTAGATAATTGAGATAATGCAACAACAGGAACTTTTAATTCTTTTGCAACTGCTTTAAGACCTTGAGTTATCTGTGAGATTTCTTGGACTCTACCATCTCTATTATTCAACGATCCTGTCATTAACTGAATATAATCAACAACAATCATATCCAATCCATGTGTTCTTTTAATTCGTCTTGCTCTATTGCTCATTGCAGCAATACTGAGAGCTGGAGTTTCGTCTATATACAAAGGAAGTTCGGAAATATTTTTTGATGTTTCAATAAATTTATCAAATTGTTCATCTGAAATTTTTCCTCTACGTATATCATTTGATTTAATTCTAGATTGTTCAGCTAAAATTCTTGTAGATAGTTGTTCAGATGACATTTCTAAGGAAAAAAAAGCAATTGATGATTTTTTTCCTTTCTCCTGTAATTTTTGTGCTGCATTAAAAGCTATATTTGTAGCCAAAGCTGTTTTACCCATAGAAGGACGGCCTGCAATAATAATTAAATCTGAATTATGAAGTCCACCAAGTCTATCATCTAAATCTCTCAAACCTGTTGGAACACCGACTATACCTTCTTCATTTTTATATGCGGCTGAAGCCATTTCTATAGTTAATTTTACAGCCTCATCAAATTTCACTAAAGACGAATTGAATGAACCTTTTTCTGCCAAATCAAATAATTGTCTTTCAGAATTTTCAATTATATTTTGGCCACTGACATTTAGATCATTTAGTTTTGCAGTATCTATTGTATTTTCAGAAATTTTTACAAGCTCTCTTCTAACAAACATATCATAAATAATTCTTGAATATTCAATAGCTTGTCTAGAGGAAGTAGAAAATTTTGTAATTTTAACTAAATATTCTGGCACATTTAAATCATCTTTTTCATTTTCAAAATAATTTTTTAATGTAATAGGATTTGCAAGCATTCCTTTATAGACTAAACTTTCTATTGCAGAAAATATTTTTTGATGCATCGGGTCATAAAAGTTAATATTTGATATTATGGTATTTATTTCATCAAATATTTCATTTGACACTAATATAGAACCAATGACAGATTGTTCAGCCTCAATATTATTAGGCAACTCTTTAAATGTATCTTTTACTATACTTAAATTATTTTCCATTCTAAAATCTTATATTAATAAAGATTTAAAAAGAATAATAAATATTTGTTGGGGAAAAAATTGTATAATTATTGAATAGTATCAGCAGTGACAACGTTGATTGTAATGACCGAATCTATCTCAGAGTGTAAAATGATTTTAACTTTAAATTTACCAAGAGATTTAATTTCAGTTAAAGGTTGTATCATAGAAGGTTTAATATCTAATTTTTCAGTTTCTAATATTAATTTAGCAATTTCAGTTGGTTTAACAGAGCCATAAAGCTCCTTGTTTTCTGTGCTTAGTTTTTTTATTAAATATTCTTTATCATTAATTTGTTCTGACAATTTTTTTGCTTCTTTTTTCTTTTCAGCATCTTTTTTTCCTAAATCAGTTTTAATTTTTTCAACTTCAGCAATATTTTCTTTTGAAGCATATAAAGCTTTTTTGTTGGAAATTAAATAATTTCTAGCAAATCCTCTTTTAACGTCTATGATTTCTCCAATTAACCCTATGCTTCTTAAATTTTCTAAAAGTATAACTTTCATTTAAAGTAACGCTAAGTTTCTAGCTCTTTTAATTGACAAAGAGAGTTCCCTTTGTTTTTTTTGGCATACATTTGTAATTCTTGAAGGTAAAATTTTACCATTCTCAGACATGTATTTTTTAAGTAATACAATATTCTTATAATCTACAGTAGGGGCTTCCTTAATTGACAAAGGGCAAGACTTACCAAATTTATATTTGTTCGGTTGAAAAATACTTAATTTGGCAAAGTTACTTTGTTTACCTTTTTTATTATCACTTCTTTTTTTTGATGGCATAATTAATTTTTATTATATTCTTTTCTTTCATACTCATCTTTTTTTGAAAAGTATTTTGTTTCTAAATCAAATTTTTTAACTTTCACAGTTAGAGTTCTTAAAAGATTTTTATCTAAGATTTCATTTTTTTTTAGTTGTTCTATAATTTTTCCAGGTCCTTTGATTTTAAAGTGTATGTAGCTACCCTTTGTATTTTTTTTGATTATGTAAGCTAAGTTTAATAGTCCCCAGTTTTCAGTTTGAACTATTTTTCCATCGTTTTTTTCAACTATTGTTGAATATTTTTCAGTTAATTGTATTATTTGGGCAGGACTAGTATCTTGTCTTGCTACAATTGTATGTTCGTATAAATTCATATTTGTTCTTTAATAAAAAGTGAGGATATACTATTATAATCCTTTAATTACAACACTTAAAACAATAATAAACTTTAGATATTTAAATGTTTTCCGTTATTTTTCCTGGCCAAGGCTCACAATTAGTAGGTATGGGTAAAGAGATCTATGAAAAATATACCTTAGTTCAAAATTTATTCAAAAAAGCAGATGAAAGTCTTGGATTTTCATTATCCAAGTTAATTCTAGAGGGTCCTAAAGAAGAATTAGACTTAACAGAAAATACTCAACCAGCTATATTTCTTTTGAGTTACTCAATATTTAAGTTAATCACCCAAGAATTTAATATTAATTTAAATAAAGCAAATTATTTTGCGGGTCATTCACTTGGAGAGTATTCTGCTTTAGCCTCAGCTGGCTCTTTATCTTTCTCTGAAACCTTAAAAATATTAAAGAGAAGAGGAAAAGCCATGCAAAGCTCAGTACCAAAAGGATCAGGAGGAATGGTTGCAGTTTTGGGGTCTGAAATTAGAATTATAGAAAATATTATTGAAGAAAACAAAAATAAATATGAGTGTTTTATTGCCAATGACAATTCAGAAGGTCAAATAGTTTTAAGTGGTAATATTATAGATCTAGAAAAAATGATGATTGATTTAAAATATAAAAACATCAAAAATATCAAGTTACCAGTAAGCGCGCCCTTTCACTGTAAATTAATGAATAAAGCAACAATTTTGATGAAGGAAGAAATTTTCAAATTAAATTTTGAA
>CAJQTO010000034.1 GCA_905620465.1 uncultured Candidatus Pelagibacter sp. | reverse complement strand
AGATATTGATCCCGAAACGCTGTTTTTTATCATTAGTACATTAAATCAGCTAGATATTGACCCTCTTAGAAATAAAATCTTACTTAAAGTTCTTCCTTTAAAAGTTTAAAAATTATAATAAAATAATTGTTAATTATGTCAGTTAAAATAATTTTAACAGAGCCAAATAAAATATTAAGGCAAATTTCAAAACCCATTGAAGGAGTTGGAATTGTAGAACAGAATCTAATGTGTGATATGTTAGAAACAATGTATGCCGCTAATGGAATTGGTTTAGCAGCAATTCAAATTGGAATTCCTAAAAGAATTATTGTTATAGATATTAGTAAGGATGAAAATAAAAAAGAACCAATATATTTTGTTAACCCAACAGTAAAAAATAAGAACTCCGAAAAAGCTACATATGAAGAGGGATGCTTATCTGTGCCAGATCAATTTGCAGAAATAGAAAGGCCAAATAGATGTGAAGTGGAATATTTAGACTATAATGGAAAAAAACAATTGTTAAAAGCAGAAGGTTTATTGGCAACCTGTATTCAGCATGAAATGGATCATTTAGAAGGAATTTTATTTATAGATTATTTGTCAAAATTAAAAAAATCAATGATCATTAAAAAACTTTCTAAAACAAAATCTAACAGAATAATTGTTTAATAAATGTTAAAAAAAATTGTATTTATGGGCACGCCATTTTTTTCTGTACCAATATTAAAATCGTTGTATCAAAATGGGTATCAAATATCTGTTGTTTACACGCAGCCCCCACAAAAATCACAAAGAGGTCAAAAAATTAATAAATCTCCTATTCAAGGAATTTCTGAAACTCTAAATATAGAATATAGAACACCATCATCGTTAAAAAATAATAAAGAAGAATATGAGTATTTAAAAAAATTAGATGCCGATATAGCGATTGTAGTAGCTTATGGTCAAATTATTCCAAAAGAATTTTTAAGCTTAACTAAAAAAGGATTTATCAATATTCATGCATCGCTTCTGCCAAAATGGAGAGGTGCCGCTCCAATCCAAAGATCAATAATGAATTTAGATAAAGAAACTGGAGTTAGTATTATGAAAATAGAAGAGAAACTAGACACAGGACCTGTATGTAATTTCTATAAAATAAAAATTACAGATAAAGATAATGCAGAAATAGCTTCAGAAAAACTTTCTCTGTTAGCAGCAGAAAAAATACTAGATAACATTGATGATATATTAGAAGATAAAATAGAATTTAAACAACAAAAACATAGTGAAGCAACATATGCGTTTAAAATTGATAAATCTGAAAGTAAAATACAATGGAGCGACACTGCTGAAAATATAATCGCTAAAATAAATGGATTATATCCAAGCCCTGGAGCTTTCTTTATCCACAAGGGTGAGAGATATAAGATTTTAAAAGCTGAGTTAGCGTCTGGTATTGGAGAAATTGGCAATGTATTAGATAATTATTTAGAAATTAGCTGTGGCAATAAAAAATCAATCAAGGTTATGGACATTCAAAGACAAGGAAAGAGACCTCAAAATATAAGTGAATTTATGCTTGGTTCTCAAATCAAAAAAGGTTCAAATTTGAACAATGCATAGGTACCAAATTTTAATTGAATATGTAGGAACTAACTTTGTTGGTTGGCAAATTCAGGCTAAAGGAAAATCTATCCAAAAATTAATTCAAACTAAATTATCTAAACTTTTAAATGAAAAAATATCAATAATAGGATCTGGGCGTACAGATTCCGGAGTTCATGCTATCGAACAATCAGCTCATTTTAATTGTAAAAAAAAGATTCAAGATCTAGATAAGTTTATAAAATCAATGAATTACTTTGTGAATAACGAAGGTATTTCAATAATTAATATTAAGAAAAAAAATTCAAATTTTCATGCAAGATTTTCTGCAAAACAAAGAATTTATAAATATATAATATTTAATAGACTTAGCAGACCTTCTATTGAAAGTGAACGAGGATGGCATGTAATTAAAAAATTAGATATAAACTTAATGAAAAAAGGTGCTAAAAAGTTATTGGGTACTAAAGATTTTTCAACATTTAGGGCATCAAGCTGTAATGCTAAAAGTCCAATTAGAACAATAAAATCAATTAAAATTAAATTAATTAAAAATAGAATTGAAATACAATTTAAATCACAATCTTTTTTACAACAACAGGTTAGATCAATGGTGGGTTGTTTAAAATATCTATCTGAAAAAAAATGGGATTTGAAAAAGTTTGAATTAATTTTGAAATCCAAAAAAAGAATTTTATGTGCCCCACCAGCACCTTCACATGGCCTGTTTTTAGAAAAAGTTATTTATTAGCTCTACCATTATTTTTTAGACTCATACTAAATCTTTTATTAATTCGCCACCTTGATTCTGCCCTTACTATATAACCACAGCAGTTTTTAGATCCACATTTACATCTAAATTGTTTATAGTTTTCATCATATCCAAAACCATAATCACAAGTTAGCTCCTCACCTTTTTTAATATCTTTTATAGCAATAACCCATAGTTTTAAGCCCGTTCCATTGTAATCGCAATTGTTAGAACAAGAATGGTTTATTAAACGAGCAGTATTCCAGGAAACATCTCCATCTAGATCATACCTACTATTTAAATTAAATAAATAAATAGGCTTAGAGTTATCAAATTTTTCAGATTCTTCTGTTTGTTTTTTTGTTATAATTTTTCCAACATAATCCATAATTCTTGTATTTTCTTTGATGTCTTTAGTGGCATAAAGACCGCGTCCTTTTCTGTCAATATTAGATTTTTTAATTCCGTAAAGTTTCATTATTAGTTCTTTAGTGAATATTTAAAAATTTTCAATTAAATTCTAAGAGGGCATTAACGTGCTTCTCTGTACTTTCTTGAAGAGCCGCAAGATCATAGCCACCCTCTAAAATGGAAACAACTTTTCCGTGACAGTATAATTTAGATAATTTTAAGGTTCTTTTAGTAAGTTCGTAGAAATCTTCAGACTGTAATTGAAACTGAGCCAATGGATCATCCTTATGTGCATCAAAACCCGCAGATAGCAATATAAATTCTGGTTTAAATTCTTTTATTTTTTTTAGAACAAACTCATATGCATTTAAATATTCTTCAGAATTAGTGCCAGCTGGTAATGGAATATTAAATATATTATTATATTTTCCTTTTTCTTTTTCAGTTCCAGTTCCAGGGTAATAAGGAAATTGATGAGTTGAAATGTACAATACTTGTTCATTATTGTAGAAGATATCTTGTGTTCCATTTCCATGATGAACATCAAAATCAATAATAGCTACTTTTTTTAATTTATATTTTTCTAATAAATAATGAGCTCCAACAGCCACGTTATTGTAAATACAAAAACCCATTGCTTTATTTTTTTCAGCGTGATGTCCAGGAGGTCTAACAGCACAAAAAGCATTTTTAAATTCTTTATTTTGAACACCATCTATAGCTGCAATAATTGATCCAACAGCATCTAAGGTTGCATCCTTGCTTCCTGGCGAAATAATTGTATCACCATCTAAAAAAGACAACCCCCGTTCTGGAAAAGATTTTTCAACAAAATTTATATACTCAGAATTATGAGTGATCTTTAAAAGTGATTTATCAAATTTTGTTGGTTTCTTCCAAACGAGATTTTTATTGTTTAATTTTTTGAAATTATTTATAATTACTGTGACCCTGTCCATTTTTTCTGGATGACCATCACCCGTATTATGATTTTGATAAGTGTCAGAGGTTATTAAACCAGTTTTCATTTAAGATAGATATTCTTGATAAATAACTTTTAATTCATCGTCAATATCACTTAACTCTTTTGAAATTTTGACTTTAATGTAAATCATTAAAAATAATTTTTAAGAATTTCTGAATATATTTTTGTCAATTTTTTTAAATCTGAAATGGATACTGCTTCATCCACTTTATGCATAGTTTTACCAACCAGTCCAAACTCTAAGCAGGGAGCAATTTTTCTAATAAATCTAGCATCTGATGTTCCACCTGTTGTAGATAGCTGAGGTTTAATTTTAGTAATTTTTTTTATAATATTTTGAATCATGTAGGTTGTTTTATTGGGTTTAGTTAAAAAGGCCTCACCAGACACACGATATTCTATTTTAAAATTGGATTTACTTCTTTTAGTAATTTTTTTAAAAATTTTATTTAATTTAATTTTTAATTTAGAGGATGAATGCTTATTATTGAACCTGATATTAAAAGTGGCATTTGCAATCCCTGGAATAACATTATCAGCAGTGTTATCTATACTGATTTTAGTAACTTCTAAATTAGTTGGTTGAAAATTTTTTGTTCCTTTATCAAATTTAATTTCTTTTAATTCTTTCAAAATTTTTATGATTATATTTGATGGATTATTTGCTCGATGTGGGTAGGCAACATGACCCTGAGTTCCAATAATCATTAATTCTCCAGTTATACTTCCTCTTCTTCCAATTTTAATCATTTCACCAAGTTTATTAGGGTTTGTTGGTTCTCCAACTAAACAAAAATCTATTTTTTCTTTTTTCTTTTTTAAATAATCAACTACTTTTTTTGTGCCATTTATTGCAGCACCCTCTTCGTCACCTGTAATTAGCAAACTAATTGAGCCATTAATTTTTTTATATATTGATATATATTTGCTTACTGCCACTACCCAACTTGCAATAGCACTCTTCATATCATTGGCACCTCTTCCAATAAGATAATTTTTTTTAATAGAAGGGTTAAAAGGTTTAACAGTCCAATCATTTAAATTTCCAGGAGGTACTACGTCTAAATGTCCAGCAAACATAAAATTTGGTTGAGAATTTCCTAACCTTGCATATAAGTTTTTAACAGGTTTAGAATTTTTATCTTTAAAATTTAAAATTTTACATTTAAAACCAAGAGTATTTAATTTTTTTGCTAAAAACTTCATTACACCAGCATCAACAGGAGTAATGCTTGGAAATCTAATTAGCTCTTTTGCTAATGTAATCTCATTATAAATTGGCATTTTAATCTCTTAATAGATCGTTAAGTGAAGTTTTAGACCTGGTTTTTTCATCAACTTTTTTGATTATAACAGCACAATATAAAGAAGGTCCTTTACCATCTTTGTTTGGTAGGCTTCCTGGCACTATTACAGAGTAGGGTGGAATTTTACCAAAAATAACTTCTCTAGTTTCTCTATCTACAATTTTAGTTGATTGTCCAATAAAAACGCCCATTGATAAAACAGAACCTTCTCCAACGATAACTCCTTCAACTATTTCTGATCGTGCACCAATAAAACAATTGTCTTCAATAATTGTTGGGTTCGCTTGCATTGGCTCTAATACTCCACCAATACCAGCACCACCTGAGATGTGACAATTCTTTCCTATTTGTGCACAAGAACCAACTGAAGCCCAAGTATCCACCATCGTTCCTTCATCTACATAAGCTCCAATATTTACAAATGATGGCATTAGAACAACATTTTTAGCAATAAAAGATCCGTGTCTAACAACTCCATTGGGAACCATTCTAAAACCTGCTCTTTTATGTTCTTCTCTTCCCCAGCCAGCAGTTTTTCCTCTTACTTTATCCCACCATGTAGCATAAGGCCCTGCGAGTGTTTGCATTTCGTTAGTTTTAAAACTTAAAAGAATTGCTTTTTTAATCCACTGATGAACCACCCACTCATTATCTTTTTTTTCAGCTACTCTTAATTTTCCTTTATCAACAAGCTCAATAGTTTCTTTAATGGTATTTAATATTGATTGATCAGATTGACCATTAATTGAATCTCTATTATCCCAAGCTATATTAATAATATTTTCAAATTCTTTCATAGTTCTTAACTTATTATTTGTAGGTTAGTTTTATTATGCTCTTAGTATATTAATTTCTTGAAGAAAAGAAGGCAAGCTCTTAATCTTGTAATCAATATAGGGTTTATCAGCATCTTTTTTTGCAAAACTTTCATCATTTTCAAGCCAACATGTTTTCATTCCTAAATTTTTAGCTTGCTCTAGATTATGAGCAATATCTTCAATCAATATTGATTTTGTAGGATCAAAATCAAATTTTTCTACTATTTTTTTATAAGGCTCAAGATGTGGCTTTGGAACAAAGTTAGCATCAACAATATCAAATATTCCATCAAACAAACCATCTATACCCAATTGTTTGGTTACATTTTCTACATGAGCATGAGAGCCATTTGTAAAAATATATTTTTTTTCATTAATTTTGATTAGTTCTTCCTTCAATATCTTATCTTTTGGTAGCCAGCTTATGTCTATATCATGAACAAATTCAAGAAATTCATGAGGATCGATTTTGTCGTGATTCATTAATCCAGATAATGTTGTACCGTATTCATAAAAATATTTTTTTTGAATTTCTTTTGCCTTGATCAAATCGACATCAAATTTTTTTGATATAAATGATGACATTTTTTTATCTACTTCTGAAAAGACTTTGGTTTGACCACTATAAAGAGTATTATCTAGATCAAATATCCAATATTTTATATCAACTAAATTTTTCATTCTCTAATTAAGGTTCCAGAACCTTTATCAGATAATAGTTCAAAAAGAATTGAATGATTTTTTCTTCCATCAATTATTACGACACCTTTTACCCCATTACTTGCAACATCTAAGCAGTTATTAATTTTTGGTATCATTCCACCAGAGACAACTTCTTGATCAATTAACTCTTTAGCTTTGCTAGAGTTAATTTCTGGTATTAGTTTTTTTTCACTATCTAGCACACCCTCTACATCGCTAATAATCATTAACCTTCTAGCCTTCAGTTCTTTAGCTATAGAGCCAGCAGCGGTATCAGCATTGATATTAAAAGTTTGATTATTTTTATCCAATCCTAGTGGAGCAATAACTGGCACTTCTTTAGCATTAACAATTTCCTTTAATACATTGGTTTTAATGTGAGTGGGAATCCCCACAAAACCTAATTCTTTATTCTGAGGCATTACAGTTATAATGTTATATTCTTTAGAAGTGACCCTTCTTGCCTGACAAGACGCATTTTTTAAAGCGTTTACAATTTCTTTATTAAAGTTAATTAAAACATCTTCAACTATGCTAATTATATTTTTATCAGTAACTCTTAATCCTTTAATAAAACTACTCTTAATATTAAGTTCACTTAATTTATTATTTATTCTTTTTCCACCACCATGAACAATCACAGGATTAAATCCAAGTTTATTTAAAACAGCAATATTTTGAATAAAAATATGAAATAAATTTGGATCAATTAATATGCTTCCACCACATTTTATAACAATAAATTCATTATTATATTTATCTAAATATTTTTTTACTTCCTCAGCTGATGGACCGTCCTTAGGGAGAATTTTTAATAAATCTTCTTCTTCTAAAGAAAACATTTTAGGTCGTTTTAACAGTAGTTCTTTTCATTATAAAAATTTGCTGAGCCATTGTTAAAATATTATTAACAGTCCAGTAAATAACAAGTCCAGCAGGAAAAGGCGCAAGGATAACTGTTAAGAAAATTGGAAAGAACATAAAAATCTTAGCTTGTATAGGATCGGGCGGTGTTGGGTTAAGTTTTTGTTGAACAAACATGCTTATCCCCATCAATATAGGCCAAACACCAATCATTAAAAATGAAGGTGGGTCCCATGGTATTAAGCCAAAAAGATTAAATAATGAAGTTGGATCTCTTTCAGACAAATCATGGATCCATCCATAAAAAGGCATTTGTCTCATCTCAATTGTTACAAATAAAACTTTATATAAAGCAAAGAATACTGGGATTTGCACCAGTATTGGTAGGCACCCGCTCATAGGATTAACTTTTTCTTTTTTATATAGAGCCATCATTGCCTGCTGAAGCTTCATCTTATCATCTTTATGAAGTTCTTTTAGTCTTGCCATTTCTGGTT
Source organism: uncultured Candidatus Pelagibacter sp. (assembly GCA_905620465.1). Lineage (GTDB taxonomy): Bacteria > Pseudomonadota > Alphaproteobacteria > Pelagibacterales > Pelagibacteraceae > Pelagibacter. The sequence goes on along the minus strand of CAJQTO010000034.1, from coordinate 36,070 downwards.
GAAGAATTTTCATCTTTGCCATTGATCTAAACGAAAAGTTTGCCAACGGAAAGAAGGCTAACCTAATACACATTGTAATAGCTATTATGGCTAAACCATAATTACCAAGTAATCTAAAGAAGTAATCTATTCCAAAGAATAAAGGTTTAGTAATAAAATACATAAATCCCCAATCAATAGCTAAATCAAATTTATCAATCTTTAAATTTTCAGCGTAACCATCTATTACATTAACTCTTTTAGCAGCAACTATTACTTGAATTTCTTCTTCTATAAAGCCCTTGGAATTTATTTCTATTGCTTGAGTTGAAATAAAGTTAGCCCTAAATTTTTTTTTATAGTCAAAAGTTGTTTTAAATTCTTTGCCTCTTGGAGGAATAATCGAACTAATCCAAAATTTATCCCCTATACCAAACCAACCTTTCTGAGCCGTTTTAGAGAATTTTTTTTCCTGAATATCATCATAATCTTCTTCGATTAATTCATCATCTAGTGTAGCGATTAGGCCCTCATGAAGAATATAAAAGTTAGATATTTCTGGGATTTTATTCCTTATAATTTGCCCGTATGAATAAAAGTTATAAGTTTTACTTGAAGAGTTAATTATTTTTTGTTTAATTGTGAATAAAAAATGATCATCTAAACTAATATGTTTTTCAAAAGTAATTCCTTGGGTATTACTCCAAACTAGTCTAATGGGATTATTAGGAGTTAGCTTGTTATTGCCTTTAATTTTCCAGGTAGTTGAAGAATCAGGTATATCAATATTTTTGTTGTTAGATACAAATCCGCTTTCTATCAAGTAACCATCAGCAACATTTCTAGGACTTAAAAGCGTAACTTTTTTATTACTATTCAGTTCAACATTATATTCTTTAAAAGTAAGATCGTCTATTGTTGCTCCTTTAAGAGAGATAGTCCCAACAACACTATTATTTTCAAATTTAATTCTTTTATTTTGTGCTAACGCTTCATCTCTAGTTATCTCAGTAATGGTTTCGACCTGATCTAAAGTAGGAGTATCCGTGTTAGACTGAATTTTTTTTTGTTCTGCTAAATTTTGTTTAACAATTTTAGGATCTGGCTGAAAAAATAGAGAATATAATATTATAACTGCTGCGGATAGTGATATTGCTGCTATTACATTTTTACTATCCATTTATTTTTTAGCCTTTACATCTCTAATTACAGGGTCAAATCCTTCCCCACCACCCAATGATTTTATAGGGTGACAAGATAAAATTCTTTTTGTACTTTTGGTAATTCCTTTAATTAATCCATAATTTTTTAGACAATCAATTGTATACTCCGAACAAGTTGGAAGATATCTGCATGATGGAGCTAAATAAGGACTAACAAACATTTTATAAACTTTGATTAAACCTATTAATATATCAGAAATAATTTTCACTATTTAATCCTTTTAAAATCTTGAAATAAAGTATCTTTTATTATCGTATATTCGTTGTTTAGCATAGTTATTTTAGCAATCACAAGGTATGAATAATTAAAGTTTATTGATATTTTTTTAACAGCTTCATTTACGATATTTCTTAATCTTCTCTTAACTTTATTTCTCTTAACAGCATTTTTAATTTGTTTTTTTTTCGCAACAAAGCTGATGTTTAATCTTTTATTGTCTTTATGTTCTAAGAGACCAAAGAATATAGTTGAATATTTGTTGGAAATTTTTTTTTTCTTAAGCAGATTTTTAAAATCATCATTTTTAGAAAGAGCAATAATTTTGCTTTTCATTTGATTAGACTGATACTGTTAAAGACTTTCTTCCTTTAGCTCTTCTTCTTGCCAATAGTTTAATACCACCTTTAGTTTTCATCTTCGATCTGAAGCCATGCTTTCTTGCTCTTTTAATATTTGATGGTTGGTATGTTCTTTTCATAAATTAGGTTAAATTTTATTAAATTTCGCTCTTTATAGTAATTATATATATAAATAGCAAATAGAAGATTTTATAATAAGCTTAATAAATTATGGAAAAATCAAAAAAAATTAAAATAACCATAGGTTTATTTTATCTAATTGTTATTTCATCATTTTTGTACTTTTTTTTAACAAGATTTACCCTTCAAGAATTGACAAGTTATGAATTTATTAAAAATAATAGAGACTTTTTCTTTAATTTAAAACAGACTAATTTAATTTTGTTGTCATTAATATTCACACTCACATCAATTTTTTGGATATTTATGGCAGGATTTGGCGCACCTGTTATTTTGCTTGGAGGATTTATTTTTGGCAAATGGATAGGAGTCGTAGTTATAACTTTAAGTTTAACTTTTGGCTCTACACTTTTATATATTTTTGGAAACTATTTTCTAAAAGATTTTATAAAAGATAAATTTTTAAATAGATTTAAAAAATTAGAAATAAAATTTAAAAAATCTGAATTTTTTTATCTTTTATTATATCGTTTATTTGGTGGAATACCTCTTGCATTATCAAATGTGTTGCCGTGTATGTTTAATGTTAAACCAAAAAATTTTTTCTGGGCTACCTTAATAGGAATTATACCTCAGACATTTATACTTGCGTCAATCGGAAGTGGACTAGAAAAAATTATTGCGCAAAATATTGAAGCGCCAAAAATTATAGATTTATTATATTCACCTGACATATATATTCCAATTTTAGCATTTGTAGGATTTGTTATATTAACATTCATGGCTAGAAAAATATTTGATAAAAATTAATTTGGTGCCCTCACCAAGAATCGAACTTGAAACTTATCCTTACCATGGACACGTTATACCATTTAACTATAGGGGCATATTTCTTAATTTTTCCAAGTATTTATACAATAAATCATTTTTTCAAAATATTGCCTTAATTTTTTTCATATAATGACTTATATCTACTTGAGGAAAATTTTATGGGAATTCATTACGATTATAAATCTACAAAAGGCAACAAGCTTATGGAGAAGCAAGCTAAGCGAGAGAAAAAGCTAGCTGAAAAAAAAGCAAAACGTGAAGCTAAAGAAGGCCCAAAAAAAGAACCTGAGTTAGAAAAAGTTTTAGATGCTTCAAAACCTATTACTTTAGATTTTATAACCAATCCAGACAAAGAATGAACAATAAAGAAAAAAATGACAAACTGAGTTTAGCACTTAAGAAGAATCTTAAAAAAAGAAAAATTTTTCAAAAAAAATCTAAAAAGAAAAGCAAATAATGACAATACTTTCTGACAGAACCATAAGAAAGCTCGCACTTGAAGAGAGTATGATTTCTCCATTTGAAGACAAACAAGTAAGAGATGGTAAAATTTCTTATGGCCTTAGTTCATTTGGTTATGATGCAAGAGTTTCTGAAGAATTTAAAATTTTTACCAATGTAAACTCTGAAATAGTTGATCCTAAAGATTTTAAACCAACAAACTTTGTAACCAAAAATGTTCCAGTATGTATTATTCCACCTAACTCTTTTGCGCTGGCAAGAACAATTGAACGATTTAAAATACCGAAAAATATAATGGTAATTTGTTTAGGTAAGTCAACGTACGCAAGATGCGGAATTATTGTTAATGTAACACCGCTAGAACCAGGTTGGGAGGGCCATGTAACACTTGAGTTTTCTAATACAACACCGCTACCAGCTAAAATTTATGCAAATGAGGGTGTGGCTCAGTTTATATTTTTAAAAGGCAATGAAACACCTGAGGTGACTTATGCAGATCGTAATGGTAAATATATGGGTCAAACAGGAGTAACTTTACCTAAAGTATAATCATGAAAAAACTGGAAGTCTTTGGGGTGACTAAGCTCAAAGGACAAATTATAATATCAGGCTCTAAGAATGCATCCTTACCTATTTTAGCTGCAACTTTATTATCAAATAAGAAAATATCCTTGACGAATTTACCAAGAGTAAAAGATATTGAAACTATGTTATTATTATTAAAATCTCTTGGCTCAATTATTAAAGATAATAAAAAAGTAATTACTATTAAAAATAATAAACAAGCAAATTTTTTTGCGTCATATGGTTTAGTTAAGACTATGAGGGCTGGAATATTAGTTTTAGGACCATTGCTAGCAAAATTTGGTAAAGCAAAAGTATCTTTGCCGGGTGGTTGTGCAATAGGTACGAGACCAGTTGATATTCATTTAAAAGCACTATCTAAACTTGGTGTAAAATATAAAATTATTCAAGGCTATGTTTATGCGAGTGCCCCCCAGGGATTAATAGGAGCAAATATTAGGTTTTCAAAAATTTCCGTTGGTGCAACAGAAAATTTAATTATTGCGGCAAGTTTAGCTAAAGGAAAAACGATATTATCAAATTGTGCAATTGAACCAGAAATTAAAGATTTAGTTATTTTTTTAAATAAAATGGGGTGCAATGTTAAGTGGATTAAAAAAAGAACGGTTAAAATTGAAGGTGTGACTAAAATAAATGAATTAAATTATGAGGTGATGCCTGATCGAATAGAAGCAGGAACTTATTTGATTGCAGCAGCTCTTACAGAGGGAAATTTAAGGATTAAAGGAATTGATTCAAAAATTATTAAAACTGAAATTAATGTTTTAAAAAAAATTGGTGCCAAAATAGTCCAAAGAAAAAATGAAATTATAATTCAGGGAAGTAAAAAAATTAAAAACATAAACATTAGAACTGCACCATATCCAGGTTTTCCAACTGATTTACAGGCTCAGATGATGGTGCTATTGTGTAAAGCTAGTAAAAAATCTTATATTAGAGAAGAGATATTTGAAAATAGATTTATGCACGTAGCAGAATTAAATCGTATGGGAGCTAAAATCTCTATTAATGGTAATAAAGCGACAATAGAAGGAAATATTAAATTTGAAGCAGCAGAACTAATGGCAACTGATTTAAGAGCATCTGTTTCTTTAATTCTTGCAGCTCTAGTCTCTAAAGGCAAATCTGTAATTAATAGAATATATCACCTCGATAGAGGTTACGAAAATATAGAGAAAAAAATGAAGAAAATTGGTGCTAAAATTAAAAGAGTTAATTAATGAATAAAAAATATTTAGCAAAGATTATAGCAACAGACAATGAGGGCTTACAAATGATTTCTGCATGTTGTGCTGGTGCAGAGATTAAAATAGCAGGAATTAAATATCTTCAAAAAAATAAGGTTTTTTTATTATCTTTAAAGCGATCAATGATTGAAACAGAAAATGAAGATGAAAAAGTTGACAGTATTTGCAAATTTGAATTTGTAGATAATGTTAAATCTAAAAAAATTGAACAGGATAATCCAGAACAAAAACTTCAACTCATAGCCATGGAGTATTTAAAAAATAATGATAATTACGAGATAAATTTAATTTTTACCAATAATGCATATATAACTTTATCAACAGAAATAATTGAAGTAACTCTAGAAGATCAAAACAAAATTATTTAAATGATCAAAATACTAGATAGTAAAAAAAAAAATTTTGATGTAACCTTAGATAGACTGTTATCTCAAAGAAGAAGTAAAATTCAACTTAAGTCGAATTCAGTTACTAAGATTATTAAAGATGTAAAAAAAAATGGTGATGCAGCGATTTTAAAATATGAAAGAAAATTTAATAAAAACAATATTATTATTCCAAGTCCTAAACAAATAAGTAAATCTATCGCTTCACTCGAACAAAAAGTGAAAAAAGCAATCGATCTTGCATATACAAGAATTTATAAGTTTCACACACTGCAAAAAGTTAAAAATATTTCTTATACGGATAAGTTAAAAAATAAATTAGAATATAAATATATCCCAATAGAATCGGTTGCAATCTATGTACCGGGATCGACGGCCTCATACCCATCAAGTGTTTTGATGAATGCTATTCCGGCACTTATTGCAGGAGTTAAAAGAATAATAATGATTAATCCAGGTCAAAAAGGAAAACAAAATCCAGCTGTATTGTATGCTGCTAAAAAATGTAAGATTAAAGAAGTTTATTCAATTGGAGGACCTTCTGCAATTGCATCTGTTGCTTATGGAACTAAAAAAATAAAAAAAGTTGATAAAATTGTAGGACCTGGAAATTTATATGTGACTGCAGCAAAAAAAGAAGTTTTTGGTGATGTTGGTATTGAAGGTATGATTGCAGGACCTTCAGAAGTAACTATCGTTTGTGATAAGTTTTCAAATCCAGAGTGGGTTGCAAGCGATCTTATTGGTCAAGCGGAACATGATAAACTTGCACAATGTATTTTAATTTCAAAAGATAAAAATATTATTAAAAAAGTTAATGATGAAATTATTAAACAATTAAAAGAATTGCCAAGAATAAATGTTGCAAAAAAAAGTATTTTAACTAATGGTATCTTAATTCATATTAAATCAGATCAAAAAATTATTGATGTGGTTAATAAAATTGCACCAGAACATTTAGAGTTAAATATTAAAAATTATAAAAAAATAGTTAGTAAAATTAAGAACTCAGGATCAATTTGTTTAGGTAAATATGCAGTAATGGCTATGACAGATTATAATGTTGGATCTAATCACGTATTACCAACCAATTCTTCTGCAAGATATTCGAGTGGAATTAGCGTTAATGAATTTTACAAAAGAATTTCATACATAAACCTATCAAAAAAAGGGATTGAAACCCTTGGTCCATCAGTTATAACACTTGCAAACTACGAAGGTTTAGCTGGACATGCTAAATCTGTAGAAAAAAGAATTAGGAGAAAATAAATTTGTCAAAGCAAGATTTGTTATCATTTAAAGGAAAAGTTTTAGATTTATTACCGAACGCTATGTTTAGAGTACAATTAGAAAATAGTCATATTGTAACGGCACATGCTGCGGGCAAGTTGAGAAAAAACCGTATTCGTGTATTACAAGGTGACAGTGTCACAGTAGAGATGACACCGTACGATCTCACTAAAGGTAGAATTACTTTTAGAGGATAACCAAGAATGGTCCTGTAGCTCAGTTGGTAGAGCATCGGATTGAAAATCCGTGTGTCGGTGGTTCGAGTCCACCCGGGACCACCAAACTTCCACATAAAAACAGCCTTAATTTAGTATTGTAAAATGTAAAAAAATAAAATAATTTTTTTGTACAAATAATAAAGGAACAAAAAAAATGAGCACACTTAAAGGCACTGTAAAATGGTTTAACGGAAAGAAAGGATTCGGATTCATTGAGAGAGAGGACAAAGAGAAAGATGCATTCGTACATGCTTCCGCAGTAAAAGCAGCAGGAATACGCCTTCTAAATGAAGGTGATAAAGTAGAATTTGATCTTGAGGATGGTGTAAAAGGTCCATCAGTAGTTAATTTAAAAAAAATAGACTAATATTAATTAATCAATTTTATATTGATGATTTAAGTTAATGTTTAGCAATAAAGTTATGCAAACTTTAAACTTGTAAATAAATAATTAGCAGTTAAAACATCGAAAATGATTAATAAAAATATTATAAACAAAAGTATGCAAAGAACTCATTTCCATAGCCATTAGGCTATTTATTTATAATATAATTTTAAATCCACACAAAAATAATATAAACACAAGGAATGCCTGGGTGGTGTAACGGTTAGCACGAAAGTTTGTGGAACTTTAAGTTTGAGTTCGATTCTCAGCCCGGGTACCAAAAAATGAATAAAGAAAATAAATTAACACCTGGGTTACCTTCAGGTTTTGAAGATAGATGGAATAAGAAGTTAATTCTCAAAAAAAAGTTAATTAATATTATTGAGAATAATTTTATAAAGTTTGGTTTCGAACCACTTGAAACTCCATCATTTGAAATTAGTGAAAATATAGGATCATTTCTTGCAGATGATGATAGTAATCCTATGTCTGATGTATTCTCATTTAAAGATGGTGAAAAAAATATTACTCTTAGATATGACCTATCAAGTCCACTAGCCAGATTCGTTGCACAAAATAATCAAGAATTAGCCCTACCTTACAAGAGGTACGCAATACAAAATGTATTTAGAAATGAAAAAGCAGGTAATGCGAGGTATCGTGAGTTTACGCAAGCAGATTGTGATATTGTAGGAAATGTTAATCCTGCACAAGCAAATGCTGAACTATGTAATTTAATTGCAAGTACATTACTTGCCTGTGGATTAGATAAAGATCAGTTCGTTATTAATATTAGTAATAGAAAAATTGTTCAAGGTTTAATTGAAGAACTTAAAATTTCAGAAGAAAAACAAATAAAAGTTATTCGGGCTGTTGATAAATTAGATAAGCCAGGTTTTGGATTAAAAGGTGTTGAGGATTTGTTAAAAAAAGAAAGAGTTGATATTAGTGGGGCCATTACAAAAGGAGCAGATTTAACTGATGATCAAGTTTCACAAATTATTAATTTTTTAAAAATAAAAGATTTAAAAGAATTAAAAGATAATTTAAAAAACTCTTTGTCTCAAGAGGGAATTAAAGAGCTAGAAGATTTATTAGAAATTGCAAGTTATGGCGATTATCTAGATCAGATAAAGACCAATTTTACAATCGTTAGAGGACTTGCTTATTATGATGGATTTTGTGTTGAGACCAACTTGAATTTTAAAGCAAAAAACAACAAAGGTAAGGAAGTTGATATTGGAAGTATTTGTTCAGGTGGACAATACAATAAATTAATCTCAAGATTTAAAGGAGTTGATATTCCAGGTACTGGAATGAGTATTGGTGTTGACCGATTATTATTTGCAATGATGCAACTTGATCAAATTAAAGTTGATGAAAAAAAGCCAGTAATTGTCTGCGTAATGGATGAAAATTATTTAAAAAATTATTATGAAATTTTAAAAATTTTAAGAGACAACAATATTAACTCAGAAATATTTTTAGACAGTAAAAAAAATCTTGGAAAACAATTAACATACGCAAACAAAAAACAGTGCCCCGTTGCAATTATTTGTGGAGAAAATGAATTTAAAGATAATACTATTACTTTAAAAAACCTTTTAGGGGTTAAGGGTGAAAACAACCAAGTCACACTTTCAAAAGGAAATTTAATCAATGAAATCAAAAAATTTATCTGAAAAAATCCTTAGTTCGGTAAAATCTAAAGGATTTAATTACATTGATTTACCTTCAGTAATTGAGGCTAACCACATTGTTCAAAGATCAGGAGAAAACTTTAGAAAATTTATTTTTTCATTTGTTGATCAAAATGGCAGTGAGCTTTGTCTTAGACCAGATCTAACCATTGCATCATGTCTGAGGTACTTAGAAAATAATTTAAAAGGAAAAGAGAAGATCTTTTATAGCGGTCAAGCTTATAGAAAATCAAACAATAAAAGAGACTCAATTATTAGAAATCAAGTAGGCTTTGAAATAATAGGATCAAAAAATGAGAAAAATGATGATAAAGAAATTATTAATACTGCTTTAAAATCTTTATCAAATTTGAGTTATTCAACAGGAACTTTGAAGATTGGTAATATTGAGATTTTTAATCTACTGATTTCAAAGCTAGACATTCCAAAGAGATGGAAATTGAGGCTTTCAAGACACTTTTGGAGAGAAGATTATTTTAACGATTTATTAAAAAGATTAGAAACAAACTCTGACGTTGATCCAACTATTGTTGAAGTGGATAAAAAAAGATATTTAAAAATACTGAAGGACAACCAACAAACAATAGTCGCAGGACGATCAATTGAAGAAATTTTAAAGAGATTTAATAAAAAAATTAAAGATCCAAGAAAAACAAGCAGAGGTAAAAATGTTTCAAAAGTTATTAAAGAATTTTTAAAGATTAATTGTCCGATAAATAAAGCTGCAGAAAAATTAAATGCTTTCTTTAAAAAGAATAAGATTAACTTAGCCGTGGATCAAAAATATTTTCCAACTTCATTAAATAAAGTCCAAAAATTAAATGTAGAATTTTCAGCTTCTTTTGGTCGCCAGTTAGAATATTATACAGGTATGGTTTTTAAAATTGATATTAAATCTAAATCTAAGAATATTAATGTAATTAATGGTGGACGATATGACAAATTAATTTCAGATCTTGGATCAAAAAAAAAAGTCCCAGCAGTAGGAGCTGCTTTAAATTTAAATTATTAATGATGAAAAATATAATTAATATTGGTATCCCCAGCAAAGGTAGACTTAGAAAGGATATTTTAAAAATTTTTAAAAAGAATAAATTAAATTTGCTATCTGAAAGAGGAGAAAGAGATCTATTAGGATCTATTAAAAATTTATCTAATGTTAAAATACTATATTTGCATGCAAGAGAGATAGTCGAAAGACTTGGGGATGGGTCTTTAGATATTGGTTTTTCTGGTTATGATTTATTAAAAGAAAGTGAAATCAATACTCAAAATAAAATCAATGTAGTTAAGAAGTATGGATTTGGTAAAGCAACCTTAGTTGTGGCTATTCCTGATACTTGGATTGATGTTCAAACGATAGCCGATTTAGAAGAAATTGCTTTTGAATTTAAAGATAAAAAAAAGAAACGTTTGAGAGTGGGAACAAAATATCCCAATCTTACAAGAGAATTTTTATTCTCAAAAGGGGTTACTCAGTTTAAATTAGTAAATAGCCTAGGCTCTACGGAGGTAATGCCATTCACTGGTAGTGCAGAAATCATAGTAGATATCACAAGCACAGGCGAAACTATCAAAGCGAACAATCTTAGGGTGCTGAAAGATGGAGAGATTTTAAAATCTGTGGCCTGTATGATGGTTTTTAAATCAGCCTCTAAAAATAATGCGTTTAAAAAAATAGTAAAATTACTTTCTAAGTAATAAATCTTTAAAATTTAGTGACATTCTAGGCCAAATTTTTTAAGCCGCCAATAATTGTAAGGCCATGGAGTTAAAAATCCCACAGTTAACATAATGGGTACCACCCAATAGGTGAGTTGAGCTCCACCTGTTAAATAATAATCTGTCAAATTCATTGTGATTTCCATACTGACCATTGAAATGAAACTCATGCCACAAGCTGTTTTTAATGCTTTAAAAAATTTAAAATTTTGTCTAATTAAAATAAAGGTTTCAAGCATAATGCTTGTTAATAAACCATTGATGATTGCTAGAACCATTACACCGATAACAGGAAAAGGGATTTGAGTTAGTTGAAAAAATAGTATTGTTCCAAAGTCCCCAATTGCACAACCAATAACACACCACATAGTATTCTTGGCACTTTTCCTCCATGTGTGTTTGCAGCTCCAATGAAAGGTACTAGTTATCATATAGTTTATTTACTTAAATTAATTTGATGTTGGTACATATCGTCTGGCCAAAAGCTTTTTATGTAAGCTAATACTGAATCAATATCTTTATCTTTAAGCTTATCTTCAAAACCTAACATTTTTCCCTGATAATTTTTAACTAATTTTATCAAACCGTACTTAATAATATTATGAAGGGTAGCATCATCATGATGCCAGGTATGACCCGTACCATTTAAAGGAGGAGATTTTCTATGACCATCTTTATCTAGTTCTTTCCAATTTTCTACACCTACTAAATTTACTTGATGGCAACTTATACAGTTGTTTTGATATATAATTTTACCTCTAGCAATCATTAACTCAGAATCTCTTGTTATAGGGAAATGACTATGAGAATAAGAAGCCTCACTTATGAAAATAAAGGATATTAAAATTATGAACTTTTTCATGAATATATACTACTGTTTAAAATACCAAAGTACTCAAGTTACTTACCTAGTAGTAAATCCTTAAAATAAATTAGGATAATCTTAATAATATCAAGATTTCTCAATACAGCATAAATCGTAACAATAGTTCCAATAATAAAGAGTATTTTTAATATTAAGTATAATTCCATAAATCTAATTTAATTGCTCAGGATCTTGCTCAGGATCCTCAACATTAGATACAGTTGATTGTTCCGCAGGTATTTCAGGTATAGGTTTGCCAGGGATTACACCGTGTTCATCTTTTAATTTATTAATTTGTTTTTCTAAACCTTGAGTTCCCCAAGATTTAGTAACAATAGATTGAAGATGATTAGCATGAGTTTTATAGGATTGTAATGCACCTTTAATAGCAACTTTAACATCTACATATTTATCGAATATTTTACTTGCGGAAGTTATAATTTGACCAATATTTTCAATTTGTTTTTTTTCACTTTTAATTTGTTCAAATAATTTTATCATATTTGTCAGCTCTCTTGGTGATGTTAATATGAAATTTCCCTTTATTGCATCGTTTAGAAGATCTTTGTCCTCATCAAGTGTAAAATTATATAAATTATCAGAAGGAAAAAAAACAATTACCGACTGAAGAGATTTTAATCCATATAGTTTATTATAATTTTTTTTTATAAGTCCTGTTTTAGAATCAAATAAATGTTTTCTTATTGAAGTTAAATGTTTTTTTAAATGATCTTTTTTTTTATTTTCATCTTTTTCAAGTATAAAATCCGTCCAGTTTGTTAATGACATTTTTGCATCAACAACATAGTTTCTCTCAGGGAACTTTAAAATTACGTCTGGCCTGACATCTTTTTCATCACTACCGGCAACATCATATGTTGTGTGCTTTGTTTCTGTTGTAAAATCTCTTCCTTTAATAAGATTAGCATCGGTTAATACATTTTCTAGAATTTCCTGATTAAATTTACCTTGATATTGAATATTGGTAGTTAATTTATCCCACCAATTTTTATGTCTTAAAATTGCTTCGTCATGTTTATTAATAGCTTTTTCTGTTTGAGATTTATATTCACCAATTTCGTCTATAGTTTTATAAAGTTTATCAACTAATACTTTTTTTTCTTCTATTTGTTTTTTTAATTCTGTTTCAGCTTTTTGGGCTGCTATTACTTCAGCATCTTTTGTTGCTAAATTTATTTCTACAGATTTTAATTGATCTTTTGTTAATTCTAATTCATTATTTGATGAATCTTCTTTTTTGGGTCTTAAAGCAAAAAACCAAAAAATTGCAAAAATTCCAAAACCTATAATCGTACCAAGTATTGATTCCATATTTATATAATTAATAACTCATTTTATAAGTGCAAGTAAGTCTAAATAGTATAAATAATTAAGAGATATGAGATGGAATACTAAATTTTCTTATCCAAAATCCATGAGATCAATGATTAGCGGCTCAAGAATGTACGCTGTAAATCAAGAAAAACTTCCATCAGTGACGTCCATATTACAAGCAACACAAAGTGAAGAAAAAAAAGCATCCCTTGCAAACTGGAAGGCAAGAGTAGGAGTTGCTGAAGCGAATAGAATTAAAAATGATGCCAGTTCTAGAGGAATTTCAATGCATAGCTTTTTAGAAAAATATTTATTAGGTCAATTAAATCTAGAATTGTTAGAAGAAGAAAATAAATCTAAAAAAATGGCTGATGAAATTATTGAACAAGGTATTAAAGACAAATTATCTGAAATTTGGGGAACAGAAGCAACTTTGTATTACCCAGGAAAATACGCAGGCACATGTGATGCGGTTGGAGTATATGAGGGCCAAGAAACCATTATAGATTTTAAACAGTCTAATAAACCTAAAAAAGAAGAGTGGATTGAGGACTATTATCTTCAATTAGGGGCTTATTCATTAGCTCATAACATCGTTCATAATTCAAAAATAACTCAAGGAATTGTTTTACTTTGTACTGTAGATAATTTATTCCAAGACTTTAGAATACAAGATGAAAAATTAAAAGAATATCAAAACAAGTTTCTAGAAAAAGTTGAACAATTTTATCACCAAAGGAATATGAACTAATATGAATTTAGCAATATGGGATATAGAATCTAGCAGTGCAAACACTTCATGGGGAAGTATTATTGAAGTGGGCGGTATTTTAGTTGACCCAAATTTTAAAGAATTAGATAGATTTAACTTTAGATGTAGATTACCCGAAGGTGAAGTCCCTCAAGCAATGGCTTTAATTGTTAATAAAACTAGTGTGGATTTATTAACCAAAGGAAATCTAAGCCATTATCAAATGTTATCTCAGTTGGAAGCAACATTTAAAAAGTGGAGCCCAGCAATATTCATGGGTTGGTCAAATATTGGATTTGATGACGAGATGATAAGAAATGAATTCTTTAGAGGAATTAGATATCCTTATATTACAAACGCTACGCCTAATAAAAGACATGACGGATTAAATATAGCAAGAGGAGCCCATGCTGTAGATGAAAATGTTGTAAAAACTGAAATAAATGCCAAAGGTAATGCTGTAATGAAACTAGAGTCGTTAGCTAGAATGAATGGTTTTGAATCCAGTGGTGCTCACTCGGCTTTATTTGATGCAGAATTAACTGTCAAAGTTTTAGGTTTAATTAAAAAAAATCAACCTCAAACTTGGGATGCATTTTTAAGAACAGCAAATAAAAATGATACAGAAACAATCTTTAAAACAGAGAAGATGTTTACTCTAGCTGAATACCATTTTGGTAAAAATTATAGATTTGTAGTTGCTCCACTTCATCCCAAATATTGTATTCATCCAATTTATCAATGGGGTCAAGCATTTGATCTTAAAATTGATCCAATCCCATTATTTGATATGTCAATTTCAGAACTTAAAAGTGCTATTAAAAAATTAAAGTTTTTAAGAACTATACGTTCAAACAAAGCTCCTATAATTTTAGATACAAGTTATGGAATGCAAGTTGAACCTTATAGTAAACTTAATCCTGATTTAATTAAAGAACGTGCAAAATTAGTAAATAGTAATGAGAAATTCTCTCAAAATGTTTTAACTGCATTAAGAGAAACTGCTGAAGAAAAAGCACAATTTGATTCACAGGTAGATCCACTTGCAGAAGAGACAATTTATAAAAAATTTACACCTCAAAAAGACACAGCTTTATTTCCAAAATGGCATGCTGCTTCTTGGAAAGACAAATTGATTTTACTGGATAAATTTGAAGATGAAAGAATGGTAAGTTTTGGGAAAAAGATTATCTATCAAGAATCACCAGAAACATTGCCAGCAGATATTTTTAAAACAATTAAAAGAGGAATAGCCGAGAGAATATTAAGTGATGAAAAAGAGAAGTGGTGGACATGTAAGGAATTTTATTTTGAGTGTGATAATTTAAGAGACAGATATACCAATGAAAAAGATGAGAAAAAGCTTAAGTTTTTAGGTGAAATTAATGAGTTTGTTGAAAGAATTCAGAAAAAATATGAGGATGCATAATTTTCTTGTGAATTAATTAAAATAATACATTTTTACGCATTGAATAATAATTTGAATCAAATATATAGGATCTATTATGGCAACAGTAAGCGTAACAGACGATAATTTTGACACAGAAGTTTTAAAATCTTCAAAACCAATTGTAGTTGATTTTTGGGCTGAATGGTGTGGCCCATGCAAACAAATAGGACCAACATTAGAAGAAATTTCTGATGAGATGAAAGATCAAGTAACAATTGCTAAACACAACATTGATAATGAACCTAACACTCCTACCAAATATGGAGTTAGGGGAATTCCTACAATGTTATTGTTTAAAGACGGAGAATTAAAGTCAACTAAAGTTGGTGCAACACCTAAGTCGGATATCGTTTCTTGGATAAAAGAAAATATCTAATTTAAGTTTAAAACTTCTCCTGCAAGATACAAAGATCCTGTAATTAGAATAATATCATTCTCTTGAAGACGTATTGATGAGATAGCTTCTTCTACTGAATTTTTATATTTAATATTAGGAAAATTATTAATCTTTTCTTTAAGCTTAATCCCATTAATAGCATTTGGTTGATTTGAAATATTAACAGTTGTTAGTGTTTTAATATCCTTAAAGCAACCCATATATTCATTGTGATCTTTGTTAGCCATCATTCCTAAAATAATATGCTTTTTACAATTTAAACTTTGAAGATACTGGTTCAATACTTTTGCTCCCAATGGATTATGTGAACCGTCTACAAATAATTGATTATTCTTAACCAAATCCTTCAGCTTCCCTGACTTTATTTCTTGAAGTCTTGCAATACTTTCAATTTTAGTAATTCCATTTTTAATATGGTCATCAGTTATTTTATAATCCTTTAATTGTCTTGCAGTTGCTATTGCAGTAGAGACATTTTCTACTTGAAATTTACCAAGTAGATTAGGTTTTGGGAGTTTTAATCCACCAAATTCATCCTCAAAATAAAAGAAATCATTTTCTTTAAAAGTAAAACTATAGCTTTTATTAAAGAAATTTTTTTTAGATTGATTATTTTTTATAGTATC
Organism: uncultured Candidatus Pelagibacter sp.; assembly: GCA_905620465.1. Classification (GTDB taxonomy): domain Bacteria; phylum Pseudomonadota; class Alphaproteobacteria; order Pelagibacterales; family Pelagibacteraceae; genus Pelagibacter. Next base: position 19,919 of record CAJQTO010000034.1, on the reverse strand, counting down.
TTGAATATAATTGTCAATTTCATTAGAGTTTTGTTTAGCAACAACAATATTTGAATTTAATAGAGTTGAAGTTTTCTCAAAAATAATCTTTTGAACTGTTTGCTCTTTTTTTGGCAACCAATCTAAATGATCAAGACCAATGGAAGTGATAATACTTGCTAAATTTTTCTTTAATATATTTGTTGCATCAAACCTATGAAACAAACCAGACTCAATTAAGTTAATATTTTTAGGATAATTTTTAGCATAATGAAAGTAAGCAACAGTTAAAATTTCAAAGAAAGTAATTTGCTCCCCATTATTAGCTTCCTCTATTTCAGATAATAAATTAGTTAACTCATCATCAGTTAAAGACTTATTATTATAAAAAAATCTTTCATTAATTTTTTGTATATGAGGACTAGTATAAATATTGCATTTATAATTAGCTTCTTTTAGAATTGCATAGAGTGCTTGGATAGTTGAATATTTCCCATTTGTACCAACAACTGAAATACAATTAATTTGATCCTGTGGGTTTCCTAGTTTTTGGCAAAGATTTTTAGTTCGATCTAGGCTTAGATCAATCTCTTTAGGATGCAGCTCTTGTAAGCGTTTTACTATCTTTCGAAGTTTCATTTTCTGATGAATTTATAGCAGAATTTTTTTTTAACAATATTGATAATAATGTACAAATTTTTTCTCTTAAATCTTTTCTCTCAACAATTAAATCTACAAAGCCAGTTTTTTCAACATATTCACTTCTTTGAAACCCTTCAGGTAATTCTTCCCTAACAGTCCCTTGGATAACCCTAGAGCCAGCAAACGCTATAAGAGCACCAGGCTCCGCTAAATGGATATCACCTAACATCGCATATGAAGCTGTAATTCCTCCTGCTGTTGGATCCGTTAATACAACAAGGTAAGGTAAATTATTTTTTTTAAGTTCGTTGATCGCTAAAGTTGTTCTGGTCATTTGTGAAAGTGAAATTAACGATTCCATCATTCTCATTCCACCACCAGAAGTGAAAACTACAAAAGGTTGCTGATTTTCAATTGCATGTTGAATTCCATATAAGAAAGCCTCACCTTCAGCTGCACCAATTGACCCCCCCACAAAATCAAAATCAGATGCAATAGCAGTAAGTTTTACATTTTTAATATTTGTACTAACCACCATCATACCACAATCCATGCCTGTTTTTTTTCTAGCAGATCTCAATCTCTCTTTATAAGGTTTAGAGTCATTCCAATTTAATGGATCATCTTGAGGTATTGGAGTTTTTAAAATTTCATAATTATTTTTACCAAAAATTACATCAAACCTTTGACGTGGACTTATTCTGTGATGTTTATTGCAAGATAGGCATACCCATAGATTATCTTCTAAATCTTTTTTTAAGATTGGACCTTTACAACAAGAAGTCCAATCACTGCCTGCAATCTCTTCTTTGCTTGGGCGTTTCCTAATTATTCTTTTTATTTTTTCACCAAAACGTAATGTTTTTTTAATCCAGTTCATACAATTTTGTTTCTTAATCTTTTTACAATATTAGTTACATTTGTGACAGGATTTTGTCTCTTTTCAATTGATTTTGAGATTTCCTTGCATAAAGCACTACCAACAACCAATCCATCTGCTTTTTTTAACGATACAATAGTTTTTTCAGTAATTCCAAATCCAATTACGGTGTTTTTTTTCTTATTTAGGTTTTTGACTTTGTTGTATCTTTTTAGAATTTTTTTAGGAGAAATTTTTAGTTTACCTCCAGTTGTAGAGAGCATACTGATGTAGTAGATCATATCATGAGAGTCTTTGACAATTTTTTTCATTCTACTTTGTGAAGTAGTAGGAGATATTAATTGAATAAAACTAATATTTTTTTTCTTACATTTTTTAGCAAACTCTTTATTTTCAGGATAAGGTAAATCAACAACAATCAATCCATCAACACCCACTTTTTTACAAATATTAATAAATTTATTATCACCATATTGATAAATCACATTATAATAACCCATTAAGATTACAGGCTTTGCTTGTTTTGATTTCTTAAAATCTTTAACTATTGAAAAGATATCTTTAATTTTAATTCCATTTTTTAATGCCCGATAAGCACTTGATTGAATTTGGCCACCATCTGCAATAGGTGTATTGTGAGGAAAACCGATCTCACAAATATCCGCATAGTTTGCAATTGATTTTAATATTTCTAGTGATTTTTTTTTACTGTTATCACCTGCAACGGTATAGGTTAGCAAAGCAGTTCGTTTTTCATTTTTAGCTTTTTTAAAAGCCAAATTAATTAAAGACATATTATTTAATTTTTCCTAATCTTGCTTTTAGAATATCCCTATCTTTTTTTGCATCTCCACAAGAGTTCACAATAATAATCATATTTCTATTTAGTTTTGGTGCAATCTTAATTGCTTCAGCAAAAGCATGGCAAGGCTCTAAACTTGGGTTTATCTTTTCAAGTTTTGTGACAAGTTTGTAGGCATTTAAAGCATCCTCGTCAGTTGCAGAAATATATCTAGCTCTTTTTGTATCTTTTAAAAAACAGTGAATAGGTGAGACGCCTGGATAATCTAATCCAGCAGAAATTGATTCAGTATTATTGATTTGTCCCTCAGTATTTTGACAAACATAAGCCGCAGCTCCATGTAGAATTCCAAGTTTAGCATTATTCGTTAATGGCGCTGCGTGAAGTTTGGAATTTTTTGGTCCACCAGCTTCAACCCCAATTAATTCAATTTGTCTTTTATCATAATCAATAAACTCACTCCAAAACCCATATGCAGAACTTCCACCACCCACACAATTAATTAGTTTTATTTTTTTTGGTATTTTTTTGAATTCAGACTTAATTTGTATTTTTAATTCTCTTGAAATTTGAGCTGTACTCCAACCACAAATTTTTACAAATATATTGGGTCCAACTGTTGAGCCAACGCACATGTGAGTATTATCACAGTTTGAAACCCAGTATCTCATACACTCACTGACAGCATCAACTAGTGTCTGACTCCCTGAATAAACAGGTACGATTTCAGCACCATTTTTTCTCATTGCATAAACATTAGGTTTTTGTCTTTTTATATCTTTTGCACCCATAAATATTTTGCACTTAAGACCAAATTTTTTAGCAGCCATACTCAACATTTTACCTGCATAACCAGCACCCGTATCACCTACAATAAATTTTTTACCTGCTTTTTTAGCAATAAGACAATGAACCGTAGCATTATAGATTTTGTGTGCTCCTCCATTAGCCTCAGAGACCATCTTGGCGTATATTTGAGCACCACCCAAATGATTAGATAAATTTTGAAGTTTTACAAATGATGTAGGAGAACCAATAAAGTTTTTAAAGTAATAATCTCTTTGTTTTAGAAATTTTTTATTATATCTAAGCTTTTTAAAAAGATCAGTTAAGTCTTCAACAGGTTTTTTTAATGTTTCAGGAATAAAATTTCCACCAAATTTTCCACCCCAAAAACCACTTTTATTATGTTGGTCAATTAGAGGAGTTCTTTTTTTAAGTTTCATTATTAATTTGTTTAATTTTATTTAAAAAAATATTTATTTTTGAAATATCTTTTAATCCAGATGTTTCTAGACCTCCAGAAATATCTATAATGTCTGCTATTTCTTTATAATTTTCAAGATTATCTTCTATTTGAATATTTCCAGCCAACATTAATTCTTTATCCATTTTTAAGTCCTTAATTAATTGGTGATTAAAAGATGAGCTTTTTGCATAGCCTTTACTGTCAAATAAAATTATATCTGCAAGATCTTTATATTCTTGGTATTTTAAAACATCATTTTGATTACTCACTGTGATAGCAACAATAATCTTTTTATTATATTTTTTTTTAATAGAATTAACCTCAGTCAGAGCACAATCATAAAGTTGATAATAATCAAAAGGTAAGTTTTTTATTTCATCGAGAATATTTTTGTCAGGCCTAACTAGTACTGCAACATAATTAGAATTTTTTTTATTAACCTTTAAAAGCTCTTTAAGCTTATTCTGCTCTACAAATCTTTTAGATTTTGGATAGTTGACAATAAAGCCAATATATTGAGGTGGGTAAGAGTGATTTGTTAAATATTCTAAAGTTTTGGAATCAGAAACCCCACAAATTTTTAATTTCATTTATTCTATTGATGAAAGTATATATTTTATATTTTGTTTTGGGTCACCTTTGGTAATAGGTCGGCCAATTATTAGACAATCACTACCTGCTTTAATTGCATCATTGGCATTCATAGTTCTTTTTTGATCATCTTTAGTATTTTCCATTCTTATCCCAGGCGTAAAACATTTAAGATTGGGTGCTATTTCTTTGATCATTTTTATTTCTAAGGGGCTACAGATAACACCGTATAGGTTGCTATCCATTGCAATTTTAATCAATTTTTTAACTTGTTCCTCAACTTTATATTTAAACCCTAAACTTTCCAAATCATTATCACTAAAACTAGTCAAAACAGAAACACCTAATAATTTTAAATCAATTTTTTTAGCAGCTTCATTCGCAGCTTTAAGCGCATCTGTTCCGTTAAGCAGATGAACAGTTGCATAATTTATGTTTAAAGCTTCTAGTGATTTCACAGATTCAATGAGTGTATTTTTTATGTCAAAAAACTTACCGTCATAAAAAATAGGTTTTTTGAATTTTGAAAGTTCTCTAATTTCTTCTGGCCTTCTTCCCGTGATATACTGAAGTCCAATTTTAATTCCTGAAATATCTTCATGAATTAATTCTAATAAGTCTAATATTTTTTTATGGTTAGAGATGTCACAGGCTACGAAAATATTTTTATTCGTCATTGTTTAATTTTTTAAACAGTTCTTTCGCCATTTTAAAGTGAATTGTTTTTTTCTCTGGGGTATTAACTTTTTCACCTGTTTTTGGGTTTCTGGATATCCTTTCTTTTTGTATATTTGTTGAAAAAATCCCAAACCCCCTTAATTCTACACGATCTCCATTTTTAAGAGATTGTTTTATTTCATCAAGAATAATGTTGGTAAATTTTTCTAAGTCTTTTTTTAAAAAATTTGGGTAATTACCCGAGAGTTTTTTTAGAAGTTTTAATTTAGTAACCAATTTTTATTTATCTTCTTTTTTTTTATCTTTTTTTTCTAACTCATCAGATAGTGATGAAAATGGAAGATTCTTGCCACTTAATGGTGAGCTAAATTTAGATATAGCATCTTTGTTTTGAATTTCTTCAAGTAATTTAATACTTAATACAACTTTTTTTGTGTCAAGATCTATTTTTGCTATAGCACAGTCAATTCTTTCGCCACCAGTAAATCTTGTTGGACGGGCGTCAGCAGCATTTATTGCAATAGCAGATTTTTTGATTATGAAGTCCATTTCACAACCTTCCGGCTTAACAACCAACCCTTTATTATCCGATGATACGATTTTAACTGTGATTGTTTCATTAATTTTTTTATCATTAAACCAATCAAAAGGGTTTTTTTGAGTTTGGCGCAGTCCAACCCTAATTTTTTGTTCAGTTGTTTTAATTTCTAAAACTTTAACTTTTAATTTATCACCCTTTTGGTACTTTGCTAACTCCTCCTCACCATTGGTAAGGTAAGTAAGGTCATTGCAGTGTAAAAAGGCATCAATATCCAGATCATCAACTTTTAAGAAAATAGAATATTCATTTTTGCTAACCACTTCTCCTTCAACAATTGTGTCAACTGGGTATTTTTTCTCGAAAGTTTCAAAGGGGTTTTCTATAGTTAAACGATGTGAGATGGCAACTCTTTTTTTTTCTTTATCAATTTCAGTAATAACACAATCAATCTCATCTCCAACTTTAAAATTTTTCTTTACAGATACATTTTTTTTGTTCCAGCTAATTTCAGAAGAGTGTAGTAATGTTGCAAGACCTGCTTCTAATTCACAGAATGCACCAAAGTCCATTAGTTTAACAACCTTAACTTTATAAACTTTATTAAGTTCATAATTTGAAATATGCTCAAAAGGATCTGGAGAAAGCTGTTTAATTGAACAGCCAACTTGGAGTTTATCTAAATCGACACTAATAACTTTTAGATCATGTTTTTCTCCAATATTAAAAACTTCATCCGGATGATTAATTCTTGAATAACTAATTTCTTGTAAGTGTACTAGAACATCAAGATCACCATTTACATCAAAAAAACAACCAAAAGAGCTATAACCTTTAACAATTGCATCTTTAATTATGTCGCCTACTTTAAATTTTTCTACAATAATTTTTTTATCCTCTTTTTTAAAAGAAGAGATTATTTCTCTACGAGATACACAGGCATTTCCACGAACTTTATCGAGTTTAATTAATTTAAATTTTTGAGGTTCATTCATTAAATGACTAATATCTTTCAAAGGCTTGTCACTGATTTGTGATCCAGGTAGAAACATTAGCGAGCCAGTATCTATATGTTCTACAATACACCCACCCTTAACACGTCCAGTGATTTTACCCATGATTGGTTCGTCATTATCATAAGCTTCAACTAGCTTATCCCACCCTTGAATTTTTTGAGCTTTAGAAGCAGACACTAAAACTTCTCCTTTTTTATCTTCTAATCTTTCAAGTAGTACAGAAATTGTTTCACCAATTTTAGCTTTATCAAGCATACCCATGCTTTTTAGTTCATTGATATCCAATATAGGTTCAGACTTTAGTCCAGGTATTTCAAGGAACACAAAATTGTTAGTAACTTTATTTACTGTTCCAGTGATTACTTTACCCTCTTCAAGGTCTTTATTTTTTGTAAATTGTGAATTTAGAAGTTGTTCGAATTCTTTTGAGGCTGGGTTTGAAAGGTCTTTATAAATTTCCATTAAGTTTTAATTTTTTTATCCATAATTTGTTTTATTTTTAAAAAACATGATCTTTTAGATTCATTTTCACTAGATATCAAGTATTGATCCTTTGTTCTTTTTAATGGGGATATTCTTCTATTATAGTCACTTTTATCGCGTTTTTTGATGCTTTTTAGAACCTCACTAAGGGATATCTTCTTATCCGATATTTTCAACTCTTTATATCTTCTTAATGCTCTGGTTTTGGAGCTTGCGGTAATAAAAAACTTAAAATCAGCATCAGGTATAATTTTATAAGTTATGTCCCTACCATCTAGACAAGAACCATTGTATTTTTTTGGAGGATGATAAGCACTCTTTATTTGAAAAGCATGTACTAATTGTCTTATCTTTTTATTCTTAGATATAATAGACGCCATAGTCCCAACATCATCAGTTAATAATTTCTTATTCTGCAAATCTTTAATACTTAATTGGTTTATTTTTCTTTCAATATAATTATATTTATACTTTAGGGGTTGCCTAAGTTTAATGTTTGCAATTAGTCTGTATATTTTCCCAGTGTCTAGATAGAAAAGGTTATAATGTTTAGAAATTAATTTTGCTTGCGTTCCTGCACCCGCAGCTGCAGGAGAGTCAATTGCAACTTTTATCTTATCTTTATATTTTTTTATTTTCATTTATTTTTTGTTTAATTTTTTAATTATTTTTAAAAAAGATGGAAAAGATGTTTTAATTGAATCAGAATCATTTATTTGCCATTGACCACCACAGGTTAGTGCTGCAACCACACTCATCATAAATACTCTATGATCTTTTAAATATTTTTTAATTTTTATCGGCTTTGTTAATTTTAAGTTGGGTTCCCCATATATTTTAATTGAATGATTTGTTAATTCTGTTTTGACACCCATCATATTTAAAATTTTAGAGCCCCATTTTAACCTTGGACTTTCTTTTTGATTAAGTTCAGACAGTTCTCTAAAATAAGAAACTCCCTTAGCCCTAGCAGCAACTAAAAAAATAATTAAAAATTCATCAATCGCACTAGAATTTAAATCAGGAGTGCAATTAATCGCCTTTATTTTTTTTGAACTTTTTACAAGAATGTCTGAAATTTCTTCTCCTTTATAATTTTTTTTATTTTTAATTAATATCTTAATGCCCATTTTTTTTAAAATTTTTAAAACACCAGTTCTCGAGGGATTAATATTTACATTTTTAATTAATAATGTTGAATTATTTGACAGTGCTGTAAGAACTATAAAAAATGCACTAGAGCTTATATCTGCAGGAATTATATAATTAAATGATTGAATTTCCCTCCCCCCCTTAATCTTAATGTAGTCAAACTTTTTTGTTTTTTTTATTGTAATTGGAACTTTTAAATATTGAAATAGTAATTCAGTATGATTTCTTGATTTTTTTGCTTTTATGAAAGTTGTGCCAGAAGTATTAAGTGCTGCCAGCATCACGCTGCTTTTACATTGAGCCGAACCTTTGTTTTCAATATAATTTATAGGCTTTGTCATTTTTGATCCTATAATTGATAAAGGTAATTTATTTTTCTTACTATAATAAAACTTAGCACCAAAATTTTCTAATGGTTCAATTATTCTAGAAAAATCTCTTTTTGATAAGCTTTTATCACCAATTATCTTAATTTTTTTATTAGAATGAACTAGCAAACCTAATATCAACCTACCTAATGTTCCTGAATTTCCAGCATTTAAAGTTAAATTATTTTTATAGTTATAGCTATTCAGGCCCTTACCAATAATTTCACAATAATCATTTTTAAATTTTACTTTTACGCCTAATTTTTTGAGGCAATTTAAGGTGTTTAATACATCTTCAGATTTTAAAAGTTTATAAGCTCTAGATCTTCCAGTTGCCTGTGAAGCGAGTAGTGCCCACCGTATAGATAAACTTTTGTCACCTTCTATTGATATTTTATTATTAAAAGGTTTAATCTTTTGATTTATTTTAAGAAATTCACCCATATTAACTTTTTGTAACTCTAGTAAAGCTTAAAAGATTCTCCAAAATAAGCAGATTTTGCATCATTATTATTTATCAATTCAGAGGGCGATCCAATTGCTACCAATTTACAATTTGAAAGAACGATTGCCATATCAACGCATGTCAGCAAGTCTCTTGCTTGATGATCACAGAGTATTACAGATATATTATCCTGACTTTGTAAATTAACAATAATTTGTTGTAACATTTTAATGGTCATGACATCTAATGCTGCAAATGGTTCATCTAATAAAAGAACTTTTGGATCACCTAATAATGCCAATGAAACGGTCAATTTTTTTCTTTGCCCACCAGATAAGTAACTTGCTTTAATATCTCTAACTGCATCCAATTCAAATTTTGCGATTAATGAATTTATTTTTTCATCTCTAGTTTTTTTATTTGGAACTAAAATTTCTCCAATTGCATTTAAATTTTCTAAAAGAGTTAGATCATGAAAATAACCACCATATTGAGGAACATAACCAATTTTAAACTTTGTAGTTCTTAAATAAACTGGATAATCGTTAACTATTTTTGAATCAATAATTATAGAACCATAATCAGGTTTAATTACCCCTGTAATTAAATTGAATATTGTTGATTTTCCAACACCATTAGGCCCAAGTAATCCAAGAATTTGACCTTCATTTAGTACAAAACTTACATTGTCTAAAACTTTCATTTTTCCAAATGATAAAGATAATTTGTCTAATTTTATTATTGGTTTTTTTTTAAAAGATTTTATACGAAATTTTTTAATTATAGCCATTACTTTATACTCACAATCTTTACTGAGTCGGAATTATTATTCATAAAAATTTTAGAATTTTTTGTGATTAAATCAATCTCCATTTTATCGGCTCGAAGTATAGTACTTAAATTTTTATAAATTATATTGTTGGATAGAGTCGCCAAGTTCCTTCCAAATATTAAATCTAAATTGTCCGAAGTAGTATTATGTTCATTATAGCTCATTATGACATTTTCATAAAAACTTGTGTCATAGCTTATATTATTGTAGGTAGCATTGTCTGCAAATATTCTTATCGGATTTGAATCTTTTAAATGTATGAGTGCTGTAACTTTTTTCATATTAATTAGCTCAGGTTTGTCATAAATTAATTCTCCATATTCAGATGAAATAATAAAATAACTACCATTTTTAAACTCTGAAACATATTCTATATTGTGAATAAGGTTAGATTTTTTTGTATTTAAAGTTTCTTTTTTATCAATAGTTTCAATATTATTTGATATATTAAGTGTTTTATTACTTATAAAATAAAATTTAAAAAAAAAAACAGATGTCACTATAATTATTACAAAAAGAAATAGTTGTATGAATGTTTTGTTTTGCATTTAGTTAATATTATTTTCAAGTAAATTGTGAATATGAATAATTCCGATTGTTTTATTTTTTTTAGACGAGCTGTTTACACACAAAGAAGTAATTTTATTATCATTCATTATAGAAAGAGCTTTTAAAGCCAATGTTTCTTTATTAACTTTAATGGGGTTTTTAGACATTACATTTTTGACTTTAAGGCTATGTAGATCATTATTTTTTTGACTTACTCTTCTTATTTGTCCGTCTGTAATTATTCCAGTTGAATTTCCTTTGGAATTTCTTGCAATTAAAACACCTAATTTTTTTTTTGTGATAATTTTTAATGCATCCTTCATGTTAAAATTTTCATTTATAAAAGGAATTTTATCTTTAGTTAACATTATGTCTTCAACAGTTTTTAGTTTTGTACCCAGGCTTCCTGAGGGATGAAATTTTTTGAAATCTTTTTTATTAATTTTTTTTTTATTAAGAGTTGCTACGGCTAAGGCATCCCCTATACTTAATTGATTAATTGTACTTGAAGTAGGCACAATTCCTAGGCCAGCCTCCATAACCTCAGGAATGAGGAGTTTGATATCAGAGGCTTTATATAAAATAGAATTTTTCTTAGACATTATACCAATTAATGTAATTTTATTCCTATTTGCATATTTAATAATATTTTTTAATTCTTCAGAAGAGCCTGAATAACTTATTAAAATCAAAATATCTTTTTTAGAAATACTACCTAAGTCACCATGAGAACAATCACTTGCAGATAATGAAAACGAAGGAGTTCCAACGGAAGATAGAGTTGAAGAAATTTTAGCAGCTATAAGACCACTTTTTCCCACACCACACAAAATTACTTTTGACTGACATTTAACAATTACACGCACAGCATCACTAAAAGATTTATTAATGGATTTTTTTAGTTTTTTAAGAGCTTTTATTTCTAGGTTGATTACATTTTTTGCAATTTTTTTATAATCTTCTTTTTTCATTTAATGAGACCAGATGTCATCTTTAAATAATGCTAAATCAAGGTCAACCCTAGTTTTTAAAAATTTTAAGCAATCATTATATAAATTAACTCTATTTTCCCTAACAAGAATTTTATTAAGCTCCTCATGAATTTTGTGAAGATAAACAACATCATTTGCACAATATTTTAATTGAGCAGAAGTTAATTCCCCACCAAAGTCAGAACTTTGGAATTGTTTGCTTATATCAATATTTATGAATTCTTTAATTAAAGTTTTTAAGGAGTGACTGTCTGAGTAGGATCTAGCTAATTTTGATGCAATTTTGGTGTCTAAAATATTTTTTGTTTCTGTTTTTAAATAGTGTTTAATATGAGCCATGTCTGCTCGACCATAATGAAATATTTTTGTTACCTTTTCATCTGAAAGTATTTTATTTAAATTTGGAGCATTGTATTTTTTTCTATCTAATTGAATGATATGAGCATCAGAATTTCCACTCGAAATTTGAATAAGACACAAAGGGTCTCGCTTAACATTCAAACCCATAAATTCTCCATCTACAGCAATAATATTGCCTAAATCTAAATCTTCTGGTAGATCGTTCTGGTGAAGTTTAATATCAATATTCATTTTTAATTATATATATATGAAAGTAAAAAATTGTCTAATTTTTGGCGGCAGTGGACAAATAGGTCGTCATTTAATAAGAAAGCTAACAAAAAATAATTATAAAGTTACTGTAGTCACAAGAAACCTTCATCAAAAAGGGTATGTAATTAAAACTCAGGCAAATGCTGGTTATATTGACATTGTTGAAGCCAATATTTTTGATGAAGAAAAAATCAGAAAACTTATTAGTAAAACAGATATTTGTATTAACTTAATAGGAATTATATACGAAAAAGGAAAAGCAAATACTTTTAAAAATATTCATTCTGTTTTTCCGTCTTTATTATCTAAACTTTGCAGAGAATATAAGGTTCAGCAGTTTATTCATTTGTCAGCTTTGGGGATTAATGAAGCAATTGATTCAAGTTATGCTAGAAGTAAACTAGAAGGAGATATAAGTATTCAAAAAAATTTTCCTTTAGCCACAATATTGAGACCATCAGTTGTATATTCTGTAGATGATGCTTTTACTACTAGCTTTATGACATTGCTAAATAGGCTTCCGGTTTTTCCTCTTTACTATAGTGGGAATACAAAGTTTATGCCAATACACTGCTCTGATTTAACAGACATTATTTATCATATTATTTCAAAAAATATTTATTCAAAAATAATTGAATGCATTGGGCCAGAAACAATTTCATTAAAAAATATTCTTTACAAATTATTAAAGCTTATGAATAAAAATAGATTTTTAATTTCATTTCCATTATTTCTTGCAAATATATCGGCAAATTTTTTCCAATTATTTCCAAAACCTTTATTAACCTTGGATCAATTAATACTTCTCAAATATGACAATGTTGTTTCAGGAAAGTATCAAACAAACTTTGATATAAATATACCTAGCACTCGTTTTTTTGAAGAAGAGGTTGAAAAGTATTGTTACATGTGGAGAGAGGGTGGAAAATTTTCTACTAAACAATATAAATTAACAAAATAAAAATACTTCTTAGTAAAACTTTATAAATTTAAAATCTATAATTTATCAATAGTCATCTTTATCACTTATATTTTCTTATTTGTAATTACTAAAGTTGTCAGTTTGAAAATAAATGAAACTTAAAAAAATAACACTTTAAGATTTAAAAAGTTTAAGCAGTTTTAATTTTTTTTGTGGCGTACTGAGGAATTTCCTCTTCTTTATCTATAGGTTCTTCTTTTTTAACCTTAGGTTGGTAAGCATAAAGCAAATGAAGCTTACAGTACGAAAAATCTTTTAAAGAAGATCTACCACAAAAATAAAATGATTCTTCCTCAGGATGACCAACTGGCCACTTACATGAACTTTCATCTAATTCCTCTAGCTTTTTAGGATTTTCTGGCTCAAAATCTTTTTCAATTATTAATGATTTAAATCGACTTTTTCTTCCACGTTTTTCTTTTAAATTATTTTCTTTATCCTGTGTCTTTTGCAAATTTTGACTTGAGGAAGAGTTACTAGTTTTAATTTTATAAGATAAGTTAAGTCTATGGGCCTTCCCTATAACTGCATTTCTGCTAATGCCACCAATTATTTCAGCAATTTGACTTGCTGTACTTCCCTTGCCCCAAAGCTCTTTTAATTTAGCTACTTTTGTTTCATCCCAGTTCATATATCTATATATAGTGTGTTAATTAGTATTTATACCATATAATGATCACATATGATTAAGAAAAAAACAATAGGTATTTCTGTTTTTTACACAATTAATTTAAAAAACTTTATATATGATTACTTATGGTTGAATTAAATAAAAAATATCAAATTGGAGTAAGAAGATTTGGTTTTATAAATTGGATTGGTTTTGGAAGTTTGTGGCTAAAAGAATGTAATAGATTTATGGCAGTTTGGCAGCAAACACTTCTATCTCCACTTGTATCAAGTTTGTTATTTTTATCAGTTTTATCTTTAGCTTTAGGAAATAATAGAGGTGATGTTCTTGGATATTCTTTTATAAGTTTTTTAGCACCAGGATTAATTGCAATGAGCATACTCACTCAATCCTTCAGCCATACTGTCTCTTCATTGATGATCGGAAAAATTCAGGGAAATATAGTTGATATGCTATACGCACCCTTATCTGCATTAGAAGTCTCAATGGCAATAATACTAGCTGCTGTTACAAGAAGTTTTTTAATTGCTATAATTTCAATAGCCGTTTTTTCTTTAATAGTCAAAATACCTATTTATAATATTTTTTACATTTTTGTTTTTGGATTTTTAAGTGCTTTTATTTTGGGGAGCCTAGGTTTTATCACTGGTCTTTGGGCTGAAAAATTTGACCATACAGCAACTGTAACCAATTTTATTATTACACCATTAAGTTTTTTATCGGGCGTATTCTATTCTATAAATAAGCTACCTGAACTTTTTCAAACTATAAGTCATATTAATCCATTTTTTTATATGATTGATGGATTTAGATATGGATTTCTTGGAAAATCTGATGGATTAATAGGCATAGGAATAGTATATTTAATAATATTAAGCTTTGTAATGTGGTTTATAGCTTTTTATCTTTATAGAAAAGGTTACAAAATTAAATCATAGAATATGAGTGCATTAGCTAAAAATTATAATAGAAAGAATATTGCATTTAAAAAGGGGAAGGGGAGTTTTCTTTATTCCACAAATGGAAATAAATATTTAGATTTTGTTCAAGGTATTGCCGTTAATTCATTGGGACACGCTAATCCTTTTTTAATAAAAGCAATTAACAAACAAGCAAAAAAACTTTGGCACGTATCTAATGCTTTTATAATACCAGAGGGAGAAAAATTAGCCAAAAGATTAGTAAAAAAAACTTTTGCAGATTTTGTGATATTTCAAAATAGTGGGACAGAAGCAACAGAAGCAGCAATTAAAGTTGCTAGAAGATTTTTTTATTCGATTGGCAAGCCTAAAAAAAATAGAATTCTTTGTATAAAAAATTCATTTCACGGAAGAACTTTAGCTGCAATTTATGCCAGTGGTTCAAAAAAAATGACTGAAGGTTTTGGTCCAAAAGTAGATGGATTTGATCATTTTGAATTCGGTAATCATAAAGAGTTAAAAAAATCTATAACAAAAAGAACAGCTGCGATTATGGTTGAGACCATTATGGGAGAAGGTGGAATTAAAGTTATTCCAGACTGGTGTTTAAGAGAATTAAGAAAAATTTGTAATAAAAAAAAAATCTTGTTAATTTTGGATGAAGTTCAGTGTGGAATAGGAAGATCAGGAAATTTTTTTGCATTTGAAAAATCAAAAGTTAAACCAGATATTGTACCAATAGCAAAAGGAATTGGTGGTGGTTTTCCACTCGGTGCTGTTTTAATGAACAAAAAAGTTGCATCGGGAATGATTGCTGGAACACATGGTTCTACTTTTGGGGGAAACCCTTTAGCTATGTCGGTCGGAAATGCAGTTTTGGATCAAATATTTAAAAAAGGATTTCTTAAAAATGTTCAAAATTTATCTGGATATTTTAATTATGAATTAAATAAAATAAAAAAAAAATTTCCAAAAGTAATTAAAGAAGTAAGAGGAGTGGGTTTTTTAATAGGTTTACAACTATTTAATGACCAAAAAAAATTCATTCAAAAATTAATGGATAATAAATTATTAACAATTAGAGCAGCAGAAAATGTAATAAGAATACTACCACCACTTACAGTAACAAAAAAAGAAATTAATTTAGCTATTAAGATTATAAAAAAAGTTTGCGCTAGTTATAAATAAAAATGAAAAATTTCATTAACCTTAAAGATATAAAAGTTACAGATCTTCGAAAAATAATTCTAGATGCAAGAAAAAGAAAAAAAAAAAGAAAAAATTTTAACACCTTGGACCCTGATAAAGATAACCCATTAAAAGGAAAGCTGCTTATTCAGATGTTTGAAAAATCAAGTTTAAGAACAAGGTTGAGTTTTTATCTTGCAATAAAACAATTAGGAGGAGGAGCCCTAACTTTAAGACCAGATGAATTACATTTAGCAAAAGGTGGTGAAAGTTTATCTGATACAGCAAAAATTTTATCTACTTATGGTAATGGCTTTATATTGAGAACTGATAGTGATGAAAAATTACAAGAATTTAAAAAATATTTAAGTATTCCAATTATTAATGGTTTAAGTCCATTATCACATCCTACTCAAGTATTATCTGATATATTTACTGTCGAAGAAATTAAAAAACAGCCTATCTCAAAATTAAATATTTGTTGGATAGGAGATTCTAATAATGTTCTTAACAGTTTAATTGAAGCATCTGTTAAATTTTCTTTTAATCTAAATATTGGTTGTCCTAAAAGCTATGAACCCAAAAAATTTATAATTGATTGGGTAAAAAAAAATAAAAAAAAAATTAATATTTTTAACGATGCTAAAAAAGCAGCAATGAATGCTGATGTTATTTTTTCAGATAAAGTTGTATCTTTAAATGACAATGTTAATAAAACTAAAAAAATTAAAGATTTTAAAAATTTTCAAATTAATTCAAAGTTAATGAGTGTGGCTAAAAAAAATGCAATTTTTTTACATTGCCTACCAAGAGGCCCCGAAGTTTCAAATAATGTTTTTTTAGGAAAACAATCAAAAGTTTGGCAGCAAGCACTCAATAGAGTTTATGTTCAAAAAAGTATTTTACTGTATTGCTTTGGAAAATTAAGGTAACTACTTTGGATTATCATTATTTTGATTTAAGTATTTAATCACAGAGGCTCTATCAGCTTCATTTTTTAAGCCAGCAAATGCCATTTTGGTTCCCTTTAAGTATTTTGAAGGTTTTATTAAAAATTCGTTTAGTTCTTCGAATGTCCAATTTTTACCATATGACGCTAAAGTTTTAGAGTACTTATATTCAGTTACACCACCCACTGCTCTTCCAACTACATTGTAGAGCGCTGGACCAATTTTTTGCCCACCTCCTTTAGCTATAGAATGACATGACGAACACTTTCTAAAAATTTTTTTCCCAGCATCAAGATCTCCCATCGCCATGAATGCCACAATATCAAATTTTTCAATGGACTCAGATGCTCCAGTTGATGATTGAGCCACTACCTCTACTTTATAACCAGGTTTTTCAGGTTTGCTTACATGAAATACACTATCAGAAACTTTATCTAGACCAAGTATAAGTAGCACAACAAGTATAATTGCAGCTATGATTTTATTTAATTCGAACGAATCCATTTTATTATTATTATTTTGGACATATAACATGATAATTAAAAAAATACTTAAATTTTAATTTTTAATTTTGCGCTCGTTTGACGCATAATATTGGCAAATATTATAATGACTAGAACATTAATTCTAATACCTTCACGAATGGCAGCTACCAGATTGCCTGGAAAACCATTATTAAAAATTAACAATTTATCTATTATTTCTCATGTTTTTAAGAAAGCTGAAGAGGCAAATATTGGAGAAGTAGTAGTTGCAACAGAAGACCAGGAAATATTTGATGATGTTTTAAAAAATGGTGGAAGAGCCGTTTTAACTAATAATAAACATAAGACAGGAACAGATAGAGTTTTTGAAGCTTATAAAAAATTAAAGATTAAAGGCATTGACCACATTTTAAACTTACAAGGAGACGAGCCAGATATTAATAAAAATGATATTATTAGATTACATACTTTTACGGTTAATAATCAATCTGGCATTGGAACGTTAGCAGCCAAAATTGAAGATGGTTTAATATTAAACAATAAAAATGTTGTTAAGGTTATTACAAAAAACATTTTAGAAAATAATAATTTTCCACTAGCAGAAGATTTTATTAGAAATGATTTATCAAAAACTAATAAAAACATATATCATCATATAGGTATATATTGTTATAATGTTAACACTTTAGAAAAATTTATTAATTTAAAACAAACAAAAAATGAAATCGAAAATAAGCTAGAACAATTAAGGGCTTTAGATAATAACTTAAATATTAATGTTGCATTGGCGAAAACTTCTCCTGTAGGAGTTGATACTGAAGAAGATTATCTGGCTATAAAAAAAATTATGGAATATAAAATATTAAAATGAGCAAAATATATTTTCAAGGAAGTTTTGGTGCATACTCACATTTAGCAGCACTCGAAATAAGCCCAAAGGCTGAAATTATACCTTGCAAAACATTTGATGAGTGTTTTTTGAAAGCAACATTAGAAAATGATTCTAAAATAATTATACCAGAGTCAAACCGAATTACAGGTAATATTGGAATTGAATATTTAATTTTTAAATACAGATTAAATATTTATGCCGAACACTTTCAAAAGATTGAACATAATTTATTAGGACAACCAGGAAGCAAGTTAAGTGATATTAAAGATGTTTTCTCTCATGCACAAGCCTTGTCACAGTGCTCAAATTTTATTAAAAAAAATAATCTAGTTGAGCATATTAGAGCTGACACAGCAGGTTCAGCAGATACAATTTCAAAAAAAAAAAAAAAGAGTGAAGCTGCAATTGCATCAACAATTAGTGCTAGAATTTACAATTTAAAAATACTTGCATCTAATATTGAGAATGAAAGTGGAAATATAACTAGATTTTTTGTTATGGGTAAACCAGTCTTGCAGCCAGAATATGCAGATAAGAAATATATAACTTCTTTTTTATTTAAATTAAAAAGTAAGCCAGCTGCATTGTATCAATCCTTAGGTGGTTTCGCGATTAATGGAGTTAATTTAACCAAACTTCAAAGCTTTCCTGAAAAAAATTCATTTACTTCTCATTTTTTTCTATGTGATTTAGATGGACATATAGAAGATTTAAAAGTGCAAAAATCCTTAGAAGAATTAGGACTTCATTGTCAAGATTTTCACGTCTTAGGTGTTTTTCTGGCACATAAATTTCGAGAAAAATAGATTTGAAACTTTTCTTG
Organism: uncultured Candidatus Pelagibacter sp.; assembly: GCA_905620465.1. GTDB lineage: Bacteria > Pseudomonadota > Alphaproteobacteria > Pelagibacterales > Pelagibacteraceae > Pelagibacter. The sequence continues at coordinate 1,240 of CAJQTO010000034.1, read as the reverse complement.
TAGATTAGAAAACATTACTGCTATAATAGTTTTTGGAGGCTAGAGGTGGATACTGCTTGAACCCGACCAGATCTTAACGGAAGCAATCGTAGAGACAGTTTTTCAGGTTCTAGTCTCCTTTTTAAAATGAATAAAAATACAAAAGTCTTAGCTTTAAAATATAGACCTCAAACATTTGATGATCTTATAGGTCAAGATGTTGTTGGCGAAACAATTTCAAATTCAATTAAGGTAAATAAAGTACCGAACGCTTACCTTTTTACAGGAATTCGAGGAATAGGAAAAACGACTACTGCAAGAATAGTAGCCAAAGTATTAAATTGTACGCATGGAGCAGCCAATGTTTGTAAAGATGATTTTTGTGAAAATTGCACAGCTATTGCAAATTCAAATCATATTGATGTTCTGGAAATGGATGCAGCAAGCAAAACAGGAGTTGATGATGTCAGAGATTTAATAGAATTTTCTAGATATGGTCCAACCACAGCAAAATATAAAATATTTATTATTGATGAAGTGCACATGCTTAGTAAACAAGCATTTAATGCATTATTAAAAACTTTAGAGGAACCCCCAGAATATTTAAAGTTTATTTTTGCAACTACAGAAATAAAAAAAATTCCCATTACGGTAGTTTCTCGATGTCAAAGATTTGATCTATCTAGGATTAAATCTTTAGAGTTGTTTGATTTTATAAAAAAGATAAAAGATAAAGAGAATGGAAATGCATCAGACGATGCACTCAAATTAATTGTTAAAATTTCAGAAGGGTCAGTGAGAGATGCGCTATCTTTACTGGATAGAGCACTACTCACTTTAGATAAAGATAAAGAATTAGATTTATCTTCTGCACAAAAAATATTTGGCCATTTTAACAAATCACAATTAATTAATTTATTCCAATATATATTTGAAGGAAAGGAAAAAGAAGTTTTAAATACATATAGAGAAATCTATAATCAGGGAGTTGAACCCAAGATTTTTATAAATGATTTTTTAGAACTTTTATATTATTTTAAAAATATAGAATCATTAAATATTGATGGTACAAATTTTTCATTGAATGATGATGAATTTAATAGAATTAAAGAAATTTCAGGAAATATTAGCAATGAAACTTTAATATTATTTTGGCAGTTTACCGTAAAGACGTTAGAAGAACTTGATATAGTATCTAATCAGCACTTATCAATTGAAATGTTTTTAATTAGACTAATTTATTTAAGAAACATTAAAAATA
>CAJQTO010000033.1 GCA_905620465.1 uncultured Candidatus Pelagibacter sp. | reverse complement strand
AGCTTATAGAGAAGGAGCAAATATTCCTTACACACAAAGCACTCCTTATATAAACACAATACCACCTGAGGCAGAAGTAAAATCAAATGGTGATCAGAATATAGAAAGAAGAATTAGATCTTTAATTAGATGGAATGCAGCTGCCATGGTTGTTAGAGCAAATAAAAAGTTTCCAGAACTAGGAGGTCACATAGGTACATTTGCATCAGCCGCAACACTTTATGATGTGGGCATGAATCATTTTTGGAGAGCTAAAAACAATAAATTTGGTGGTGATCTAGTTTATTTCCAAGGTCATAGTGCACCCGGTATGTATGCTAGAGCATTTTTAGAGGGTAGGTTGAACGAAAATCAATTAGATAAATTTAGACAAGAAGTAAAACCCGGCGGACTTTCTTCATACCCACACCCCTGGCTAATGCCAAATTTTTGGCAATTTCCAACTGTATCAATGGGGCTGGGACCTATGCTCGCAATTTATCAAGCAAGGTACATGAAATATTTAATTAACCGTGGATTAATTAAAGATGAAGGTAGAAAAGTTTGGGCATTTCTTGGCGATGGTGAGATGGATGAGCCCGAATCTTTAGGTGCAATAGGATTAGCAGCTAGAGAAAAATTAGATAATTTAATATTTGTTGTAAACTGCAACCTTCAAAGATTAGATGGACCTGTAAGGGGTAATGGAAAAATTATTCAAGAACTAGAAGGAAGTTTTAGAGGAGCAGGTTGGAACGTAATAAAAGTAATATGGGGATCTTATTGGGATTCTTTAATTGCTAATGATAAAACAGGTCATTTAGTTAAAGTTATGAATGATACTGTAGATGGAGAATATCAAGCAATGAAAGCCAGAGATGGAGCTTATGTTAGAGAAAAGTTTTTTGGAAAATATCCAGAAACTCAAGAGTTGGTTTCTAGTTTATCAGATAAGGATATTTGGAGATTAAATAGAGGAGGCCACGATCCTCATAAAGTTTATGCAGCATATGATCAAGCATCAAAAAATCAAGGTAGTCCAACAGTTATATTGGCCAAAACTATCAAGGGTTATGGAATGGGTAAAACTGGTGAAAGTGTTAATACCACTCATCAAACTAAAAAATTAGATGTAGATGATCTATTATACTATCGAGACCGTTTTGATGTTCCTTTAACGGATGAACAGGTAAAAAATATTGAGTATTTTAAACCAGGTGAAAAATCTCCAGAAATTAAATATATTAAAGAAAAAAGAATGAGACTTGGTGGTTTTTTGCCAGAAAGAACAACATATTCAAAACCAATAAAAGCCCCTGCAAAAGATATTTTTGATTTTATGAAAATTTCAACTGGTGAAAAAGAAATGTCAACAACTATGGCGTTAGTTAGAATGTTAACAAATTTATTAAGAGACAAAAATGTTTCACCAAGGCTAGTTCCAATTATTCCTGATGAAGCAAGAACCTTTGGAATGGAAGGTTTTTTTCAAAAGATTGGAATATATGCGCATGAAGGGCAAAAGTATGAACCTGAAGATTCTGCACAATTAAGTTCTTATAGAGAAGAAAAAAGTGGACAGGTATTAGAAGAAGGAATTAATGAAGCTGGAGCAATGTCGTCATGGATTGCAGCTGCAACAGCTTATACTAATCACGATATTGAAATGATACCAATTTATATTTTTTATTCTATGTTTGGTTTTCAAAGAATTGGTGATCTTGCATGGGCAGCAGGAGATAGTCAGGCTAGAGGTTTTTTAATTGGAGCTACAGCAGGAAGAACCACATTAGCAGGTGAAGGATTGCAACACCAAGATGGACACAGTCATTTAATAGCATCAACAATACCAAATTGTGTAACTTATGATCCAACTTTCCATTATGAGCTGGCGGTAATTTTTAGAGAAGGATTGAGAAGAATGCATGAAAAAAATGAGAATGTTTTTTATTATATTACAACCATGAATGAAAACTATTCACACCCAGAGATGCCAAAAGATAAGATGTGTGAAGAAGGAATTCTGAAAGGAATGTATAAAATTAAAGAATTTAGTAAATATAAAAAAACCAAGATTCAACTTTTAGGTTCCGGTACAATATTAAGAGAAATGATGGCGGCTGCAGAAATACTTCAAAATGAGTATCAAATAGATAGCGAAATTTGGAGTGTCACTAGCTTTAATGAATTAAGAAAAAATGGAATGGAAGTTGAAAGATATAATCTTTTAAATCCAGACAAAGAACAAAAAACTTCATTTGTAGAGCAATGTTTGGAGAAAACTGAAGGACCAATCATGGCAGCCTCTGATTATATGAGAATGAACTCAGATCAGATTAGACCATATACAAATAAAAGTTTTTATTCTCTAGGAACAGACGGTTTTGGAAGAAGTGATACTAGGAAAAACCTAAGGAATTTTTTTGAAGTTGATAAAGAGCATTTAGTTGCATATGGATTAAGTATATTGGCAAGAGAGCAGTTGATAGCCTCAAAATATGCTAAAGAAGCTATTAAAAAATACAATATTGATGGCAACAAACCAATGCCCACAAAACTATAAGATGTCAGATAAAGAAATTAAAATTCCAAATATAGGCGAGTTTAAAAATGTTGAGGTAATTGAAGTACTGGTTTCAAATGGACAATCAATATCAAAAAATGACCCTCTTATTACAATAGAAAGTGACAAATCTAGCGTTGAAATTCCATCTTATTTTGAAGGAAAAGTTAAATCAGTAAATATTAAAGTAGGAGATAAAGTTTCTGAAGGTGACTTAATGCTAATTTTAGAGAGCAGTAAAGAGACTAAAAAAGATACTGAGGAGCAACCAAAAATTGAAAAAAAACAAGTAAAAGCTGAACCTCAAAAAGAAACAATTAATAAGGATAATATAAAAAAAAATTTTAGTGAAAAGAGCGTATCAGGAATTTCTTCAGCTAGCCCAAAGACCCGTAAATTTGCACGAGAACTTGGTGTAGATATTAATCAAATTTCTGGAAGTGAAAGACAAGGAAGAGTGGTAGAGAGTGATATAAAAAACTTTATATCATTTAAAATCAATAATATTTCTGAGAAAAAAGAAAATAGATCAAAAAAAATTATAAGTGAATTTTCTCATTCTGATTTTGGGGAAATTGAAATTAAAGATATACCAAGAGTTAAAAAATTGGCATCAATTTATTTGGTAAACTCTTGGACAACAATACCACATGTAACCAATCACGATGAAGCAGACATAACCGAAATGGAAGATTTTAGAAATTCTCTTATAGATACATATACGGGTGATAAAAAAAAAGTTACACCACTAGCGTTTATAGTTAAGGCTTTAGTTGCATCTATGAAAAAATTCCCAAGTTTTAACTCATCAATAGACGATATTGAGAATGGAAAAATTACCATGAAAAAATATTTTCATATTGGGATTGCAGTAGATACTCCGCACGGGTTAATGGTTCCAAAAATAAGAAATGCTGATAATAAAAATATTAGTCATATAAGTAATGAATTAAAAACAGTTAGTGAGCAATGTAGAGATTTAAAGATAGATAAAAAAGAATTTTTTGGAGGATCAATGACTATCACTAGTCTAGGCAGTATAGGGGGGTCTTTCTTTACACCCATAATAAATTATCCAGAAGTAGCAATTTTAGGGATAGGAAGATCAGAGAAAAAAAAAGTTTTTATTAATGGCAAATTTCAAACAAGAACTATGCTACCACTCTCTTTATCTTATGATCATAGAATAATAGATGGTGCTGAGGCAGCTAGATTTAATAATGATCTTAAAGAAAATCTTGGAAAAAACTTTGCTTATAAATTAGCAGTTTAAATATTTTCATGTCAAAAACAGCATCATTATTTAGTGCATTACTTTGTACATTAATCTGGGGAACTACTTTTATTGCTCAAGATACAGGCATGGACGATATTGGTCCTTTTACATTTAATGCAGTAAGGTTTTTTGTTGCTTTTTTAGCTGTAGCTCCACTAGCTTTAATTTTTGAAAAAAAAAATTTTTCAAAATCAATTCATAAAAATAAAAAAAGGTTTATTAGTCTGTCTATTCTAATTGGTTTATCTTTGTTTTTAGGATCAGCCGTTCAGCAAGTTGCTTTGCTTTATACAGATGTTGCTAATGCAGCATTTTTTACTGTTTTTTACGTACCTATGGTCCCGTTCATTATCTTTTTTATTTATAAAAAGCCTATTCATTGG
>CAJQTO010000032.1 GCA_905620465.1 uncultured Candidatus Pelagibacter sp. | reverse complement strand
TCTTCCCATTTCAGACCATAGTTGGTCGTAAAGTTCTTTACCACCACCATATTGGAACCAAGATAAAAATGCGATGTTATCAATACCAACACCTGCACCTGCTACTGGAGAACCAAATAGCATAGCTGCTGGGTGATCGCCTGACCAATAGTGAGTCCAAGCAAAACCACAATCTATTAAACCTTTATCAACTGCATCTAAAGTTTCTTTTACACCTACCACAGAACCGGCTGGCATAATTTCAAACTTAAGTGATCCACTAGTTAGTTCAGTTACTGTGTCAGTGAAATCTTTTAACATTACCACTTCATCAGCTTTTGCACTAATTACTGTTTGACACTTAAGAGTTTGTGCAGAATTAGCACCAGTTACTGTCATTACAGTAAGTAGAAGCGTTCCAACAAACAAAGATATGATTTTTTTCATATTTATTTTCCTCTCGTTGTGTTTTTTTATAAGAAAAGCAGCTTTTCAATAAACAAAAAATAAAACAAGTATTAATATATTAAAACTTAACCTTATAAGTGTTGGTAACACTGGCATTTCTATTTTTAACTATTATAAAGATTCTAATCTAATGGAAAACTTTGATTATATAATTATAGGAGCTGGTTCAGCAGGATGTGTGCTTGCAAATAGACTGTCTCAAAACCTTAATAATAAAATTCTTTTACTTGAGGCTGGTGGAAATGACTCTTACCCATGGATTCATATTCCAGTTGGTTATTACAAAACAATGCATAATCCAAAAACTGATTGGTGTTACAAAACTGAACCAGATGAAACTATGGCAAATAGATCTATACCCTACCCTAGAGGAAAAACTCTTGGAGGAAGTTCGTCTATTAATGGTTTACTTTATATAAGAGGTCAAGAACAAGACTACAATATTTGGAGGCAGTTAGGCAACAAAGGTTGGAGTTGGAATGATGTATTGCCTTATTTTTTAAAAGCAGAAAATCAAGAACGAGGTCAAAGTGAGTTTCATAATGTAGGTGGACCACTCACTGTTTCTGATCAAAGAATAAAGTTACCTATATTAGATATTTTTATGAATGCTGCTGAAGAAATTGGAATTCCTAAAGTTAATGATTTTAATAAAGGTGACAATCATGGTTGTGGTTATTTCCAAGTTACTGAGAAAAACGGTTTAAGATGTAGTGCTGCTGTTGGATATTTAAATCCAATTAAAAATAGAAAAAATTTAAAAATTGAAACTAAATGTCATGTTGAAAAAATCAATTTTGAAAATAAAAAAGCTGTTAGTGTTTCTTATTGGAAAAATGGACAGTTATTTACAATAAAAGTTAATAAAGAAATTATTTTAAGTGCAGGTTCAATTGGTTCAGCACAAATTCTTCAAACATCAGGGATTGGTGAGGCTAATAAACTGTCTAAACTTGGGATTGAAATTGTAAAAAATTCTGTTGGTGTTGGTAAAAACTTACAAGATCATTTAATGTTCAGGCCTGTTTACAAAGTTAAGAATATTAAAACATTAAATAAAAAAATTAACAGTGTGATTGGAAAGTTAATGATTGGAATGGAGTATGTCTTTTTTAGAAGAGGACCAATGACTATGGGTGCAAGTCAGCTTTGTGGATTTGCGAAAAGTGATAATTCAAGAGAAACTCCAAATCTACAATTTCATGTTCAGCCAATCAGTACAGATAAATTAGGAGGTTCTAATTTACATGATTTTGAAGCATTCACACCAACAGTTGCAAACATAAGGCCCACAAGTAAAGGTGAAATTAATGTTGTAAGTAAAGATAGTAGAGAAAATCCTAAAATAAAAATGAATTACCTTTCAAGTGACGAAGATAGAAGGGTTGCGGCTGCAGGCTTAAGATTAATAAGAAAAATTGTATTAGAGAGTAACGAATTCAAACAATATGAACCAGAAGAATTCAGACCTGGCATTAATATTCAAGATGATGAAGAGTTAGTTAAAGCAGCAAGTAATTACGCTCAAACTATATTTCATCCTGTTGGAACGTGTAAAATGGGTAACGATGAAAACTCAGTTGTGTCAGACACATTAAAGGTACATGGAGTTGAAAATTTAAGAGTAATAGATGCTTCAGTAATGCCTAACATCACGTCAGGAAATACTAATGCACCTACAATAATGATTGCTGAAAAAGGTGCTGATATGATATTAAACAATTAATATGATTACAGAATTTTTTGGAACCGAACAGCTTATAATATTAACTCAAATAATTTTTATTGATTTAGTTTTAGCAGGAGATAATGCCATTATAATTGGCATGGTTGCTTCTAAGTTTCCAGCAGAACAAAGAAAAAAAATAATTTTTTGGGGTATAGGTGGTGCTGTAATTTTAAGAATTGTTTTAACCATGTTAACTGCTTATTTGCTTCAAATAACAGGTTTAAGATTAATTGGTGGTTTGTTGCTACTTTATATTGTTTACAAACTTTATATAGATGTGATCAAAGGACAATCTGGTGAAGAAGACGTCAAAGTAGATAACTCAAGTTTCATAAAAGCTATATGGACAGTTTTACTTGCAGATTTTACAATGAGTTTAGACAATGTTTTGGGTGTTGCAGGTGCTGCAGGAGATCATTATGTTTTGCTAATTTTTGGATTAACTTTATCAATAATTCTTATGGCAACAGCAGCTAGTTTAATATCAAAATGGATTAATGAATATAAGTGGATAGCTTGGGTAGGTTTATTTGCTATTTTAATCGTTGCAGTAGACTTAATATATTCCGACGTAAAAACACTCTTATTATAATGTTTAAAAAAATAGATCTAAGAAATAAAACAGCTTTAATTACAGGAGCTGGTAAAGGACTTGGAAAAGCTTCCGCAATTGCTTTAGCAGAGGCTGGTGCAAAAGTTATTATAATTAGCAGAACTTTATCTGACTTAACGAAAGTCGAAAAATTAATTAAAAAAACTAAAGGATCTTGTTTAAAATTTGAATGTGATGTCACTAACCTTGATCAATTCAAAGATATTTTGAAAAAAATTAAGAGATTAGACATATTGGTTAATAACGCTGGTAACAATCGCCCAGAACATTTTACTAAAGTTAAAAAAGAGAATATGGAATATTTGGTTGAACTAAATATGAAGGCTGCTTTTAATGTAGCACAAATGTGCTCTCAAAAAATGGTTGAGTTAAAAAGTAGAAAAAAAATAGGTGGCTCTATTATCAATATGTCTTCTCAACTTGGAAGAGTTGGCGCTCCAATAAGAAGTGTCTATAATATGACAAAATTTGGGTTAGAAGGTTTAACAAGAGGTATGGCTCTTGAATTAGGAAAATATAATATAAGAGTTAATACGGTGTGCCCTACCTTTGTTGAAACTCCAATGGTTAAAGCATTCTTTAAAAATAAAAAATTTAAACAGCAAGTATTAGAAAGTATTCCACTTGGAAGAGTTGCTCAAGAAAATGATGTCTCAACTGCAGTAGCATTTTTAGCTGCTAATAGTTCAAACTCAATTACCGGAACTTCTTTTATGGTTGACGGAGGATGGACAGCAAAATAATGGCTAAATTTTTAAAAGATATAAATCTAAAAGGTAAAGTTGCCATAGTAACAGGTGCAACAAAAGGTATTGGGAGATCAACTGCAATGGCGATGCATCAAGTTGGTGCATCTATTATCGCTATTGGTAGAAATATTAATGAACTTGCTTCATTAAAAAAAAAATTAAAAATAAGAATTCAATGTATTGAATGTGATTTAAATGATTACGAAAAAATTAGTAGAGAAATTAATAAAATAAAAAGGATTGATATTCTTGTTAATAATGCTGGTACAAATTTGCCAGAACCCTTTTTAAAGGTTAAAAAATCATCATTGGAGATCTTGTTAGATATTAACACAAAAGCTGCCTTTAATATGGCAAAGCTTTGTACAGACAAAATGTTAAAACTTAAAAGCAGAAAAAAAATTGGTGGTTCAATAATTCATACATCTTCAATGTTTGGTCTTGTCGCTGGACCAAATAGATCAGTTTACAGTATGACAAAATTTGGTATTGAAGGTTTAACAAAAGGAATGGCTGTAGACTTGGCTAAATTTAATATAAGAGTTAATAGTGTCTGCCCTACCTTCGTTGCAACACCAAGAGCAAAAAAATATTTAGCCAATAAACAATTTAATAAATATGCATTAAGTAATATTCCACTTGGAAGAATTGCAACAGAAAGTGATGTTGCAACAGCAATTACTTATTTAAGTTCTGATGCATCATCGATGATAACTGGTAGTTCAATAATTATTGATGGTGGTTGGACTGCTAAATGATAATTATTATTAAAAAATTTGTAAAAATTTTTTCTATTAATATTCTTTTAATATTACTTATAATATTATCTGTAGAACTTTTGTTTGGATATTGGTTTGATAAAGATAACTTTGGTCCCATAATGCGTGAACACAGAATGAAAAATCAGAGAATTATTTATAAAAATGCTACTGAAGAAGTGCTCTACTTTTATAGAAGAAATTATTATGGATTTAGAGGGGCTGATATTGATCCTTCTAAAATTCAAGCAGTTATATTTGGAGGAAGTGTTGTGGATGAAAGATATAAACCTGAGAAGTATACAATTACTGGATTTTTAAATAGTAAATTAAAGGAAAATAATTTTGATATTAACTTTATTAATGGAGGCATTGAAGGTCAGTCGTCTGCAGGAATGGTTTCTAATTTTAAAATTTGGTTAAGTAAATTAAAAAATTTTTCACCCAAATACATAATATTTTATGTTGGAATAAACGATTCAAGAGTCGGTGAGAATATATTAAGCAACGAACACGATGGTCATTTATTAGGGAATGAGAAAAAAGCAGTTTTTTTAGATAACTTAAAAACTAGAAGTATCCTTTATGACAGTTCTAGAAAAATAAAATTTAAATTTTTACCCAGAAAAGGTTCTGTAAAATATAATGGTAAGCAAACAAAAGATTATATAGATAATTATAATTTCACTACATACGCTGATGCTAAAAAAAAATATGATGTAGATTTATTAAAAAAGAAACATGCAAAAAGGATTAAAAATTATTTAATTAGAATAGATAAATTATACGAATATAGTAATAAAATTAATTCTAAACCTATATTTGTAACAAATATAGGTTCAACAGGTTATTATGAAAAACTATTTATTCAAAATTTTTCTATTATGCAGCATTGCATTAAAAAAAAATATGCTTGCATAGACCTTGCAAAAGAATTAGATCCTAAAATTGAATTTTGGGTAGATGATATTCATACTTCAAAAAAAGGCTCTAAGGCAATAGCTAACAAGATTTATGATAGTATCAAAAATATAATAATAAATTAGATTAATAAATAACGTACCCAAAAGGGTTAAATTCATATTCTGACAGAACAATCATAAAAATTATTAAAATTATTATTATGAATGGAACAAGCCATAATTTTTTAGTTTTAAATAATAATTTTAACATTTTAATTTATAATTTTTGGTCTTAGTTTTAATAAAGGTTTCTCAAAAAAATTATATATCAAAGTAGAAATCAAAAACAATAACAATATATATATTGGAGTAATTATATAAATAGGAAAATTACTCTTGCTGAATATATAAATAATGATTATATGAAAAAGATAAATCGAATATGTTTGTTGAGATATTAATAAACTAAACTTTCGTAAGTAATTATTCTTAAATAATGGTTCTATAAAAATAAATGAAAGTAAAGTTAAGCCGCTAGTAAGCTGCATAAATATTATAAATATAAATCTATTATTTGGATAAATTTTATTTATTACAAAATAATTATGACCTAATAAAAAAAGGATAATAAAAATGATTGTAAATGAAATAATTATTTTTTTGTATTTTAAGATTACAAATTTAAAATGTGAAATTAAAAAACCAAATAAAATTGCATCAAATCTCAAGAAAGTACCTGTTCTGTAAAAATTAGCCTCAAAGTTACTTAGTAAAAAATATTTAGTTAAAAATATAGAAATAAAAATTAATAAAGAAATTTTTAAAAAATTATTACTATTTGAAAAAACTAGGACTAATGGAAATAGCAAATAAAAAAGTTCTTCAATAGATAGAGACCATGCTACAGGATAATAGTCATTTTCAATAAAATTAGGTATAGATTTTTGAATAAGGAAAAAATATTTAAAAAAATCAATATCAAATATATGATTAGTTAAAATTGACACTAAAATTAATATTAAGAAGTATAATGGTAAAGTTCTCATCCATCTTCTTTTATAAAATATTAATAAATTATTTTTTTTATTTATTACTTTTAATAATTGTGGATATAAAACAAAACCACTTAAAACAAAAAAAAATTCAACAAAAATTAATGATAAGTATTCCATAAATTGATTTAAAAATATAAAAGCATTTAAATGACAAATTGCTACACCATACCCACAAAAACCTCTGAATAGGTCTAAACTATAGTAATATTCTTTTTTTATCATTATTGGTAATATAGATTTTTTTTAATCTTTTATTAAAGTATAATTAAACATTATGATGAAAATTAAAATACTAATTAATTTTTTCCTTATAATTATATTTTCTTCACCTTCTTTTTCAATAGAATTTAGAGGTAAATTTATTCAAGGTCACTATATTCTTGGAAAAACAAACCCAGGTTTTGAAATTTTAATAGATAAAAAGAAAATAAAAGTTTCAAAAGATGGTTATTTTGCTTTTGGAATTGAAAAAGATAGAAAAATAGACATTATAATATCTGAAAATAATAAAAAATTTACAAAAAAGATACAAAAACGAAAATATAATATTCAAAAAATAGAAGGATTACCTAAAAAGAAAGTTACACCACCTGAAGAGTTTTACGCAAGAATAAAAAGGGAAAATAAGCTAATTGGAAAAGCTAGAGAAATTAATAGTGATTTATCATTTTTTAAAGATAAATTTATCATTCCAGTTGATAATGCAATAATTACCGGTGTTTATGGTAGTCAAAGAATTTTAAATGGTATTCCTAAATGGCCTCACTATGGATTAGACTTTGCGCAAAAAAAAGGAACTCCAATTAGGGCAATGAATAACGGGGTTGTTACTTTGGCTGAGAAAGATTTATTTTATACTGGAGCTACTTTAATTTTTGATCATGGTCATGGTATTTCAACACTTTATATGCATATGAATAAAATTTTTGTAAACGTTGGTGATCATATTAAAAAAGGAGATATTGTTGCTACTATTGGAACCAGTGGTAGATCAACAGGACCTCATTTAGACATAAGGCTTAATTGGTTTGGTGCTAGACTAGATCCAGCAACTATATTAAACATTCAACAATGAGAAAAACGTTCTTAGAAAAAACAGCTGACAAATTAGTTAATGCATTTATTAAAGGTAAAATAATTGCACCTCTTCCATCAAAATTTACTAAGAAATTAGGTGAGGCTCAAAAATTAAGAAAATTATGTGAAAGTAAAATTTCCGATCCAATTATAGGGTTTAAAGCTGCAGGTACTGGAATTCCAGTAATGAAAAAACTTAATGAAAAAGAACCCTTTTATGCAGCTATATTTAAGAAGAATTTTTTAAAAAGTGGGCAAAAAGTAAAAATTAATAAATCAACTTTAGGAATAGAACTTGAGGTTTGTTATTTAATTAAACAATCTTTCTTTTCATTTAAAGGTTCAATCACAATAAAAAGTGTTACTAAATATATTTCTCACATGGCTCCATGCATCGAAGTGATTGGTTATCGACAAAGAAAAAAAGGAATTACTTCTTTTGGTGATTTATGCAGTGATTTTGGAGCTAATTTTAAATTTTTAATTGGCAAGAAGAAAAAATATAAAAAAATTAATATTGGAAACCTTAAAACAATTATTTCAAATAAAAAAATCAAACAAAGTGTATCTGGAAATACAAATACTGTTTATATAAACCCTCTTAATTCATTAAAGTTTGTACTTAATAAATTAAAAAAAGATAAAATTAATCTCAATAAAGACTTCTATGTATTCACTGGTTCTACTGTGGGTGTTGTTCCTATTCTAGGTAAAGGACTGTACGAAGGTAAAGTAGAGAGCTTAGGTTCAGCAAAAGCTATTATTCATTAATGGCATTACACTTCAGCAAAGAAGAGTTTGAAAAAAGAAAATCTAAAACTTTAAAATCTATGAAAGAGCTAAATCTTGACGCTCTATTAATGTTTAGGCAAGAGTCAATGTTTTGGCTTACAGGCTATGACACCTTTGGTTATGTTTTTTTTCAAACCTTGATTTTAGATCAAAAAGGAAATGTAATTTTATTAACAAGAGCTCCAGACTTAAGGCAGGCACAAAACACCTCTAATATTAACGATATACGAATTTGGGTTGATAAAGATAAATCAAATCCGACTGATGATCTTAAAAAAATTCTTAATGAACTTAATTTAAAAGGAAAAAAAATTGGAATTGAATATGAATCTTATGGAATGACAGGTCGTAGTGCTTTAAAATTAAACAAATCTTTAGATAGTTATTGTGAAGTTGAAGATCAATCAGAACTAATTACAAAACATAGAGTCATTAAATCAAAAGAAGAAATAATTTATGTTAAAAAAGCTGCCTGTCTTGCTGACAAAGCTCTAGATGAAGCCTGGAAATATACAAAAGCTGGTGCAAGCGAAGCAAAAATTTTAGCTGAAATGCAAAGAGTTGTTTTAGAAGGTGGTGGAGATTATCCTGCAAATGATTACATAATAGGATCTGGACACAATGCTTTATTGTGCAGATATCAAGCTGAGAAAAGAATTTTATCAATGACAGATCAATTAAGTATTGAGTGGGCTGGTACCTACAAGCACTATCACTCAGCTATGTTTAGAACTATCCCAATAGGAAAGGTAGATCCTAAACATACTAAAATGCATGAATCTTGCGTTGAGGCTTTAACCAATTGTGAAAAAAAATTGATACCAGGAAATACAGCTGGTGAAGTATTTGATATACATGCAAAAACATTTGACGATCAAGGATATAACAAAGCAAGAATGAATGCTTGTGGATATTCATTAGGCGCGCTATTTGCACCAAATTGGATGGACTGGCCCATGCTTTACACTGGTAATCCTTATGTTATCCAACCTGGTAATGTGTTCTTTATGCACATGATATTGATGGATTCAGTCAATGAATTAGCCATGAATTTAGGTGAAACGTATCTAGTTACCGAGAATGGTAACGAAAGATTAGGGAAACAAAAACTTGATTTAGTCGTCTTATAGGGCTCCAGTTTCAAGGTAGTTTCAAGTCTCAAGAAATAAGTAGGACCCAGACCCAATCTCAACTTTGAATTGTATTTAGACCCCATACACCCCTTTTTCAAATAGGGGTCCCAATAGTTCACTCTATATAGCTTGTTTCAGACAGTTAGCCCCAGCAAAATCATTTTCTAAATTCGGCCCCTTTAAAAAAAAATATGAAAAAAAATATTAAAAAATATATGAAGTGGGCAATCATTCCATCACCTAGACACCTGTTTTAAGGTTTGGTAGGCTTGGATTATGATTAGATTAATATTTTTAACATTATTCATTGGTTTATTAACCTCTTGTGCAAGTTATAAACCATTAGTGGATACTGCAGGAAGGTCTGGAACATTTGATGAGGATAAAGCAAAAGAAATTAGCAATGACCTTCAACATTGCAAACAAATGGCGAAAGATAATATTAGCATAACAAGTAACATGAGTTTTTGGTTAATGTCACCAACTGCTCAAACACAATACGAAGATATTTATAGAAAATGTATGATCAATCGTGGTCATAGTATTTTAAATTAATTAAAACATTTAATTGAAAATGATGATTGATGAAAAAGTATATTCAAAATGCAGGTTCTTGGAAAGATCTAAACAAAACTTTAGAGGGCTTTACTAAATCTAAACGATCAAAATTAGCAGGTGATATTTTTGAGTATTTAACCAAACTCTATTTAGAGACAGCTCCTCATTATAAATCTAAATTAAGAAAAGTTTATTTACTTAATGAAGTACCAAATAACATTAAAAAGAAACTAAATTTACCCAACACCGATGAGGGTATTGATTTAATAGCCGAAACTTTTGATAAAGAATACTGGGCCATTCAATGCAAATATAGATCTGACCCTAATGAAACATTAACTGTTAAGGGAGACTTATCTACTTTTAACAATTTAGCCTTTACGTATTGTAAAAATATTTCACACGGGATTGTTTGTGCAACGGTTAATAAGCCTCCAAAGAAGATAAAACTATTAAAGAGTATTGGTTTTGAAACATTAGAGACTTGGCTTGCTTTAGATGATGGAGATTTATTTACTCAAATAAAAGCTAAAGCTGTTGGCAACGTTTATAAACCTGCAACATTAAAACCAAGACCTCATCAGGTTGCTGCTATTAAAAAAACTATAGAACACTTTAAATCTAATGAACGAGGTAAAATTATTATGCCTTGTGGAACGGGTAAAAGTTTAACTGCTTTTTGGATAGCAAAACAAATGGTAGCTAAATCAATTCTTGTTGCAGTACCAAGTTTAGCTTTATTACAGCAAACTTTAAAAGTTTGGACTAGAGAGTTTTTAATTAATGGGATTGAACCTGAATGGTTTTGTGTATGTAGTGACGGAACTGTTAAAGATGAACAAGATGACTATGTAACTGATACTGCTGATCTTGGTATTAAAGTTGATACAGATCCAAGTTTAATTAAACAATTTCTAAAGAAAAAGACATCAAAGATAAAAGTAGTGTTTACAACGTATCAATCAGGAAGAGCCACAGCCAAAGGATCCAAAGGATTTACTTATGATTTAGGGATAATGGATGAAGCTCATAAAACAGTTGGTTCTAAAACAAAAGAAATGGCTCATCTACTTCATCAAAAAAATGTGAAGATTAAGAAACGTATCTCTATGACTGCTACTGAAAGATTATTTAGAGGTGATAGTGATGAGTTTTTATCTATGGATGATCCAAGGGATTATGGAGATTTAATGTATGAGTTAAGTTTTAAGGAAGCTATTAATTCAAAACCTCCAATTATCTCTGATTATAAAATAATTACATTTGGAATAACCACACCTGAAATCCAAGAAATTTATAAATCTAATAAATATTTAGAAGTTAAAAAGGTATTAAAAGATATTACAGCTAGAGAGTTTGCAACTGCTATTGCATTAAGAAAAGCAATTAAGAAACTAAAAATTAAGAATGCCGTTTCATTCCATAGATCCATTAAAAGAGCTCAAAATTTTGGAACCCAACAAGGTCTAATAACTAAAATATATCCTGAATATGGTAAGTTAAAATCTTTCCACGTTAGAGGTGATATGCCGACATCTGAAAGAGCAATTCAAATGAGAAACTTTGCTGAAGGTGAAGGTTTAATGACTAATGCAAGATGTTTAACAGAAGGTGTGGATTTACCTGCAATTGATTGTGTGGTGTTTACAGATCCCAAAAGAAGTAAGGTTGATATTGTTCAAGCGGCAGGACGTGCTCTACGTTTATCTAAAGGTAAAAAGTTTGGCTACATTCTAATTCCAATATTTATTCCTGAGGGTGTCGATTTTAATGAAGCCGCAGAAGAACAGGGATTTGATGATATTGCAGTAACAGTTAGAGCATTAGCTACAACAGACAAAAGAATAATTGAATATCTTAAGGCTATATCAGAAGGAAAAAAACCAAAAGGCGGCTCCCCAGTTGATGGCATAACATCAATTAACAGTCTTTATAAAGTTGAAGCAAGAAAGTTTTTTAAAGCAATACAATTAAAGGTTTGGGACAAAGTTGCTATAGGAATCTGGAGACCCTTTGAAGAAGCTAGAAAATATGTTTCAAGCCTAGGAATTAAAGAGTGGGAAGAGTGGCTTAAATTTGCTCGTTCAGGAAATTTACCTAAAGATATTCCTTTCTATCCCGCACAATTTTACGGAGATAAATATAAGGGCATTCGGCATTTTTTGGGTTTTGATTATTTAAATTTTGAAGAAGCAAAAAAAATAGTTAGAAATTTAAAAATCAAATCTGTTTCAAATTACAAGGATCAATATTTAATTAAATTAAAAAAAATAGGCTTACCCTATAAACCTAATGAAACTTTTAAAAATGATTGGAAAGGTTGGCCTGATTTTTTAGGACATTACATTGTAGCTCCACAAAATAGAAAATATAAATCAATAGAAGATTGCACAAAATTCGCAAAACATAATAATATTAAAACTGCAAAAGAATGGAGAATATTTTGTAAAAAAAATAAAATTCCACCAGATATTCCTGGATCACCAGATAGAGTTTTTATAAGATTAAAAATATGGCCTGGATGGGGACCTTTTTTAGATAATAACAGAAAAAAATATGGGATATTTGTTACTTTTAAAGAAGCAAAAAAAAAAATTAAACCTTTTAAATTAAAAAATAGTGCCGAATACAAATTATTTAAGAAGAGAAAAATATTTGATCAATTGAGAATTCCAGTTTCTCCAAGCACTCATTTCAAAAAACAATGGAAAGGTTGGCCTGATTTTTTAGGCAAGAAATGAATATGAGTGCGAAGAAATAAATTAAAATCCAGGGAGAAAAAGATAAGTTTGAGCAACGAATAATGTCCCCCTGGAAAAAGTTTCATTACTAAATGATAGTAGGAATATAGAGATTATAATTTTTATTACAAATTCTTATAGCCCTTTATAATAGGCCACTTCCCATTAACCAATGTGTACTTCAAGTGAACCAATGTTAACCTAGAGTTGACACCCAAGGTGTTACTCAAAGTGTACTTCTGTAATAATTATTCCCCATTCCCGGTTGCTTTTTGCATTGTGGGGGTAGCTAGGTTTGTTCATTTTAATTATGAATGCAATCTAGAAACTGTTGCATAACAATTAGCTCCCTCAATTTCGTTTTGATAATCTTTAGATCTTTTATAAAGCCACTCTTCTCTTTTTAAATTCAATAAAAAATCTTTAAGTTTATTATAGATACTAGTATCAGAATTAAATAATCCATATGCAATTTGTCGATGAAATCTTTGAATCTTTTGATTAATACTGTACTCAGAATGATAAGCTAATACGAGGCTGTGATATGGACCTCTACAATGTCGTGGAAGTTTTTGTATTTCTAATATGGTCATAACCTTGCACCAATCTAAAGGAACAGCTCTATTGGTGTCTGTGCAATATTTTATAATATCTTTATATTCTTGTTTTTTATTCTTCATAATTGTTGAAGCTCTTTTAAATTAACAATTTCTATTTTGCATTTTTTATTAATCACAAATTGAGCTTTAGGAAACTCGGGTTTTAATAAATTAATAAGGCTATTCATTTCAGCTACACCTGTGCAGTTTTTATTTTGTACCAGTGTTTGAGTTGTAATGGCTACTAGGAAAAGTACTACGAATCTTGACATATCTTAAGGTAGTTTTAATTTAGGGCGGATTTGTGTATGTTGATTTATCATTGTTAGAATATTGGTTTCTTGGATTTGTGCCATTTGCAAACCAATATTAAAATTTTTTTCATCTTTTTCCATTAGTTCTTTTTTTTTATACAAATCATATGTTTTTAAACAATCAACATATATATTATAAGCTTCTTTATTAGAAATATTCCAATCCTTAGCAAAAACTACATGAATTAAATTTGCAAGAT
>CAJQTO010000031.1 GCA_905620465.1 uncultured Candidatus Pelagibacter sp. | reverse complement strand
TTTTTTTGTCATTATAAAATTTGGTAGTTATTACCATTATAATTATTAATAAAAAAAGAACTGTTATTTCACCATTTTTTTTTAGTATTTTTTGGAAGTTATTTAATTTGAATATCATCTTGAATTTACACTTATTAATTTAGTAATGAGGAAAAATCAAAAAAAACCTTGAATTTACTTACATATTTAAATATATTTTTAAATGCTAAATGCTTGATTTACTTTTAATTTAGCCTATAAGCATCACACTTTCTCAATAAAATTATTGTTTACTCAATAGATTAATGAGGATTATTGGGCTTTTTAGACCCAATTAGCTATTTAAAAAGTAAAAATTTAAGAAGAGAAGTGTGGACGGTTAAGGTTACCAAAATTTGTCGTACACACTTCAAAATCGTATGGATTGTATTCTTACAATTTATATATGAAGCTAGTGTGCGCCGTTTTTTAACTTGAGAGTTTGATCATGGCTCAGAACGTACGCTGGCGGCACGCCTAACACATGCAAGTCGAACGAAGTAGCAATACTTAGTGGCAGACGGGTGAGTAACATGTGGGTATCTACCCTTTGGCCTGGAATAACACGAGGAAACTTGTGCTAATACCGGATAAGTCTTTACGGAGAAAGCTTTATGCACCATTGGATGAGCCCGCACTAGATTAGTTTGTTGGTGGGGTAATGGCCTACCAAGACTGTGATCTATAGCTGATTTGAGAGGATGATCAGCCACATTGGGACTGAGACACGGCCCAAACTCCTACGGGAGGCAGCAGTGGGGAATCTTGCACAATGGAGGAAACTCTGATGCAGCGATGCCGCGTGAGTGAAGAAGGCCCTTGGGTTGTAAAGCTCTTTCGTCGGGGAAGAAAATGACTGTACCCGAATAAGAAGGTCCGGCTAACTTCGTGCCAGCAGCCGCGGTAATACGAAGGGACCTAGCGTAGTTCGGAATTACTGGGCTTAAAGAGTTCGTAGGTGGTTGAAAAAGTTGGTGGTGAAATCCCAGAGCTTAACTCTGGAACTGCCATCAAAACTTTTCAGCTAGAGTATGATAGAGGAAAGCAGAATTTCTAGTGTAGAGGTGAAATTCGTAGATATTAGAAAGAATACCAATTGCGAAGGCAGCTTTCTGGATCATTACTGACACTGAGGAACGAAAGCATGGGTAGCGAAGAGGATTAGATACCCTCGTAGTCCATGCCGTAAACGATGTGTGTTAGACGTTGGAAATTTATTTTCAGTGTCGCAGCGAAAGCGATAAACACACCGCCTGGGGAGTACGACCGCAAGGTTAAAACTCAAATGAATTGACGGGGACCCGCACAAGTAGTGGAGCATGTGGTTTAATTCGAAGATACGCGCAGAACCTTACCAACACTTGACATGTTCGTCGCGACTCTAAGAGATTAGAGTTTTCGGTTCGGCCGGACGAAACACAGGTGCTGCATGGCTGTCGTCAGCTCGTGTCGTGAGATGTTGGGTTAAGTCCCGCAACGAGCGCAACCCTCACTTTTAGTTGCCATCATTAAGTTGGGCACTCTGAAAGAACTGCCAGTGATAAGCTGGAGGAAGGTGGGGATGACGTCAAGTCCTCATGGCCCTTACGTGTTGGGCTACACACGTGCTACAATGGTATCTACAACAGGAAGCAAGACGGCAACGTTAAGCAAATCCCGAAAAGATACCTCAGTTCGGATTGCACTCTGCAACTCGAGTGCATGAAGCTGGAATTACTAGTAATCGTGGATCAGCGTGCCACGGTGAATGCGTTCCCGGGTCTTGTACACACCGCCCGTCACACCATGGGAGTTGGTTCTACCTTAAGGCAAGGTTTCAAACCCTTGACCACGGTATAGTCAGCGACTGGGGTGAAGTCGTAACAAGGTAGCCGTAGGGGAACCTGCGGCTGGATTACCTCCTTTCTAAGGATGAATGAAAGTAAAATTTCATTCTAAATAATATACATCGGTAATGTTGACCGTCCTCATTTCTCTTCTTAAAGTAATGTTTCCTTCTTGTAGGGCCGGTAGCTCAGTTGGTTAGAGCACACCCTTGATAAGGGTGGGGTCGAAAGTTCGAGTCTTTCTCGGCCCACCAATCTTAACTGGGGGATTAGCTCATCTGGGAGAGCGCCTGATTTGCATTCAGGAGGTAGCAGGTTCGATCCCTGTATCCTCCACCAGGAAACATTTAGTTATTAAAAACTGTAAATAAAAATAATTTATATCAATATCTATATCCGAACATTAAAAGTTATTATTTAATGTTCAAAATAAAAATTTGATCACAACACAGAAAAAATTTTTTTCTGTGCATAAATCAAGCGTTTAAGGGCGTGTGGCGGATGCCTTGGCACTGAAAGCCGATGAAGGACGTGATATACTGCGATAAGTTTCGGGGAGCTGTATGTAAGTTTTGATCCGAAAATTTCCGAATGGGGAAACCCACCACTTTATGTGGTACTTTAAACTGAATACATAGGTTTAAAGAGACAACCTGGAGAACTGAAACATCTAAGTAACCAGAGGAAAAGAAATCAATTGAGATTCCGTTAGTAGTGGCGAGCGAACGCGGAATAGGCCAGTAATTTTGTTAAAAAAATCTGAATAGTTTGGAAAAACTAACCATAGAGGGTGATAGTCCCGTATGAGTAATGTTTAATAAAATTCTTGAGTAAAGCGGGACACGAGAAATCCTGCTCGAATATAGGGGGACCACCCTCTAAGCCTAAATACTCTTCAGTGACCGATAGTGAACTAGTACCGTGAGGGAAAGGTGAAAAGAACCCCTATTAGGGGAGTGAAATAGAACCTGAAACCGCATGCCTACAATCAGTCCGAGCCCTTTTTAGGGTGAGGGCGTACCTTTTGTATAATGGGTCAGTGACTTAATTTATTAAGCAAGCTTAAGCCATCTAGGTGTAGGCGCAGCGAAAGCAAGTCTTAATAGGGCGATTAGTTTAATGAATTAGACCCGAAAACGAATGAGCTTACCATGAGCAGGTTGAAAGCAAGGTAACACTTGCCGGAGGACCGAACCAGTTGACGTTGAAAAGTCTTTGGATGACTTGTGGTAAGGGGTGAAAGGCCAACCAAATTCGTAGATAGCTGGTTTTCCGCGAAAACTATTTAGGTAGTGCGTCGAATAAATAGATGTTTAGAGGTAGAGCACTAAATGGGCTAGGGGGAAGAGATTCTTACCAAACCTAATAAAACTCCGAATGCTAGACATTGTTCTTCGGCAGACAGACTGTGGGTGCTAAGGTCCATGGTCGAAAGGGAAAGAGCCCAGACCACCAGATAAGGTCCCAAAATCATGATTAAGTGTGAAAGGATGTGGAAATTCCTTAACAGCCGGGAGGTTGGCTTAGAA
This sequence comes from uncultured Candidatus Pelagibacter sp., assembly GCA_905620465.1. Lineage (GTDB taxonomy): Bacteria > Pseudomonadota > Alphaproteobacteria > Pelagibacterales > Pelagibacteraceae > Pelagibacter. Next base: position 3,386 of record CAJQTO010000031.1, on the reverse strand, counting down.
GCAGCCATCCTTTAAAGATAGCGTAACAGCTCACCGGTCTAATAGAGTTTCTGCGCCGAAGATGTAACGGGGCTAAAATCATGTACCGAATCTGTGGCTTTACAAAATTTTCGAATTTTGTAAGGGGTAGCGGAACGTTCTGTAAGCCTGCGAAGGGATACCCGTGAGGGATCCTGGAGGTATCAGAAGTGCGAATGCTGACATAAGTAACGATAAACGAAGTGAAAAACTTCGTCGCCGAAAATCTAAGGGTTTCTATGCAAGGTTAATCCGCGTAGAGTTAGTCGGCACCTAAGGCGAGGGCGAAAGCCGTAGTCGATGGAAACAAGGTTAATATTCCTTGACCTGATGGTAGTGACGGATTCCGTAAGTTGTGAGTTCTTAATGGATTGAACTTGCCGCGAAGGGGTCCCAAGAAATAGCTCCATCATAAGACCGTACCCGAAACCGACACAGGTAGATTAATAAAGTATATTTAGGCGCTTGAGAGAATGATGTTGAAGGAACTCGGCAAAATGCTTCCGTAACTTCGGGATAAGGAAGGCCTTTTTGTAGGCAACTATAGAAGGGTGGCACAAGCCAGGGAGAAGCGACTGTTTATCAAAAACACAGGGCTCTGCTAACACGTAAGTGGATGTATAGGGTCTGACGCCTGCCCGGTGCTGGAAGGTTAATGCGGTTGGTGCAAGCTAACTTTTGAAGCCCCAGTAAACGGCGGCCGTAACTATAACGGTCCTAAGGTAGCGAAATTCCTTGACGGGTAAGTTCCGTCCTGCATGAATGGCGTAACGATTTCTCCGCTGTCTCCAACATCAACTCAGTGAAATTGAATTCTCCGTGAAGATGCGGAGTTCGCGTAGTTAGACGGAAAGACCCCGTGCACCTTTACTGCAACTTTACATTGGTGTTAGGAAAAACATATTTAGCATAGGAGGGAGACTTTGAAGCAGAGGCGTCAGCTTTTGTGGAGTCACCAGTGAAATACCTCTTTTCTTTTTCTTGGCATCTAACCGATTGCCGTCATCCGGCATCGAGACATTGTATGGTGGGTAGTTTGACTGGGGCGGTCGCCTCCCAAATAGTAACGGAGGCGTGCGAAGGTAGGCTCAGAACGGTCAGAAATCGTTCGTAGAGTGCAATGGCATAAGCCTGCCTGACTGTGAGACTGACAAGTCGAGCAGAGACGAAAGTCGGTCATAGTGATCCGGTGCTTCTGAGTGGAAGGGGCATCGCTCAACGGATAAAAGGTACGCCGGGGATAACAGGCTGATACTGCCCAAGAGCTCATATCGACGGCAGTGTTTGGCACCTCGATGTCGGCTCATCACATCCTGGGGCTGGAGCAGGTCCCAAGGGTTTGGCTGTTCGCCAATTAAAGTGGTACGTGAGCTGGGTTCAGAACGTCGTGAGACAGTTCGGTCCCTATCTGCTATGCGTGTAGAAGAATTGAGAGGAGTTGACCCTAGTACGAGAGGACCGGGTTGAACATACCACTGGTGGACCTGTTGTGGCGCCAGCCGCAGTGCAGGGTAGCTAAGTATGGAAGAGATAACTGCTGAAAGCATCTAAGCGGGAAACTCACCTCAAAACTAGTTCTTCCTATAGAGCCGTGGTAGACCACCACGTTGATAGGCTGGATGTGGAAGCGCAGTAATGCGTGTAGCTGACCAGTACTAATAGCTCAATTGGCTTGATTTATGCACTGAAAAAAATTTTTAAAGATTAAAGGATTATAGATACATAAAAAAATAATAAATTATAATAATCGTAATAAATATGAAATTATTGTTAAAATTTATTTTTCTATGGTTAGAAGTATGGAAAAATATAAGTTTTAGTAAAAAAAGATTATTTTATATATATATTTTTCTTTCAGTAATTATCATGATTATTGATTTTTTGAGCATAGCATCATTAATGAATGTAGTTGGCTATGCAACAAATAGTGAAATTATATCAAAAGAAAAATTAAATATTCTAATCAATTTAAGAGAATATTCTGACAAAAACATATTTATTTTTTTGTCAATCTTTTTTTTATCAATTACTACTGTATCAATTTTGTTTAGATATGTTCATGGGTTAGTTAACGCAAAGATTGCTCATGGTGTTATTTATGATTTTAACCAAATAATTTTTAAAAAATTAGTTTATTTAAATTTATTAAATAATAAAAATATTAACATAAACTCTGTAACGTCAAACTTTGCTAAGATTGAAGATATAAGAAATGCAATAATTTATAGTTTAACAGCAATATCTTCATTATTAATTGCAATTGGAATACTAGTTACTTTGTCGTTTATTGATATTGAGATCACTATATTTTCATTATTGTTTTTTTTAACAATTTATTTATTAATTATTTTTTCAATTAAAAAAAAAATTATAGAAAATAGCAAAGATGTTTCAGAAAATATTGATCTAAAAGTGCACGCTCTGTCATTTTTAATGAATAATATGAGAAGTGTAATAATTGATAATTTACAATTACGTTTTTTAAAAAATTTTTCTGAGTATGATTTTAAAATTACAAAAGCAAAAATATCTCTTGGGATAATTTCAGTTGTTCCGTCAGTAGTTGTTATTAATTTAGTATTTATAATTTTGGTTGGGTATTTATTTTTTTCAGTAATAAATGGGTATGATTTTTTAACAGACGTGGGCAAAATAGTAGCAATAGCTTTTGGTGCTCAAAAATTAAATCCATTAATTAATTCAATGTACATTTCATTATCAAGGTCTGGTGGATCCTACTATAATATCAAAAGTGTCATGGATTTTATGAGGTTGATTAAAAAAAAGTCTGAACAAGATGTTTTTAATAAAAAAGATAGCTTTGGATTACAAAAATTAGACTCAAATAAAATAAAATTTGAAAAAAAAATTACATTAGAAAAAATAAATTTTAAACATAATGCAAATCAAAAATTAATTGAAAATTTAAATTTAGTAATTAAAAAAAATGATAAAATAATAATATTAGGCGAATCTGGCTCTGGTAAAAGTACTTTTCTGGATATTCTGACAGGATTGATTAAACCAGACCAAGGTACAATTAGGTTGGATAATATTAAAATTGACAAAAATAACCTAAAATTTTATCAAAAAAAAATAAGTTTAATAACACAGAATATTTTTTTAGAAGAAGGAACATTGCTAAAAAATATTACCAATACTAACGAAAGTCATGGTATTAATTTTAAACACTTAAAAAAATGCTGTGAAATAGCTGAAATAAGTAATTTTATAAAAAAAAATAAAGATAAATATAAAATGTATATTTCTCATAATGGAAACAATTTATCTGGAGGGCAAAAGCAGAGAATAGCCATTGCCAAAGCGCTTTATAGAAATTCAGATATTTTAATATTTGACGAGACCAC
>CAJQTO010000030.1 GCA_905620465.1 uncultured Candidatus Pelagibacter sp. | reverse complement strand
TCAATTAAATTTTATGTAGATAGAAATATAAAAAAAAATTCTATTTATTCAAAAAAAGAAAATACATTTATTTTAAGTAAATTTTTTTTTGATCAAGCTCATGAAATAATTTTTAGATCTTTAACGAAAGCAATTCAAAAAATAGGACAAAAATACTATCCAGTTAGAGGAAAGAGCATTAGCGAGCTAATTAAAAAAATTAAATCTAGTTCATCTATAAAAGTGACGTTGGGCAACTGTTTTATTGAAAAAATAAATGAAAGCATACTAATATCTAGAGAAAATTAAGATTAAGCTTAGCTATAGCAACAATTTGACACTTGTTTAATTAATAATAATTATTATCTTATAGTTATGAATATAAAAAATTTAGCAATGTGGGCTGTAATTGTTTTTTTGACTATTGGTCTTTATAATATGTTTAAAAACCCCCAAGCCAATGTTAGGAATAATAATTCAATAATATTTTCAGAATTTTTATCAGAAGTTGATAATGGAGGAGTAGTAAAAGTTGAGATACAAGGTAATAACATAAGAGGTGTCCTTGCAAATGGAAATTCTTTTTCAACTTACTCTCCAAACGATCCAAACTTAATTGAAAAACTATCTAGCAAAGGTGTAAGTATTTCAGCTGCTCCAATAGAAGATAAAATGCCATCACTATTTGGAGTTTTACTATCATGGTTTCCAATGTTGTTATTAATTGCAGTTTGGATATTTTTCATGAGACAGATGCAAGGAGGCAAGGGCGGAGCTATGGGATTTGGTAAATCTAAAGCAAAAATGATGAATGAATTAAAAGGGAAGGTTACATTTAATGATGTTGCTGGAATAGAAGAGGCTAAAGAGGAAGTTGAAGAAGTTGTTGAATTTTTAAAAGACCCAAAAAAATTTAGTAGACTTGGAGGAAAAATACCAAGAGGATGTCTATTAGTTGGGCAACCAGGAACAGGTAAGACTTTACTTGCAAGAGCAATTGCTGGAGAAGCTGGAGTTCCTTTTTTTACAATATCAGGATCAGATTTTGTTGAAATGTTTGTTGGTGTTGGAGCCTCTAGAGTTAGAGATATGTTTGAACAAGGTAAAAAACATTCGCCATGCATCATATTTATTGATGAAATCGATGCAGTTGGAAGAAGTAGAGGTGCCGGTCTTGGAGGTGGAAATGACGAAAGGGAACAAACTTTAAACCAATTGTTAGTCGAGATGGATGGATTTGAAACCAATGAAGGAGTAATAATTATTGCTGCAACGAATAGACCTGATGTGTTAGATCCAGCTTTATTAAGACCAGGAAGATTTGACAGACAGGTAGTTGTTGGACTTCCTGATATTATTGGTAGAGAAAAAATTTTAAAAGTACATGTAAAAAAAATTAAAATGGCTCCAGATGTAAATTTAAGAATTGTAGCAAGAGGAACTCCAGGTTTTTCAGGAGCAGATTTAGCCAATATAGTTAATGAAGCCGCATTACTAGCTGCAAGAAAAAATAAAAGAATAGTTACTCTCGACGAATTTGAAGAAGCTAGAGACAAAGTAATGATGGGTTCTGAAAGAAGATCGATGGTAATGACTGAAGAAGAAAAAACTCTAACAGCATACCACGAAGCAGGACACGCAATTGTAACTATTAATGAAGATGCAGCTCACCCCATTCATAAAGCAACAATTATTCCAAGAGGACGAGCGTTAGGAATGGTTATGCAATTACCAGAAAGAGATGAGATATCTCAAACAAGAGAACAACTTCATGCACAACTAGCAATAGCTATGGGAGGAAGAGTTGCAGAAGAAATAATTTTTGGAGAAGATAAGGTAACTACTGGAGCATCCAGCGATATTGAACAAGCAACAAAAAGAGCAAGAGCCATGGTAATGAGAGCCGGTTTAAGCAAAGAATTAGGGCCTGTTGCTTATGGAGAAAATGAAGAAGAAGTATTTTTAGGTAGATCAGTAGCTAGAACACAAAATATGTCTGAGGAAACAGCCAAAAAAGTAGACGCAGAGATAAGAAAAATTGTAGATAAAGGTTATGAAAGAGCAAGAAAAGTCTTAACCGAAAAAATTGATGATTTGCATAAACTAGCTAAAGCACTTTTAACTTACGAAACTTTATCAGGTGAAGAAATTGAGAATTTGATAAATAAAAATATTTTTCCCAAAAATACAGAAGATTTAAAAACTGAAGATGATGACAAAAGTTCAGTTTTGGGGTCAATGGGACTTAAGCCAAAAATAATTCATTAATAAATAATGAAAAAATATTACACAAGAGTGTGTAATTTTTATTATGGTATTAAATCAATTAAATTAGTTCATCAAAAAAAAACATTACCATTGAAAGGAAATAATCAAATTTCATTTGATCAAATCGAAATCCTTTCTAGAAATTCAAAAAAATTAATTAATATTAAAGATGTCAAAAAACTACCATATTTCTTAAAAAAAAAAATTAATGATGATTTAAAAAATATTATTAAAAAAAATAAAAATTTTTCTAATCTAAATTTTAAGAAAATCCCAAATATAATGGGTATATTAAACCTTACCCCAGATAGTTTTTCGGATGGAGGAAAATTTAATAAAAAAAATAAAGGTTATCAACATGCACTTAATTTATTTAAATCAGAGGTAGACATTATAGATATAGGAGGAGAGTCAACTAGGCCAGGATCAAAAAGCATAACAAGTAAGCAGGAATGGAATAGAATAAAATATACATTAAAAAGCATAAATAAAAAAATGACTTTATCATTAGATTCTAGAAAATCTGATATTATGGAAAAAGGTATTAAGAATGGCGTTAAGCTTATTAATGATATTTCAGGATTAAGTTATGATGAGCAAACAATTAAAATTTTAAAAAAATATAATACCCCATTTATAATCCAACATACGCAAGGAACACCTGAAACTATGCAACAAAATCCAAAATACAAAAATGTATTATTAGATATCTACGATTTCTTTCAAGAAAAAATAAAATTTGTAAGATTGAATGGAATTAAACATAATAACATTATACTTGATCCAGGTATAGGTTTTGGAAAAAATTTGAAACATAATATGAACCTGATTAGCAATATTTCTATCTTCCATACCCTTGGTTTTCCTATATTACTTGGTCTTTCCAGAAAAAGATTTATACAAGATTTATCTGGAAAAAACGACACGAAAGAAAGATTAGGAGGAACTGTTAGTTCATCAGTATTTGCAATAATGCAAGGTGTACAAGTTTTAAGAACACATGATGTTAATGAATTAATACAAGGTATAAAAGTTTTTAAAAATTTAATAAAGAATTAATGACAAAAAAATATTTTGGCACAGATGGAATAAGAGGTCTAGTTAATAGTAAAAATATTAATGGGGATATGTTTTTTAAATTTGGATTGGCGGCAGGAACCTTTTTCAAAAATTATAAAAAAAACAGGCAAATAGCGATAATTGCAAAAGATACCAGGTTATCAGGTTACACCTTAGAGCCCGCTCTTGTTTCTGGCTTAACATCAGCAGGAATGCACGTTTATACTCTTGGTCCTTTACCCACAAATGGCTTAGCTATGCTAACTAAATCTATGAAAGCCAATATGGGCATAATGATTACCGCCTCTCATAATCCGCATTATGACAATGGTTTAAAGCTATTCGGACCAGATGGATTGAAGTTATCTGATAAAATTGAAAAAAAGATTGAAATTTTAATTGATAAAAAAATAGATAACTTATTATCAAAACCAAAAATTCTCGGAAGAGTAAAAAGATTAGAAAATACAAATGAAGAGTATATAAAAATACTTAAAAAAAATTTTCCAAAGAAATTTAATTTAAAAGGATTAAAAATAGTTATCGATTGTGCTAATGGTGCTGGCTATATTTCAGGCCCTAAATTATTGAAATCTCTTGGAGCAAAAGTATTTTCAATCGGTGTTAATCCTAATGGGTTGAATATAAATAATAAATGTGGTTCAACATTTCCGCAAAAAATTAAATTAGCTGTAAAAAAAAATAAAGCTCAAATAGGAATTTCACTTGATGGTGATGCGGATAGAATAATTATGTGTGATGAAAAAGGAAATATTATTGATGGAGATCAAATTATTGCTGCAATAGCAAATAGATGGAAACATAAAAAAATGTTACGAGGAGGTGTTGTTGGTACCTTAATGTCAAATTATGGATTAGAGAAATTTTTTAAATTGAATAAAATAAAATTTTTAAGGTCAAATGTGGGTGATAGATATGTAAAAGAAAAAATGCAGGAAAATAATTTTAATTTAGGAGGGGAACAATCAGGCCATATTATTTTAGGAAAATTTGCAACAACAGGTGATGGATTATTGGTTGCCTTAGAAGTTTTGTTTGCATTGAAAAAAGGAAAAAAAGCTAGTAGTTTTTTTAATGTTTTTAAACAGACTCCACAAATTTTAGAAAATATAAATGTAAAAGATAAAAACATTATAAATAAAATTGAGGTAAAAAAAGCAATAAAAATTGTAGATAACCTAATGAAGGGTCAAGGAAGAATGCTAGTTAGAAAATCTGGAACAGAACCAAAAATTAGAATAATGGGAGAGAGTGAAAATAAAATATTAATCCAAAAATGTATAGATATAATAAAGAAAAAAATTAAATAGATTGAAACCAAAATCTAAAATATTAATTATAGCAGGATCAGACTCATCTGGAGGAGCTGGCATTCAAGCTGATATTAAAACTGTTACTGCTTTAGGTTCGTACGCAATGACCGCTATAACAGCTGTAACGATTCAAAATACCACAGGTGTTAAATCAATTGTTTCTATTAATCCTAAAGAAATTTCTAATCAAATTGAATTTACTTCAAAAGATATTAAGCCTGACGCCATAAAAATTGGAATGCTTCATTCTCCACAAGTAATAAAATCTGTAATTCATTCACTAGATTTAATTAAAGTTAAGAAAATAATTTTAGACCCGGTCATGGTCGCAAAAGGTGGTGCAAAATTAATTGATAACAAAGCAATTCAATTGTTAAAGAATCAACTAATAAAAAGAGTTAGTTTAATAACACCAAATATCCCTGAAGCAGAAATATTAACTGGCATTAAAATAAAAACTAAAGAAGACATGATTTTTGCTGCAAGTATATTGATTAAATTTGGGGCTAAAAATGTTTTAATAAAAGGTGGTCATTTAGATTCTAAAATAGTTCAAGATATTTTTGTTAATAAGTACGAAATTAAAATTATAAAAAACAGAAGAATTACAACCAGCAATACACATGGCACGGGCTGCACCTTATCAGCTGCTATTTCTACATTTTTTTCATGTGGAAAAACACTAAAGAAATCTTGTGAGCTAGCAACTAAGTATGTACATAACTCAATAAGATCTAACCTCAATTATGGTAAAGGCCATGGTCCAATAAACCATTTAAGTTCAATTATTATAGATAAAAAGTTTAAATAATGAAAAATGTAGTTGTTGTCGGTTCACAGTGGGGAGATGAAGGAAAAGGAAAAATAGTTGATTGGTTATCAGACCAAGCAGATGTTGTTATTCGTTTTCAGGGCGGACATAATGCTGGACACACATTGGTAATTGATGGTGTTACATATAAATTAAGATTACTTCCCTCAGGAATTGTTAGAAAAAATAAAATATCTATCATTGGTAACGGAGTTGTTGTTGATCCCTGGGCATTACTAGAAGAAATTGAAGAAATAAAACTTAAAGGTGTTGAAGTAAATGTTGATAACTTCATAGTTTCAGAGTCAGCAAATCTTATTTTACCATTTCATAGAGAAATGGATGAAATAAGAGAAGATGCTGCTGGCAAAGGAAAGATTGGCACTACAAGACGTGGAATTGGTCCAGCCTATGAAGATAAAGTTGGAAGAAGATCCATTCGGGTTATGGATTTAAGATCTGAAACTAACCTTGATCATAGATTAGAGACGGTGCTTCTTCACCATAATGCAATAAGAAAAGGTTTGGGTAAAAAAATATTTGAAAAAGAAAAACTTAAAAAAGATTTATTAAAAATTGCACCAGAAATACTAAAGTTTTCGCAACCAGTTTGGCTTAGAATTGATGAGTTTAAAAAGAAAAAAAAGAAAATATTATTTGAAGGGGCTCAAGGAATTTTGTTAGATGTTGATCACGGAACATATCCTTTTGTAACATCTTCAAATACAGTTGCGGCAAGTGCCGCTACAGGTACGGGGTGTGGACCCAATTCAATACACTATGTACTTGGAATAACAAAAGCTTACACAACTAGAGTTGGAGAAGGACCTTTCCCCACTGAATTAAATGATGATACTGGAGAGTTACTTGGATCTAGAGGGAAAGAATTTGGAACTGTGACAAGTAGAAAAAGAAGATGTGGCTGGTTTGATGGAGTGTTAGTTAGGCAGACAATCAAAATTTCTGGAATTGACGGGATAGCGTTAACCAAACTAGATGTTCTAGATGAGTTAGATGAGATTAAAATGTGTGTTGAATATGAGTTAGATGGTAAAAAAATGAACTATCTCCCAGCCGCAGTTGAGGATCAATTAAAGATAAAACCCATTTATAAAACGTTTCCCGGATGGAAAACTTCCACACAGGGAATTAAAAACATAGAATCTTTGCCAGAAAATGCAAAAAATTATATTTATGCTTTAGAAGATTTTGTTGGCACAAAAATTTCAAGTATTTCAACAAGTCCAGAGCGTGAAGATACCATTCTCTTGGAAAACCCTTTTGATATTTAATTAACCGGAAGTAGGTTTTTTGATTTAGCAGAAATAAGCATATGTTTTTGAAGTTTTTCAAAAGCTTTATTTTCAATTTGTCTTATTCTTTCTCTGCTTATTTTATATTTTTTGCTTAAATCTTCTAGTGTTGTGGGATCATCGCTCAACCTTCTTGAGTATAAAATTTCTCTTTCTCTATCATTAAGAATTTTTATCGAATCTTTTAATAAATCTTTTCTTTGTTCCATTTCTTCTTTATGAGCAAATTTAAGATCATGATCTAATTCTTTGTCTACTAACCAATCTTGCCACTCATCACCATCCTCACCTACTTGTGCATTTAAGGAAAATTCTTTGCCAGACAATCTTCTATTCATTGAAACAACTTCATCTTTTCTAACATCTAGCTTGTTAGCTATTTCATCGACATGCTCTGGTCTTAAATCTCCTTCAGATTGAGGTGCAATCTGGTTTTTTATTTTTTTTAGATTAAAAAATAATTTTTTTTGAGCAGTGGTAGTTCCAATTTTTACTAAACTCCAAGATCTCAAGATATATTCTTGAATAGACGCTTTAATCCACCACATAGCATATGTTGCTAACCTAAAACCTTTCTCAGGTTCAAATTTTTTAACAGCCTGCATTAAGCCAATATTGCCTTCTGAAATCATTTCATTTACAGGCAGTCCATATCCTTTGTAACCCATAGCAATTTTTGCAACAAGTCTAAGGTGGCTAGTCACAAGTTTTTCTGCCGCTTTGATATTGCCTGTTGTTTTCCAATTTTTTGCTAACATATATTCTTCTTCTGCAGCAAGCATGGGAAATTTTTTAATTTGATCAAGGTATGCTGATAAACCACCCTCATTCGAAAGTGCTGGAAGATTGTTGTTCATTGTTGTGACCATAATATATGTTTATTTAATTAACTATAATAATATTTCAATACCTTATTTGTTAGTATTTCTAAGCAATTTAAGAATCTTTTCAAGATCTTGTGGCAAAATTGAGGAGAAAACCATTTCTTCATTAGTTTTAGGGTGAACAAAACCTAAAGTTTTTGCATGAAGAAATTGCCTATCTAATTTATAAATTAAATTTTCTAAATTAGTATCAATATTTTTAAGTTTTTTGTATTTTTTTTTATATTTTCCATCTCCCATTATACTATTTCCCATATGAGTCATATGAACTCTTATTTGATGAGTTCTTCCTGTTTCCAACCTACATTCTACCAAACTTACTGTAGG
>CAJQTO010000029.1 GCA_905620465.1 uncultured Candidatus Pelagibacter sp. | reverse complement strand
TTTAATGAAGACTTAGATAAAGAATTTATCAAAGATCTATCTTCAAAACTTTATGAATGGACAAATAATAGATGGATTATTACACTTAGCAAAACAAAAGGCGAACCATCAAAAAAAGAAAAAGAAATTAATCAAAAAAAAGAATTAATTGATAATGTAAAAAATTCTTCGACCTATAAAAGTGTGTTAGAAAAATTCCCTGACGCAGAACTAGTTGATCTAAAGTTATTAAAAAAAGATAGTGAAAATGACTGATTTTACAAGCATATTGAATAAAGCAAAAGAGTTAGAGTCGAAAATGAAGGAAAGTCAGGAAATAATTAAAAACATTCAAGTAGAGGGTATCTCAGGATCTAATTCAGTGAAAATTATCTTAAATGGAGAAAATGAAATGATAAAAATAGATTTATCAGATGAAATTTTGAAAGAAGATAAAGTTATAATAGAAGATTTAATTGTTGCGGCACACAACAACGCAAAGACTGAATTAAAATCAAAAACATCAGAAGAAATTTCAAAATCTACGAGTCAACTTGGTATTCCTGGTTTTAAGTGGCCCCTTTAATTTTATGCAAAATATTAATGAAATAGAAGAATTAATCAAATTAATATCAAAACTTCCAGGCCTTGGCCCAAAATCTGCAAAGAGAATAGTATTAAAACTTATCAATAATAGAGATGAGCTAGTAAAACCAATGGCTAATACTTTAGCTAAAGTTTATAAAAATGTTATTAGATGTCAGTCATGTGGAACACTAAAATCCAATTCAATTGGATGCAATAATTGTGAGAACATTAATGAAAAATATAATAAAATTTGTGTAGTTGAAGATATTGCAGATCAATGGTCGATTGAAAGTTCTAATATTTATAAGGGATATTTTCATATTTTAGGTGGAACAATTTCTTCAGCAGGTCAAAGAAAAGAAGATCTTTTAATTAATTCATTAACTGAAAGAGTGGTTAGAGATGGTATTGAAGAAGTTATAATAGCCACAAGTGCAACAGTTGAAGGACAAACAACTGCGTATTATATTAAAGATAGCCTTAAAAAAACAAATGTTAACGTTACAAAATTAGCACAAGGTTTGCCTGTTGGTGGTGAAATAGAAAACTTAGATGATGGAACATTATTCTCTGCTTTTAAAAATAGAACTGGAATAAAATCTAGTTCAGACTAATTTTTTTTAATCAACCTATTTAAATGCAAAAGAGGTTCAGTATAGCCCGATGGTTGTGTCCTGCCATGAAATACTAAATCACAAGCCGCTTTAAAAGCAACTGATTTATCAAAATTAGGTGACATGTTTTGATATAATCTGTCACCTTTATTCTGTTCATCAACTATTTTTGCCATTTTTTTCATAATTTCTAGAACTTGTTTGCTTGAACAGATACCATGATGAATCCAATTCGCTATATGCTGTGAAGAAATTCTTAAAGTAGCTCTATCTTCCATTAAACCAATATTATTAATATCAGGTACTTTTGAACATCCTACGCCTTGGTCAATCCACCTAACCACATAACCCAAAAGTGTTTGTGAAGAATTTGAAATTTCAGAATTAATTTCTTCAATAGACCAATTAGGTCTATCAGCTACTGGTATGGTTAGTAGATCATCTAATTTAGCAGCTTCTCTTTTTTCTAATTCTTTTTGTTTATCAAAAATATTTATCTCATGATAGTGAAGGGTGTGAAGAGCAGCAGCAGTAGGTGAGGGCACCCAAGCACAATTTGCTCCAGCTTTTAAATGGCTAATTTTTTGCTCCATCATATCACTCATTTTGTCAGGCATGGCCCACATTCCTTTGCCAATTTGAGCTTTACCCGAAAAACCACATCGTAAGCCAATATCAACATTATTATTTTCATATGCACCAATCCACTTAGAAGATTTCATATCTCCTTTTTTAATCATAGGACCAGCTTCCATTGAAGTGTGCATTTCATCACCAGTTCGATCTAAGAATCCAGTATTAATAAAAAACACTCTATTTTCAAGGGTTCTAATACACTCTTTTAAGTTTGAAGAAGTTCTTCTTTCTTCATCCATAATACCAATTTTACAGACGTATTTTTCTAACTCTAAAACTTCTTCTACTTTAGTAAAGATAAGATCTGTAAATGCAGTTTCTTCAGGACCATGCATTTTTGGTTTAACAACATAAATTGATCCAGTTCTTGAATTACCTTTTTTATTTATATCATGAAGACATGCCGCTGCAGTTATAAAAGCATCCATAATTCCTTCTGGTATTTCAGAGCCATCTTTTAAAGTAATGGCAGGGTTAGTCATAAGATGACCAACATTTCTTATTAACAACAAACTTCTACCATGTAATTTTAAGCTCTTTCCATCTTTAGAAGTATAGTTCCGATCAGGATTTAGTTTACGTTCAAAATTCTTACCATTTTTTTTAAATGTTGAATTTAAATTACCTTTCATCAATCCAAGCCAGTTACGATAACAAATAACTTTATCCTCAGCATCGACTGCAGCGACACTATCTTCATTATCACAAATAGTTGAAACAGCAGACTCCAGAATAACATCATGTATTGCAGCATTATCTTGATTACCTTCAGGATTGTGAATTTCTAGAGAATTATTTATATCAAAAATGATATCTATATGAAGATTATTATTTATTAATAAAAGTGAGGATAAATGATCTAATTTTTTAACATAGCCAACAAATTGTTTAGGATTTTTTAGTTTTAAATTTAATTGATTGTCATTAACTTTAGGAATTTCTGAAATATCTTTCCAGCTTCCATTTTGAAGAGGTACATTTTGATCTAGAAAGTTTCGAGCATACTCTATTACTTTTTGACCTCTTATTGGGTTATATGTTTTTCCAATTACTGCTCCTTTTGTCTCAGGAATTATATCAGTTCCATATAGGCTATCATATAAACTCATCCATCTTGCGTTAGCGGCATTGAGTGCATATCTTTCGTTCATAATTGGAACCACTAATTGAGGTCCTGCAATACTAGTTATTTCTTGATCAATATTTTTAGTTTTAATTTTAAAATCAGGTCCTACTTCTTTTAAATAGCCAATTTCCTTTAAAAAATTTTTATATTTTTCTAAATTAATTTCATTACCTTTATTTTGAATATGCCACTCATCTATTTTTTTTTGCAAGTCCTCTCTTATTTTTATTAATTCTTTATTTCTAGGAGTCAATTCATGAACAGCTTTATCAAATCTAAGCCAAAATTTTTCAGGTGAAATTTTTGTATTTTTAAGAAGTTCGTTATTAACGAAATTTATTAGCTCATTAGCTACTGAAAGATTATTAATTTTTGTATATGTTCTTTTCATAGCACCCAATTAGCCCCATCTGTATATTTGTCTGAGAGTTTTGCTCCATCGGCGAGATCAAATCTCTTTCCAGAGTGTTATGTTTTTTTTATTGGTCCTTTTGCCTGAGAGTTTCCGGGGCGGTTGCTCCTTCGGCGTTATAAGCTATATAATCTCTCCTAATTAATAAATACTAAACCTTAACAAAATTATGTCAAATATTAAATATTTACAGCAATCATTGCTGTATTAATATTATTTATTTAAAACATTTTGTTGCCTTTTTTGATAATTAATTAATACTTAAAATATTCAAATGAAAAACTATTTAAATTTCGAAACTGACATCAAAAACTTAGAAACTGAAATAGAAAAACTTAAAGATCCATATAACCAAGATGGCCTAACTGAAGTAGATACAAAAAAAATTTCAGAAACTCAGACAGAGATAGATAAAAAGTTGCAAGATATTTATTCTAATTTAGACCCTTGGCAAACTACTTTGGTAGCAAGACACGAAGATAGACCTAAATCAAAATTTTTTATAGATAATTTGTTTGAAGATTTTATTCCTTTATCGGGCGATAGATTTTATGGAGAAGATAAATCTGTATTGGCTGGCTTTGCTAAATTTAATGAAACTTCAGTTCTAGTTATAGGTCAAGAAAAAGGTCATAATTTAGAGACAAGAATTCAAAGAAATTTTGGAATGATGAGACCAGAGGGGTATAGAAAAACAATAAGATTAATGAAACTTGCAAACAAATTTAATATCCCAATAATTTCATTTATTGATACACCGGGTGCTTATCCAGGTGTAGGCGCGGAAGAAAGAGGCCAAGCAGAGGCAATCGCAAAATCTATAGAGTGCTGTATGGAACTAAAAGTGCCAACATTTGCAATTGTGATTGGTGAAGGAGGCTCAGGAGGAGCAATAGCACTAGCATCTTCTAATAGAGTTATAATGTTAGAAAATGCAATCTATTCTGTAATATCACCAGAAGGATGTGCTACAATTTTATGGAGAGACCCAAAAAAGACTCTTGATGCTGCAAAAGCAATGAAATTATCTGCTATAAACCTTTTAGAGTTAAAAGTGATTGATGAAATTATTCCCGAACCAGTTGGAGGAGCCCATAGAGACAGAGATCTGATTCTAGACAATATAAGAAAATCTATTGAAAATAATTTAAACAGGTTTTTAAATATGACTGGAGAGGAAATATTTAATCAGAGAAAGAATAAATTTTTAGAAATTGGGAGAAGCAAAGGCTTTGTTAGTCAATTAGATGACATAAGTGCATTGAGCATGAAGAAAAACAAGATTAACATTTTTATTGAGAAATTATTTAAAAATAAAAATAATTTAATTTTTTTAAGTATTTTTTTATTATTAGTTTTTTCTTCTATTTATTTTTTATAAAGAACCACAGCAACGCTTAAATTTTTTTCCTGATCCACAGAAACAAGGCTCATTTCTACTCATTTTTTTTCCAATATATTTTGGATCTATTTTAGCGGGTTCAATTTCTTCTTCTTTTTCAATCTCTTCTTGCACTATTTTTAAATTCATTAAAATTGTAACAAAATCTAGCTTTAGTTTATTTAATAAATTTTCAAAAAGATCAAAAGCCTCTTTTTTATACTCAACTAATGGATCTCTCTGTCCATATGATCTTAGGCCTATCACTTGCCTTAGTTGCTCAAGATACTGAATGTGAGATT
>CAJQTO010000028.1 GCA_905620465.1 uncultured Candidatus Pelagibacter sp. | reverse complement strand
TAATATTAGAGACGCTGCTGAAGACAAACATAAAAAAGTTGATGATAAACCTTTTGGAGGTGGATCTGGAATGTTGTTAAAAGCAGATGTTTTAGCAAGATCTATTGATCAAAATAAAAAAAAAAATGAAAGAATTTTTTATCTATCGCCCAGAGGAAAAAAACTTGATCAAAAATTTGCTCAAGAACTTTCCCAAGAAAAATCAATAAATTTAATATGTGGCCATTTTGAAGGGGTTGATGAGAGAATATTATCAACAAGAAGCATAGAAGAGATTAGCATAGGAGATTTTATTTTGTCTGGAGGAGAAATGGCAGCCTTCGTAGTTTTAGATAGTATATTAAGATTATTGCCTGGAGTTTTAGGTAATGATCAATCTAAAAATGATGAAAGTTTTATGAATGGACTACTAGAGTATCCTCAATATACAAAACCCAAGATTTGGGAGGAAAAAAGTGTTCCGGAAGTGTTATTATCAGGTGATCACAACAAAATTAAAGATTGGCGTTTATCCCAATCAGAGGCTATAACACGGGTCCTAAGAAAAGATTTATGGGAAAAATACAAAAAAAATTAATTTGATAAACATTAACATGAAAACGATAGAAGAAATAAACCAACATAACGTAAAAAAAATATTATCTGAGAAGAAGATACCTGAGTTTTTTCCAGGAGATGTTGTAAAAGTTGGTGTAAGAATTACAGAAGGTAAAAAAGAAAGAATTCAATATTTTGAAGGCGTGTGTATAGCTAAAAAAAATAGAGATATTAATTCATCATTCACAGTAAGAAAAATTTCATTTGGAGAAGGCGTAGAAAGAACATTTCCATTATATGGCCCGCTGATTGATACAATTACAGTTACAAGATCAGGAAAAGTTAGAAGGGCAAAATTATATTACCTAAGAGACAGAACGGGTAAATCAGCTAGAATTGCAGAAAAAATCAGAAAAAAAATAGGTATAGAGGTTAATGTTAAGCAAGAAACAGTAATTAAAGAAGCTTTAGCCCCAGTCTTAACGGAGCCTGAAAAACAAACAGAACCAAAAATAGAAAGTTCTGAAGAAAAAAAATAATTTTTTTTTTCAATGCCCTTAACTCTTTACGATAAAATTTGGAATGATCATTTAGTTGATCAACAAGATGATGGTACAGCATTATTATTTGTTGACCGACACTTGGTACATGAAGTTACAAGTCCTCAGGCATTTGAAGGGTTAAGAAATTCTAATAGAAAAGTTAGGCAACCTAGTCTAACTTTGGCAGTTGCTGATCATAACGTTCCAACTACTGATAGATCCAAAGGAATAGCTGATCAGGAATCTAAAATTCAAGTAGATACTTTAGAAAAAAATTGTAAAGAATTTGGAGTTCAGTATCTAGGAATGGATGATAAGAGACAAGGGATTGTCCATATAATTGGTCCGGAACAAGGATTTACTCAACCAGGAACAGTAATTGTTTGTGGCGACAGTCATACAGCTACACATGGTGCATTCGGCGCCTTAGCTTTTGGTATTGGAACATCAGAAGTAGAGCATGTTTTAGCAACACAGACGCTTGTTCAAAAAAAAGCAAAAAATTTCATAATTAATGTTAATGGAAAACTTCCTGTGGGAGTTACTTCTAAAGACGTGATTTTACAAATTATAGGAAACATTGGTACAGCAGGTGGAACAGGATCTGTTATTGAGTATGCAGGCACCTTAATATCATCTTTAAGTGTAGAACAGAGAATGACTATTTGCAATATGACTATTGAAGGAGGGGCAAGAGCAGGATTGATTGCTCCAGATAAAAAAATCTTTGAATATTTAAAAGATAAACCAATGTCACCAAAAAATGAAAATTGGGATAAAGCAATGAAGTATTGGGAAAATTTAAAAACTGATGATGGGGCTAAATTTGATAAGGAAGTTAATTTAGTAGCAGAAGATATTAGACCAATGATTACTTGGGGAACATCTCCACAAGATGTAATCACTATTGATGGTAAAGTTCCAAATCCTGAAAAAGAACAGGATGAAGATAAAAAGAACTCTATGGAAAGATCTTTAAAATATATGGGTTTAAAGCCCGATACATTGGCAAAAGATATTAAAATAGACAAAGTTTTTATTGGAAGTTGTACTAACGGCAGAATTGAAGATTTAAGAGAGGCCGCAAAAATATTAAAAAATAAAAAGAAAGCAGCGCATGTTCATGCAATGGTTGTTCCAGGGTCAGGCTTAGTTAAAGAACAAGCAGAGCAGGAAGGTTTAGATAAAATATTTATAGAATCTGGTTTTGAGTGGAGAGAGCCAGGTTGTTCTATGTGTCTTGCAATGAATGCAGACAAATTAAAACCAGAAGAAAGATGCGCTTCAACTTCAAACAGAAATTTTGAAGGAAGACAGGGTAGAGGTGGAAGAACTCATTTAGTAAGTCCAGGGATGGCAGCAGCAGCAGCTATTTCAGGAAACTTGGATGATGTTAGAAAGTATCAAAATTAGAATGCAAAAATTTAATTCACTCAAAAGTATTCCTGTATACTTACCAATTGTAAACATGGATACAGACATGATTATTCCCAAGCAATTTCTTAAAACCATTAAAAGAACAGGACTAGGTAAAAATTTATTTTTTGAAATGAGATATGATGATAACGGAAATAAAATTAATGATTTTATTCTTAACCAGGAACCTTACAATCAATCAAAAATATTAATTACAGGAAAAAATTTTGGCTGTGGCTCTTCAAGAGAGCATGCGCCCTGGGCATTATTAGATTTTGGAATCACATGTGTTATAAGCTCTAGTTATGCTGATATTTTTTATAGCAACTGTTT
>CAJQTO010000027.1 GCA_905620465.1 uncultured Candidatus Pelagibacter sp. | reverse complement strand
TTTTGAACTAACAAATATTTCAATCAATGAAACATTATCTAGGACGATAATAACTTCGATAACTACACTTCTTGCTCTAGTCTCAATTTATATATTTGGAGGAGAAATACTTAAAGGGTTTTCATTAGCTATGATTTTAGGTGTTATTTTTGGAACTTACTCCTCAATATATATAGCAAATCCTATATTAGTTAAACTTAAAGTCTCGCAAAAAACTATACTTAAAGATGAAACGAATTAATAAAGGTTTTGAGCTGCTACCATTGAAAGTAACATTGGTAGAGATAATAGGGTATTAGTTCGTGAAAATAACATTGCCGTTCTTGCAGATTTTGCTTTAACATCAGGTTCACACTCAACAATACCTAATGCTCTTTTTTGATTTGGCCATATAATAAACCATACGTTAAAAGCCATATATAAACCTAACCACATGCCAATTCCTATAGCAGTATTTTTTCCACCACCAGAACCAATTCCAAGTGTCATTGCTTCATGTGCATAGCCACTTAATATTGCCAATAGAAGACCTGATATAATTGTTAGTAGCGCTGCCCATCTAAAATAAAATAATGCAGCCGGTGCAATAACTTTTCCTATAGCTGGTTTTTGTTCATCTGGAATTTTCCCCATGTTAGGTATTTGGACAAAATTAAAATACCAAAGTAAACCAATCCACATTATTGCTACAGTGACATGAGTAAGTCTTGTTAGCCAGCTCCAAAAAATTAAATCAAAATCAAAACCACCATTTGTAAAAAATAAAACTAAAAAAAATATTATAGCTAAACCTAGTGATGCGTGAATTGTTTTTGGTAGTGAAGAAAGTAAATTACCCATGATTCCTTATCTTTATACACTAAATGTTTAAAAATTTAACCTATTTTTTAAATTTTTCTATTAACATTGGCTTTAAATATTCACCTGTAAAACTACCTTTAATCAGGATAATATCTTCTGGCTTTCCTTCTGCAATAATATTTCCACCTTTCACTCCACCTTCAGGACCCATATCAACAATATAATCTGCTGTTTTAATCACATCTAAGTTATGCTCAATGACAACTACTGTATTTCCAAGCGCAACAAAAGTATGCAATATCTCTAATAATTTCTTAATATCATGTTGATGCAATCCAGTTGTAGGTTCATCTAAAATATACATTGTTCTTCCAGTAGATCTTTTTGACAATTCTTTAGCTAATTTTATTCTTTGTGCTTCTCCACCAGATAGTGTTGTGGCTTGTTGACCAATCTTTATATAACCAAGCCCAACTTTTTTTAAAGTAAGTAGTTTTGTTTTTATATTTGAAATATTTTCGAAATATTCACATCCTTCATCTACCGACATGTCCAAAACATCAGCTATACTTTTGTTTTTAAATTTAATTTCAAGTGTTTCTCTATTATACCTAGTTCCTTTACATTCATCGCATTGTATATAAACATCTGGCAAAAAATGCATTTCGTAAGTAATTACACCGTCACCTTCACAAGCTTCACACCTTCCACCTTTAACGTTAAATGAAAACCTTCCCGGTTTATAACCCCTAGTTTTAGATTCTGGTAGTGCTGTAAACCAATCTCTAATTGGTCCAAAGGCTCCTGTGTAAGTAGCTGGATTTGATCTTGGAGTTCTTCCAATTGGAGATTGATCTATATCTATAATTTTATCTATAAGCTCAACCCCTTTATAACCTTTGAATTCCTTCGGAACTTTTCTTGCTTTATTATTTAAAGTTAAGTTTAGTGCATGATATAATGTTTGAAGTATTAAGGTTGATTTTCCACTTCCAGATACTCCAGTTACACATGTAAAAGTTCCTACTGGGATTTTAAGATTAACATTATTTAAATTATTACCACTTGCCCCAGTAATCTCGACAAATCTACCATTTTTAGCGAGCCTTCTAGTTTTTGGTATGCCTATAAATTTTTTATGAGATAAGTATTGTCCAGTAATACTATTTTTATTTTTTAATATTTCATTATAATTACCTTGGGCAATAACCTCTCCACCCTTAACTCCTGCCTCTGGGCCAAGATCAATAATATGATCTGCATTTTCCATTGTTTCAGTGTCATGCTCAACAACAATAACTGTATTACCTAAATCCCTAAGTCTTTTAAGAGCATTAATTAATTTAATATTATCTTTTTGATGTAACCCAATTGATGGTTCATCTAAAACATACAAGACACCTGTTAAACCTGAACCTATTTGAGAAGCAAGCCTAATTCTTTGTGCTTCACCACCTGAAAGTGTTCCAGATTCTCTTGATAAAGTTAGATAATCCAAACCTACATTTAATAAAAAATTTAATCTTTCGTTAATTTCTTTTAATATATGTTCGGCAATTTTAAATTGTTTTTTATCAAGATTTTTTTCTAAATCTTTAAACCACTTAGCGGCGTCTAAAATTGACTTTTTAGTTACATCACTGATATTCAGATTATCA
>CAJQTO010000026.1 GCA_905620465.1 uncultured Candidatus Pelagibacter sp. | reverse complement strand
AGCATAAAACATTCAAAAGGGAAAGCTGACAAGCAAAGATCTAAAATATTTTCTAAACTATCAAAGGAAATTGGTGTTGCGGCAAAATTAGGAGATAAGGATCCAGATATGAATCCAAGACTTAGATCTGCAATACAGGCTGCAAGATCTGCGAATATGCCAAAAGATAACATTGAGAGAGCTATTGATAAATCATCAACAAATACAGAAGCTAATTATGAAAATTTAAGATACGAAGGGTTTGGGCCAGATAAAATAGCCGTTATTGTTGAGGCATTAACAGATAACAAGAATAGAACTGCATCAAATATTAGAACAATCTTTCAAAAAAGTGGTGGTAATTTAGGGACACAAGGATCTGCATCACATAATTTTAATCAATTAGGCATTATTAAAATTGATAAAAAAGAAATTTCGGATGAAAAAATTTTTGATTTAGCAATTGAGTCTGGAGCAGATGAATGTACTTCTAATGATACTTTTCATGAAATACAATGTTCAATGAATGAAATTTATAATGTAAAAAAAAAATTAGAAAGTGTAATTGCAAACTTTATTTCAACAGAAATTGAATGGGTACCTTTAAATAGCGTTAATATAGAAAAAGATAAAGTAGAGTCAACAATTGGATTTTTAGAAACTTTAGAGGATGATGACGATGTTCAAAATGTTTACTCAAATATTAATTTCGGAAATAATTAATGCTTATAATTGGTATTGACCCTGGAATAACAGGATCCATATGTTTTTTTGAAGATGGAAAAATAATAGATGTAGTTGAGATGCCCAATATGCCTGAAGGTAAAAAAAACAAAAGACAAGTTAACGGTGCTCAAGTATTTCATGAAATTTCTTTAAGAATTAAAAATATAAAAAAAGAAAACATCAAAGTAATTATTGAACAAGTTTCAGCTATGCCAGGCCAGGGAGTAACCAGTATGTTTAATTTTGGTCAATCTTTTGGAATTTTAAAAGGAATATGTTCTGCTATGCAATTACCCATGTATTTTGTTCGGCCTGCAAAATGGAAAAAATATTTTAATCTAATTAATTCAGAGAAGGATGCTAGCAGAACTAAAGCAATAGAGGTATTTCCCTATTTTTCTTCTCAATTATCTAGAAAAAAGGACTCTAATAAAGCAGACGCAATTCTAATCGCCAGCTTTTATTATGAGACTTATAAATTAGAAGAATAAATTAAGCTCTATTAAGACAAATTGATGACACATTTTAGTGTGAAATCTTAATTATGGAAGCTGATATCACATCTCAAGCTGTAGGATTTGCATCAAATACTGATTTTTCATTATGGAGCTTATTTATAAGAGCTGACTTTATAGTTAAATCAGTAATACTTATGTTAATTTTCTGTTCAGTATATTCATGGGCGATCATTATTGAAAAATTTAAATTATTCAAAAAAATTAACTTAGAATCTGAAGAGTTTGAAGAAAAGTTTTGGAAATCAAAATCAGCAGAAACATTTTATAATAGCTTACCGGTAAATTTAGAAAATCCAATGGCTTTATTGTTTAAAGAGTCCATGCAAACTTTATTAAAAGCTAAATCCAAATCAAATCTAAATGAAAGAATGAGCACTATGTTAGAGATTAATACAGAAAAGCAAATGGTAAAACTTGATAAAGGATTTACTTTTTTGGCAACTGTTGGTTCTACAGCTCCATTTATTGGATTGTTCGGAACCGTCTGGGTAATAATGAATTCATTTCAATCAATTGCAATTTCTAGAAATACAAGTTTAGCAATTGTTGCTCCGGGTATTGCAGAAGCGTTATTTGCAACTGCACTTGGTTTGTTAGCTGCTATCCCAGCGGTTGTTGCTTATAATAAATTTAATAACGATTCAAAGAAGTACCTACAAAAATTAGAAAATTTTTCTAAAAGATTTTTATCAATAATTTAAAATGGCTTTTAAACTCAATCGTTCATCAAAAGAACCAATGAGTGAAATTAATGTTACTCCTTTTGTAGATGTAATGTTAGTTTTATTAATTATCTTTATGGTAACAGCGCCATTATTAACTGTTGGAGTGCAAGTTGACTTACCAGAAAGTTCAGCCGACTCATTACCAGAAGAACTAGAACCATTAACACTATCTATTAACTCCAAAGGAGAAATTTTTATTCAGGAATCTAAAGTTGAATATGATAAAATTATAGCAAAAATATTAGCAGTATCTAAAAACAGAACAGATACTAGAATTTATGTCAGAGGAGATAAGTCAATAAATTATGGGCGAGTTTTAGAAATAATGGGCATGTTATCTGGATCTGGATTTACAAAAGTAGCATTAATTTCTGAGCCCTATAAGGAAAGGTAGCGTGAAGTGAATAGAAGCATTGTTATTTCTTCTGGTTTTCATATTTTAATGGTTATAATTACAGCTATGAGCTTACCTTTTTTGTCAAAAAAACCAATTGATCTTCCACCAATAATCTCCGTTGAGCTTATTCAAATTACAGATCAAACAAATATTCCTTTTGCACCAAAAGCTAAAAAAATTATTGAAAAGATTAAAGAGAAAGAAAAAAAACTAGTATCTGAACAGGCGCCACCAAAAATAGTAAAAAAGATAAAGCCAGATGCTGTTCCGTTACCTGATAAAAAAATAGAAAAGATAAAAAAAATTAAAGATAAAAAACAAAATCCAGAAAAAGTAGACAATGAAGTTAAACAAGTTTCTGAATTTGAAAAAGATGAATTATTTGATCCCAATAGTATTGCCGCTTTAATTGATAAATCAAAAGTTGAAAGTGCTGAAGTTAAAAATAAAACGGATAAAATAACTCAGGATCAAGAAAAAAATGTTGATTTTGCTGGACTATCATTAAGTGAAGAGGATGCTTTAAAAGCCCAAATTTTTGGATGTTGGAGCATTCCACTAGGTCTGCCCTATAATAAAAATTTATTGGTTAGAATTAAGTTACAATTAAAACCAGATGGAACTATTATAAGATCTGAGATTCTTGACCATGCTAGAATGAATAAACCTGGCCAAGGATTTTATAAAGTATTAGCTGAAAGTGCTTTAAGAGCAATTAAACTGTGTCAACCTCTTAGAGTTCCAAGTACTGGCTATGAAAAATGGAAAGACTTACAATTAAACTTTGACGCAAGAGAAATGCTGGAAGGATAAAATGCTATTTAGATATTTATTATTATTGTTAATTTTATTGCCTATTAAATCTTTTGCTTTAATTGAAGTTGATATTACGCGAGGTAATTTGAGTCCACTTCCTATTGCGGTTTCCCCTTTATCTATAGATGAAAAATCAAGAGAAAATTTTAAAAAAATTTTAAAAAAAGAAAATATTGGAGCAGAAATATCGATAGTTGTTGAAAATAACTTAAAACAATCTGGTTTATTTAACCCTCTCAATAAGGATGCCTTTCTTCAAAATGCAGATATTGCAAATTTAAAACCAAGATTTGAAGATTGGAATTTGATAAAAGCACAAGCTTTAATAACAGGTAAGGTTACTTTAGTTGACGAAAAACTAAGAGTTGAATTTAGATTATGGGATGTTTTAGCTGGCAAAGAAATGGTAGCTTTAGCTTTTACAACGGTACCTAGTAACTGGAGAAGAGTTGGCCATATAATTGCAGATAAAGTTTATGAACGTTTAACAGGCGAAAGTGGTTATTTTGATACTAGAATAATTTATGTTGCTGAAGAGGGACCTAAAACTAAAAGAATTAAAAAATTAGCAATTATGGATCAAGATGGTTTTAATAATAAATTTTTAACTCTCGGTAATGAATTGGTTTTAACTCCAAGGTTTAACCCTACAAATCAAATGGTTACATATCTTTCTTATTTTAGAAACTTACCTAGAGTCTATTTACTTGATATTGAAACGGGCATGCAAGAAGTGGTTGGTGACTTTCCAGGAATGACATTTGCACCAAGATTTTCGCCAGATGGAAAAAAAATTATAATGAGTTTTGCTCAAGATGGAAATTCAGATATTTATACTATGGATCTTGAAAATAGAATTGTTGAAAGAATTACAAATCACCCTTCAATTGATACATCTCCATCATACTCTCCTGATGGAAAATATATTACCTTCAATTCTGACAGAAGCAAATTTCAACAAATTTATGTAATGAATAGTAATGGAAAAAATGTAAAAAGAATTTCATTTGGCAGGGGTTTATACGGAACACCTGTGTGGTCACCAAGAGGAGATTTAATTGCTTTTACAAAGCTGCACAAAGGTAAATTTTATATAGGCGTAATGAGAGCCGATGGAACAGGAGAAAGGTTATTGACTGAAAATTTCTATCAAGAAGCACCATCTTGGTCTCCAAATGGAAGAGTGTTGATTTTTTATAGAGAAACAAAGACCAACTCAAAAGGGGAAGGATTTTCAGCTAAATTGTGGTCTATTGATTTAACAGGCTATAATGAAAAATTGGTAGAAACTGAAACTGACGCATCTGACCCATCATGGTCATCTTTATTAAGTAATTAATGTGTAATTAAGTTGATTTTTTAGCTTGAA
The DNA here is from genome assembly GCA_905620465.1 of uncultured Candidatus Pelagibacter sp. Classification (GTDB taxonomy): domain Bacteria; phylum Pseudomonadota; class Alphaproteobacteria; order Pelagibacterales; family Pelagibacteraceae; genus Pelagibacter. Next base: position 1,047 of record CAJQTO010000026.1, on the reverse strand, counting down.
ACATCTAATTACTTGTGAAAAAGTAAGTAATTCTAATTAAGCATTAAGGAGCAACAATGAATTTAAGCAAGATTTTAAAAAATGGTTTTTTAATTTTAGTAGCAAGTTTGGTATTATCTGCTTGTGCAACTCAAAAAACAACAACAACAACAGGACAAATGCAAGGAGACGTTTACACTGGAAGTGATTCAGTGGAATATTTAGCTTCAGGTGTTCCTGATAGAGTTTTCTTTGCAACCAACGAAACAGTATTAACAACAGCTTCACGAGAAACTTTAAGAAAACAAGCTGCGTGGTTAAGAAAAAATTCAAAACTAAATATAGTATTAGAAGGACATGCTGATGAAAGAGGTACGAGAGAATACAACTTGGCATTGGGAGAAAGAAGAGCTAATTCTGCAAAAGATTATTTAATGACTTATGGAATTTCTTCAGACAGAATTTCAGTATTAAGTTATGGTAAAGAAAGACCAGTAGATTCAGGATCAAATCCGTTATCATGGTCTAAAAACAGAAGATCAGTTTCTGTTAAAGCCAATTAATTAAAACAATTTATAAAAGACCCTGGTATATTTCTACTAGGGTCTTTTTTTTGCCATCATTATAATTACTACTCAGTTCATGTTTGCTTGTAAAAAATTAATTAAACTTAAAATAACTGCGGTACTTATTTTATTTAGTAGTGTTTGTGTTGCAGATAACCATAATTTATATGAAACATTAGAGTTAATTCAAAAAGATTTAAAGACTCTAGAAAAAGCAGTTTATTCAAACTCTATCAATAAAGATAACACGTCTCAAAGCTTAAGCAAACAAAGTACAATAGATCAAAACTCGGAAGATGTTCTAACAAGACATTTATTAAAGCTTTCAGAGATTGAAAGTCAATTTCAAGAATTAACAAACAAATTTGAAGAAATAAATTTTAAATTAGATAAGTTGTCTAGCCGATTATCAAAAGTTCAAGCCGACAATCAAATAAGATTTGTAGATATAGAAAATGTCATATCGTCTGTAGATGGTGATAAAAAGATATCTTTTAAACAA
>CAJQTO010000025.1 GCA_905620465.1 uncultured Candidatus Pelagibacter sp. | reverse complement strand
AAAGTTTGATAAGATTATATCCTCAGAAAAATTTATTTAGTCACATTATTGGACAAATAGATGATGACAATAACGGAATATCAGGAATAGAAAAATCTTTTGATTTAGAATTAAAAAAAATTTCTGAACCTCTCCAACTAACAGTTGATACGGATATTCAGTTCTTAATAAGAAAAGAACTAATGAAATATCAAAAAATATTTAGAAGCAAAGGGAGCGCGGCAATCTTAATGAATGTAAATAATGGTGAAATACTCTCAATGGTTTCTTTGCCTGATTTTAATCTTAATAAGAGAGAAACAATTACAGATGTAAATTATATTAACAGAGTAACAAAAGGAACTTATGAATTAGGTTCAGTTTTTAAAACTTTTACAATTGCTTCTGGAATAAATGAGGGATTGATTGAACCTTATACAGAATTTCTAGATTCAAAAAAAACTATTAGTTGTGGAAAAAATCACCATATACGAGAGTATGATGATAAAATGCCATCGGATTTAACGGTTGAACAAATTTTAATAAAATCTGGAAATATAGGTTCAGTTAGAATTGTAAGAAAAATAGGAATAGAAAAACACAAATCATTCTTAAAAAGCATTGGTATTCTAGATAAGATAGATTTTGATATAGAGGAAGTAGGAAAACCTCAATTAATAGATTGGTATGAAGGTTGTAAATTAGAAACTATTTCATTTGGTCATGGTATAACCACAACGATCTTACAATTAGCTAAAGGTTATTCAATAATAACAAATGGTGGCTATCATATTAAACCAACATTAATAAAAAGAAATTTAAATAAAAAGTATAAAGGAGAAAAAATTTTAAAGAATGATGTTTCAAAAAAAATGAATCACATTTTGAGAAAAATTGTATCAACCAAAGAAGGTACCGCAAGAGAAGGAAACGTTAAAGGCTATCAGGTAGGGGGTAAAACTGGGACTGCAGAGCAGGTAATTAGTAAAGAATACTCTAATACTAAAATCAATACATTTGCATCAATTTTTCCTATGGAAAATCCAAAATATGTTTTTATAGTAATGTTAGAATCACCTAAAACAAATAGTGAGTATGTTTATCATTATAGAGACGGTTCAGCGCCACTAAAAGGGACTCCATTTAATACCGCTGGTTGGACTTCGGTTGAAGCAGCAGGCAAAATTATAGAAAAAATCGGGCCTATTTTAGCCACAAAATATATAGAAAATTAATTTAAATATGTTGATTGGTAATTATTTTAAGAAAACAAATTCAAAATATAAAAAACACTATTTTTCAGGCCTTAGCTTTAATAGTTTAACATGCAAAAAAAATAATATTTTTTTTGCAATTAAGGGAAACCAAATAGATGGAAATAAATTTACAGATGAAGCGATAAAAAAAGGTGCAAAAACAATTATTTCAAAACACAAATTTGAGGGTATAAAAAAAAAAATACTTTACATAAAATCAAGAAATGTAAGAAAGTTATTATCTGAAACTGCTTATAGTATTTGTAAGAATAAACCAAAAAATTTAATTGCAGTAACAGGAACTAATGGCAAATCATCAATTGCCGATTTTTATTTACAAATATTAAAATTAAATAAAAAAAAAGTAGCCTCTATAGGAACGTTAGGAATTAACACAGGAAATTATAAAAAGAATGTTTCGAATACCACTCTAGACCCAGTTGAATTAAGTACCTATTTAGAAAAAATTAAAAAACAAAAAATTGAAAATGTAATATTGGAAGCTTCAAGTCATGGACTAAAACAACATAGACTAGATGGTTTAGAATTTAAAATAGGAATTTTTACTAATTTATCTCATGATCATTTAGATTATCACAAAAATTTTAATGACTATTTTAAATCAAAATTATATTTATTTGAAAAATTACTTAAAAAAAATTCAAACATAATCACTGATATAGAAATTCCAGAATATAAAAGTATTAAAAAAATAGCCTTAAAGAGAAAATTGAATATTGATACAATATCTAATGAAAATAGTAATTTAAATTTAATTTCTCATAAATATTTTCAAGATCAACAATTAAATAAAATTAAGTATAAAAATAAAATTTATAAATTTCAAACAAGTTTAGTAGGAAAAATACAGATAAAAAATATTTTAATGGCTATGCTTGCTGCAGAAAAAAGTGGACTGAACTTTAAGCAAATAATTAATGTAATTGATAAAATAAAGCCAGTAAGTGGAAGATTAGAAAAAATAGGAATTATAAAAAATAATTCTAAGGTAATATTAGATTATGCACATACACCAGATGCCTTACATACCTGCTTGCAAAATTTAAAAGAACAATTCAAGAATAAAAAAATTTCAATTGTTTTCGGTTGCGGCGGTAACAGGGATCAATCAAAAAGATCAATGATGGGTAAAATTGCAAGCCATTTTTGTGATAAAATTTATTTAACTGATGACAATCCAAGAAAAGAGAATCCAAAAAAAATTAGATCAGAAATCAAAAAATCAATAAACAGATTAAAACTTTATGAAATGCCAAGTAGATTAAATGCAATTCAAAGAGCGATTGAAAACTTA
>CAJQTO010000024.1 GCA_905620465.1 uncultured Candidatus Pelagibacter sp. | reverse complement strand
ATCTTTCTTAACAATTTTTGCTGCATTAATAAGTCCATAAATTAATTCACTTATTTCTTTATTTACAAATATTCTTAGCGCTTGAAAAACTTTTGTTGCACTATGTGTTTTGTGGTTTTTTTTTCTTTTTGAAGATTTTATAATTCTTACTAATTCTTCTGTCGTAATTTCTTTTTTTATTCTATCCTCAACAATATTATGAGCTATTCTTTTGCTTTCTTTTTCCTCTCCAAAATATTTAAATATTTTTTCTAATTCCTTTTCATCTAAAATGTTTATTACTTCTTTTGCTGAAAAATCATTAATTCCCATTTTCATATTAAGTTCTCCTTCTGACTCAAATGAAAGTCCCTTAGTTTGATCTTTTATTTGTGTATATGAATATCCAAGATCAAATATTATTCCTTTTATTTCCTCATTTTTTAATTTTAGATTATTAAGCTGACTAAATTTTATATTTTTAAATAAAAATCTATTTTCAAATTGTTTTTTAATTTCTTCCGCTTTTTTAGAACTTTTTAAATCTCTATCTAAAGCTATTACTTTTGTATCTGAAAAATCTAATATTTTTTTTGTATATCCACCTTGACCGAATGTGCAGTCAATAAATGTGCCACCATATTGAGGGGTAATAATGCTAATTAATTCATTTAGCAATACCGGATAATGTTTTGTCATATCCGATATTATGATGGCTTTCATTTATTTTTTTGAAGACCATTAATTCTTTTGTCTTCTTAAAAATGCTGGAATTTCTAGATCATCATCTTCTGAAATATCTTCATTGTTTTCTGATAATAATAAATCTTGAGATTCTGAGCTCTCATTATCTGCGCTAAATAGATCCGGTGTTTCTTCTTCAACACCAAAATTTTCTAATCCATTTGTAGATTGCTCTGTTTCAACTAAGCTATTTTCTATATGTGAGTTATCTAATGCTTCCTCTGAAAAAGATTTTTCATAATCATTTATTGAATTATTTTCAATAATACTCTTTACCTCTGTTTCTTGATTACTCATCACTTGTTCATTCATCATTTTACTTGAAGATGTATCTAATGTTTGCTCATCTATAACTTCATTTTCAAGCTTTAATGCATTTGCTCCATGTGTTATTGGGTTAGATATTGTTGGTGAAAAATTGAATGATTGAGCCGATTCTGTTTTAGAAAAATCAGAATAACCTGGATTTCTATTTTGTATTCTATGAACCATATTAATCACAGATTTTCCCTCAGGCTGTTGTCCATCTAATGATGTGGCAACTATTGAAACTCTAATTTTTCCATCAAGTAATGGATCTGTTATTGCTCCAATGATCACTTCTGCTTCAGCATCAACTTCAGATCTAATTTTATTGACCACTTCATCAACCTCAAAAAGTTTAAGATCCTTGCCTCCAGTAATATTTACTAAAAGCCCCTTCGCACCTTTTAAAGTATAGTCATCAATCAAAGGATTACTAATTGCTGTTTCTGTAGCTTTCATAGCTCTTCCTTCTCCTTCAGCTTCTCCAGTACCCATCATTGCTTTACCCATTGAAGCCATCACAGTTTCAACATCAGCAAAATCTAGATTTATTATACCTGGTCTAACCATTAAGTCTGTTACACTTTGAACTCCATGCATCAAAACATTATTTGAAAGATTAAATGACTCTTCAAATGTAGTTTGTTCATTTGCAATTTTAAATAAATTTTGATTTGGGATTACTATTATTGTATCTACGTGTTTTCTTAATTCTTCAAGACCTTGTTGAGCTCTTCTCATTCTTGAAGGACCTTCATATAGAAAAGGAAGTGTTACAACTCCGACAGTTAATATATTCAATTCCTTTGCAGCTCTTGCAATAACGTGTGCGGCACCTGTTCCAGTTCCACCCCCCATTCCTGCAGCAATAAAAACCATATTTGCTCCTTGCAAGGTATTTATAATTTCATTTAAAGACTCATCTGCTGCTGCTTGGCCAATATCAAGCTTTGCACCTGCTCCTAAACCTTTAGTTAAATTTAACCCAATTTGAATTCTTGCTTTTGCTTTACTTAATTTTAGATCTTGAGCATCTGTATTTACTGCAACAAATTCGACTCCTTGTAAGCCATGATCAATCATTTCATTAATTGCATTTCCACCTGCTCCGCCAACTCCAAGTACTAATAATCTTGGTTGTAACTCTTTTATTTCTGGTGTTTTAAAATTAATTGTCATTTTTATTTCCCCTCATTGTTATTAAAATGTTTTTCCCATTTAAGGCTTGCACGATTTATATTTGCTTTTTTTCTAGCATGTACCTTAAATTTTTCAAAAGCTGCTGGTTCCCATATTTGGAAAGTTTGACCTTGACCAACAAACAACATGCTATTTTTTATTTTTGCATGTTTTAATAATTTTGATGAAAGTGAAATTCTACCTTCACTATCAAATTGTAAATTCATACTTTCAGATAAAATTGATGTAGCAAAAAAATCTCTTTTTTCCTCAAAAGGGTTTAGGGAATCTATACTATTTGAAAGTTTTTCAATTCTATCTTGAGAGCAGGCCTCAATAGATTGATTGTTAAAAGATGGATAACAAACAACTCCATTATAACCTAGGTTTGAAAGATGAGATCTAAAGTTAGCAGGCACTGACACCCTTCCCTTTTTGTCTATTCTGTTCTCGTAAGTAGATAAAAACATATTTTTTATATTTCATAAATTCCTTATTTGGGAATATATGGGACAATATGGGTTTTTTAATATAGTGTCAATATGTTCATTTTAGGTATTTTTTACCATTTAATTTAATATCTTGATAATAATATTAACTATCAAATCAACTAATAAATGACCTATTAATAAAATTTAAAATAAAAAATAAGAACATAAGTGATTCAATTATGAGTCAAAAGGTGAACATTCAAAATTAATTAAATTCAATATGCGAGTAAGTTTTGCCAGATAAACTATAAGCCGGGTTCTGTCATTTAAACTTATCATTTCTCTAGGCTTAAGATCACTCTTAAGCTCAAGCAACTAACCCTGATGACTAGCCAAAGACGGCTTTTAGTTTTGCAACAATGTCATCTCTACTTAGTCTTGCTCCCAGTGGGGTTTTCCAGCGTTCATTGTTACCAATAGAACCGGTGTGCTCTTACCACACCTTTTCACCCTTGCCATGTTATGGCGGTTTATTTTCTGTGGCACTATCCCTAGGGTTTCCCCCGCCAGGTATTACCTGGCACTGTGTCTTTGCGGAGCCCGGACTTTCCTCTTTAAAATAAATTAAAGCGACAAGTCATTTATCTGGCAAGTATAATTTATTATGTTAACTGAAAATTTCAAGATAAATTTAATATAGTTTTTGAATTAGATTTTGACTAATCATCACACATTCTTTATCAATTTTACCATTAATTAGCTCTTGTCTGTATCTTCTTTGAAAAGCTTTAATGATAAATACCTGATATTTACTTTTCTTAATATTTTTTGGAATTTTTTTTGAATACCCTATTTTAAACAAGTTATTTAAAAAAGTTTTTTGACTTATATTGTTAATTTTATTGCCCCTATTATTTTTTAAAATTTTACTTTTTACATTATGCCATATGCCAATTTTATTTTTTGCTAAGTATTTCCACGGAAATTTTTCTCCAGGGTCTTTTTTTCTATCTGGCGCAATATCAGAATGACCTAAAATATTTTTAGGATTAATCTTATATCTTTTAATCAAATATTTACTTAAATTTAACAAAGAGTTAATTTGTTTTTTAGAAAATTTTTTGTAATTAAATTGATGACCAGGGTTACTAATTTCAATTCCGATAGAATTTTTATTTAATAAGTCATAATTCTTCCATGATGATACCCCTGCATGCCAGGCAATGTAAAAATCTGGAACTAAAGTAATTATCTCTCCATTATTTTTTATTAAATAATGGCTACTAACCTCAGATTGTATTTTTATAAATTTTTTTATGGCATTTGATTCTCTTTTCATTCCTGTGTAATGAAATATAATAAACTTAATTTTTTTTTTACTTCTTTTAATTGGGTAAAAATTAGGTGAATAATTTATTAAAGTTTTAATAGCCATTTTATGTCTTATTTGACCCTAAATCTCGATTTACTTTTCTAGTATATATACTATATAATTAGTCTTAATGAAAAAATTTATAATAATTTCCTTAATAACAGCAATACTTGCATTCAGCGCCAATGCAGGCACTGATGGGGAAAATAGTTTGTCAAAAAAAAAACCTGCAAATATTAAAGATTGTTTTGAAGGTTTAAATAGAGCTACTTTTTCTTTAAATCAAGGCTTAGACAAAGTCATTTTTAAACCAGTTGCAAAAGGTTATAGAAAATTACCATCAACAGTTAGGACTGGAACGAGTAATGCACTTTTGAATATTTCTTCGCTCATAACTATACCTAACAATGTTCTGCAGGGAGAATTTAAAAAAGCTGGAATTAATACTGGAAGATTTGTTGTTAATACAACAGTAGGAATTCTTGGGATATTTGATGTGGCTACAAAAATGAACTTTCCAGAGTATGTAAAAGAAGATTATGGACAGACCTTTGGAGCTTGGGGTATAGGAGCAGGTTGCTATGTTGTGTTGCCAGTTTTGGGACCATCGACTATTAGAGATACCTTTGGTTCATTTGTAAACGTAATAGGTGGAGACCCTTATTATAATGCCTCAACGCATGGTAATAATGAATATTTAAGTGACTCGCTATTCATGAAGACAAAAGTTTTGTCAGGAGTAGATTTTAGAGCAAAAAATTTGGAGTCTATAGATAATTTAGAAAAAAACTCTATGGACTTTTATGCATCAGTAAGAAGTTTATATTTACAAGATAGACAACAAAAAATTTCAAATTCAAGCCCAACAATTGAAATTATGTACGAAGGTGACTGGGAAGAAATAGAAAACGAATAATATAATCTAAATTTAAATGAGAATAAAAAAAATTTTAATATTATTTATTTTTATATTCAGCTTTTCAAACTTCAACGAAGTTTTATCAATAGAGCCTGATGTATTTGTTCAGTCTATTGTCAACAGAGCTTCAAAAATTCTTTCTAGCAATCTTAATAAGGAGAATAAGATTAAAGAACTAAAAAATATTGCAGATGAAACTGTAGATATAGAAATATTAGGACTTTATACACTTGGGTCTTATAGAAAAAATTTAAGCGATGATCAAAAAAAAATATATACAGTTCTTTTTAGAGAATACTTTTTAAAAACTTTTGCTAGTAGGTTGGCAGAATACTCAAACCCTGAAATTGAAGTCACTTCTAAAAAAAAAATAAATGAAAAATATACAATAGTATCAAGTAGTTTGGCGAAAACTGAGAAAAGACCTGAAGTTAAAATCGACTGGAGAGTATATACTAAGAATCCTGAAAACCTTTTAATAAGAGATTTAATAATTGAAGGTTTAAGTCTTGCCCGTACACAAAAAGAAGAATTTTTATCTATAATTCAAAATAATGATGATGACATCAATGCACTTTTTGAAACTTTAAGAGAATTTATTAAATAATAGTCTATTAAAATATAAAACTTTTGATTGTTTTTTTTGGGGCTTTCATAATAAATGCTTATGAAATTATTGTATGAAACAATATAATCTCTTTTCAGCTATCAGAAAATGGTACGGTATTTAAAAATGAAAAAACTAGTTATTAATACATTCTTATTTATCTTAACGTTTGTTTCAATCACCCTACTAGCACTTCCAATAATAATTGATTTAATTTTTACATTATTTATTTTATATATTTTTAAAAAAAATATTCCTTCAGTTTTAATTTTTAATTTACTTATTATATCCATGATTTTTATTATAAATATGAGTTTTGGAAAAAATGAGAAATACGGGTATTTTTTTAGAGGTCATGAAAAATATACTACGAAAAATAAAATATATCAAAAAAATGTTAATGATATAATTTTTATGCCCCATGGTGATATTTATTATAAAGATGGTGGGTTAAATAAAAAAAGAGAACTTATTAAAGAGCCAAGAAAACAAATTTTTATTACAGACTCTCACGGATATAGAAATGATATTAAAATTGAAGATGCTAAAATTATTTTAGTTGGTGACTCTTTTATTTCTGGTACAGGCACAAGCCATCCTCATATTCCGTCAAGCACTTTAAATAAAATCTTAAATATAGCAGTAGCATCACTTTCATTCAGCGGCTTAGACCCTATTGATTATGAAAAAATAATAAAAAAATATTTACCCATAATTAAAAAGGATGCAAAAATTTATGTTTTTTACTTTGAAGGAAACGACTTTAGAGTTAAAAACAACAAAATTAACGACAACAATCAAAATCAAATTAAAAGTCAAGAATTTCAATATTTAAGCTTAGTAAAATATAAAATAAGATCAGGATATGAAAGATTAGAAAGAAATAAAGATAAATTTCTTTTAAAAATTTTACCAGATAAAAATTATTTTTTAAGAAATATTAGGCAAAAAAGTCATTCATTAATCAGAAAATTTTTTTCTAATATGGATGATGCTGAAAGCCCTATAATATACAATAAAATAAAAAATAAATTTGTAGGTTTTTTTTATAATGACAACTTTAATTCAAATGAAAATTATATATCTTATATATTTAAAGATAAGGAAGTTTTAAAAAGAGTTAACGGTATTTTTTTTATTCCAATTAAATTAAGAATTTATTCAGATTATTTTGGTTTAACCGAAGATGATAACCCTAAATTTCAATACTTAATTGATGAGTATGCTAAGCTTAAAATACCAACTTATAATTTATCTAAAAAAATGAAACCAATAGTTTCAAAATATTTGCATAATAATGAATATCTTTATTGGAGAGATGACACACATTGGAATCGTTATGGTATTTACGAATCGATGAATTTTGTTTCATCCATTTTTAAAAACCCTAACTAACTTATAAATTTTATTAAAAAGTAAATTTGGTGGGCCCACCAGGACTCGAACCTGGGACCAATACATTATGAGTGTACTGCTCTAACCAACTGAGCTACAGGCCCTTAAATTAAGTCTTAATTATATCATAATTTATGTCTGGTAAAGATAAAATACAATAAATGGTGGGCCGTGTTGGTTACGCTCCAACTACCCCTGCAATGTCAATGCAATACTCTACTATTGAGCTAACGGCCCTTAATAAATTTTTTATCATAATTAAAAATTTTAATTAATTCCTAAATTAAGGTTTATTAAAGATATTAGTTTGAGGATTTGAGGCATATAAAATAGAAAGATTTAACAAGAAAAGAGTTAAATTATAATCATTAAAAAAAGAACCACTGGGTAAAATTGGTGTAAAAAGAGTTGACAAATAAACAATACAACCGAGTTGTAAATAGTTTTTTGATTTTAATGCCATGCTAAATTTACTAAAAATTAATTTAAATATTATGGTCAATAATATAATACTACCAATTACACCATGCTCAGATAAAAATTCTATATAAATTTGGTGTGGATGAGTTTGACATAGCATAAGAGTACCTTTCATATTATCGGTACCATCATTCCTACCATCATTTTCTAAAAAGTTTACTGTACAAGCATTTTGTAATCGATAATTTTTATTACCAACACCAAATATTGGGTATTTTTTAAAAACTTCCATACCAGACCTATTGATTCTAAAATATAAAAAATTTTCGTAAAGGCTAGCAATCTTCTCTTTAGAGTTAATTTGATTAAATGTTTGACCTCCATATCTTAGCTTTAAATAATAAGAAGAAGAGTATATTCCTGCTAATAAAATTATTAACAATACGAGAGAAATAAATTTTTCTTTGAACACAAAATTTTTATTTAGTAAATAAAAAATAAAAAAACCAATAAATGCTTTAATGGTATTTGCTCTTTCTCCAGATAATACTATTGAAATAAGTAATAGTATTGAAATAATTAAAAATAATATTTTATATTTTTTAGGATAGTCCTTAAAAATAAAATAGAAGTACCCTGTAATCATAAGGTAAAATGTATTAATGTATCCTCCTACAATTGCCTCATCTCTAAAAAAACTAAATATTCTTGTACCATTACCATAGCCTAATATGTTTTTTCCTGTATAGCTTTCAAAGTAAGTATCTAGACATATTGTAAACAATGTTAAGGCCCAAATTGCTAAAATTTTATTAAAAAATTTACTTGTATAAAAAAAATAATTAAATGCTGTAAAAAGTATTATAAAGCGTATAAAACCCAAATTTCTATTAGCTCCTATTAAAAAATCTTGTGAAATTAAAGAATTAAAAATTAAATATAAATAAAGTAAAATAATAATTTTAAAAGTTTTATTTTTTAAAAAATGAAACTCTTTTGTGTAAAATATAAAAAAAATAAATGATAAATCTATCAATAAAATGTTCGCCAAAGAAACTGCCGGACCTACTACTATAGAAATTGGGATTACAGAAAAAAGAATAAAAAAATAATTAATTAGAATTTTATTTTTCATTAAATATTATTTAACCTGTTTATAAGTTTACTACAAATAATTCTTTTAGATTTATGAACAGTGTTTTGATTGTCCTGGAGTATTTTTACATTTTTAAAAATATTTTCAAAATAATCAGGTCTAATTGTATCAAAGATTATTTGTGTTTCTTCATCAAGAATTTTTTTTAGATAGTCAAGATATAAATTAAAATCATAATGATAATCCAATGAAAATAAAGATACTATAATATCAAATTTAGCTATAGGGAGAGAATCTAAATCAAAGTTATAAATTTTAAATGTTTTTTTTTTCATTCCATTTTTAATTAAAAAAATGTTTAACAAACTGAGATTATTATATGCCTCATTATTATTATTATCCCAGCCATAAGTAACTTTTTCAGACACATAATTTTTTTCTATTATATGGAAAAAATTATTTTGTGCTTTTTGATTAATAATTAATTCCAATCCACACATGCCACTTCCTATGGATAGAATAGTTTTGTTATCAAAATTTAAATATTTACTTAAAATTTCATACTCTTTTTCCATTGAATTTAGGTATTTTTTCCCAATTGAGCTTGGTAGCATGAAGTATTTAGCGGCAAAATTAGTAAAAAAATATCTACCAAATAGTTTTCTTACTTTTTTTTGTATTGGTCCTAATAATTCAATTCTTTGTAATAAGATTAGTCTTGCAATATTCCTATTAAGATAAATTTTATTCATCAATGATTTATTGGTAAAATTTTAGTTTTCTAAAAAACTCTTTAATTGTTTTGATCTGCTTGGGTGTTTTAATTTTCTTAGAGCTTTAGCTTCTATTTGTCTAATTCTTTCTCTAGTCACTGAAAATTGTAATCCAACTTCTTCTAAAGTATGATCAGTATTCATGCCAACCCCAAATCTCATTCTTAAAACTCTTTCTTCTCTAGGTGTCAAAGTTGATAAAATTTTTGTAGTTGCTTCACCTAAATTAGATTTAATTGCTTGTTCTAATGGAGCTAATGCTTTTGTGTCTTCAATAAAATCTCCTAAACTGCTGTCTTCTTCATCACCCACTGGTTTTTCTAATGAGACTGGCTCTTTTGAAATTTTAAGAACTTTTCTAACCTTATCTAAGGGCATTCTTAATTTTTTTGCTAGTTCTTCCGGAGTAGCCTCTCTTCCAAATTCACTCAAAATTAATCTTTGGGTTCTTACAATTTTATTAATTGTTTCTATCATGTGAACTGGAATTCTTATTGTTCTAGCTTGATCCGCTATAGATCTTGTGATGGCTTGTCTTATCCACCAAGTTGCATATGTTGAAAATTTATAACCTCTTCTATATTCAAACTTATCTACAGCCTTCATAAGACCTATATTTCCTTCTTGAATAAGATCTAAAAACTGAAGACCTCTGTTAGTATATTTTTTAGCAATTGAAATTACTAATCTTAAATTAGCTTCAACCATTTCTTTTTTTGCAACTCTAGATTCTTTCTCGCCTTTTTGGACTCTACTAACTAATTTTTTAAAATCTGTAACTGACATTCCCAGTTTATGACTTATCTCAACTAGTCGTTCTCTAATATTCTTAAATTCTTCTTTATTTTTTAAAAAAAAATTTCTCCAGACAGGATTGGTATCAAGAAATTTTTTAAGGTTTGGATTAATTTCATTTCCTACATAAAATTTAATAAATTCATTTCTGGATATTTTCTGATTCATCGCCAGTCTTAAAAGGTTACCTTCTAATGAAACAATTTTTTTATTTTCAACATAATGTTTTTGGACCAATTCTTCTAATACTGATGGTGATAGTTGAAGTGATTTTATGTTTTCCAGTATTTCATTTATAATTTTTTCATATCCTTTTTCTCTTGTGTTTGAAAAAGTTGCTGAATTTATAATGCAATTAAGTTTTTCTTTTTGATATTTAATTAATTTATTATATTCTTTTGTTAAAGTATTTACTGTTTTTAAAACTTTTGGTTTAATTTCAGTTTCCATTGCAGCAAGCGTAGGATTAAATTCATCTTCTGTATCACTGCTACTTTCAGATCCTTCATCTTGTTTTTCGGTTTCACCAGAATTTCTTTGTTTTGCACTCGGTCCTGTATTTTCGTCTTCCATATAGTTAGTATCGATATCAATAATTTCTCTAACTAGAATTTCATCATTTTGAAGCTTTTCATTCCATTCAAAAAATTGTTGTGCGGTAATTGGGCTCTGTGATAATGCAATTAACATTACATTTTTTCCAGCTTCTATTCGTTTTGCTATTGCTATTTCACCTTCTCTAGAAAGAAGCTCAACACCACCCATTTCTCTTAAATACATTCTTATAGGGTCGTCACTTTTATCAGAAGTTTTTCCTTCTTCTTTTGCTGAATTTTCTTTTTTTCTTGCAGATTTAAAATCTGATTTTTTTTCAACTAAGATAATTTTTTCATCTAAAATATGTAAAAAAGCTTGTTCAAGATTTTCGTTTGAGAGATTTCTTTTGCCTAAAGATTTATTTAATTCTTCAAAGGTTATAAACCCTCTGTGGGTTCCACGACCAATAAGTCTAGCAAATGATTTGGTAATTATTCTTTCCACAATAGTATATTTGAGATGACTTATATAAGCTCAATTTTAAAAAAATCCATGTATTTTTTAGTGCATTTAATTGATGTTTTTTTGTTTTTTTAACTCTCTAATTTCATTAAATGTACTTTCACTAAGATCTTTCGAGAATTTCGATTCTAACTCCTCTATTCTGAACTCTAAATCGTAATTTTTAAGATCTCTAGAAATTTCTTCTAATAATTCAAACATCTTTTCCTGATTATTTTGGTTATTATTCAAAATATGTTTGATAGATGCAAATTTGTAAATTTTATCAATTAACTGAGAATCAATTCCAATTTCCTGTATTGTAAATTTTTCTCCACTTTTCAATTTTGACAAAACAGTTTCAAAAATTAATTTATTTTCATCACTAAATAGCTTTGTGTTTTCAATTAAATGAATATTTTCCTGAAATATATCTAAATTATTCATAATCAAATATAATAATGAAAATTCTTTAAGCTCTACACCACTCAATAATTTACTTTCATTAAAATGTTTTTGAGTAGATTGCAAAGATTTAGTTTTTTTTATATAAAATTGTTTTTTTCCAATATTAGAGTGAGGAGTTAATGACGAAATTTTTTCTAAGAAATATTCCAATACATATTTTTTAATAAAATCATCCTTAATAGTGTTGGCAATTGATCTCAATTTTTTTTCAAAAATTGCCATTGATGATGGATTATTTTCAGTTTGTTTTTTATAATGATTAAATATAAATTGATGAATTAAAATTTTACTTTGTTTGGTAAAATCAATAAAGTTTGCTTTTCCATTTTTATTTGCGTAACTATCAGGATCTTCGCCATCTGGTAAAAAAAGAAATGAAATTTGTTTTTCAGGTTGAAGTTCTTTAATTGAATTTTCTGCTGCTCTTAATGCAGCTTTATAACCGCTTTCATCCCCATCAAAGCAAATAATTATATCTTCAAAAAATTGATTTAGAATTAGAATTTGTTTATCTGTTAAAGAAGTTCCTAAGTTTGCAACAACATTTTCAATTCCATTTTTACTTAATCCAACAACATCCATATAACCTTCAACAAGATAAACATGATCAATTTTATTTGATAATTTTCTAGCCAAATCTAGATTGTATAAATTTGAACCTTTTTTAAAAAATGGTGTTTCTGGTGAATTAATATATTTGGCTAAATAGTTTTTTTCTTGAATTGTTCTTCCTCCTAATCCTATTGATTGACCTGAAATATTATTAATTGGAAAG
>CAJQTO010000023.1 GCA_905620465.1 uncultured Candidatus Pelagibacter sp. | reverse complement strand
AATTAACTGCTTGATCATCTCCTGCTTCAGCAAAGTCTATTAAATCTTGATTAACTGGCATTCTATAAGTTCCACTAACAAATATTAAACTCTTAACTTTTTTTGGAAATTTAGAATAGTATTCTAGCATCTCTAAACATCCTTGTGAATGTCCAATTATTGTTATTTGGGAAATATTAAATTTCTTCTATTGATTTTAAACAGTTACCTTCAGAATTACCATGACCAGGTAAATCAATTGCTACCACATTATAATTTTGATTTGATAAATATTGTTCTGTTAAAGACCAAACAATATGTGAAAGACCACTTCCATGAAGCAAAACTATTGTAGCTTTATTTTTATCGATGTCTTGGCCTGCGTCTGAGGCAAAAACTTTTTTATTATCTACTTCAAAAATCAACTTAAGTCCTTGACTTTTTTTCTAAGTTCAAATTTTTGAATTTTACCTGTTGAGGTTTTTGGTAAATCACAAAAAACTACTTTTTTTGGAAGTTTAAATCCTGCTAAAGTTTCTCGACAAAAATCGATAATATCTTTTTCTGTTGCAGGTTTATCTTTAATTAATTCAACAAAAGCACAAGGTGTTTCACCCCATTTTTCATCTGGTTTAGCAACAACTGCTGCCAATAATACAGCAGGATGTTTTGCAATTACATTTTCTATTTCAATTGAAGAAATATTTTCTCCCCCTGAGATTATAATATCTTTAGATCGATCTTGAATTTTTATATACCCATCTGGAAAAGTAACTGCTAAGTCTCCTGAATGGAACCATCCACCTGACATAGCTTTATCAGTAGCTTCTTTGTCTTTGTAGTACCCTTTCATTACAATATTTCCTTTGATCATAATTTCGCCCATTGTTTTTCCATCTTTAGGGACAGCCTTCATCGTTTCAGGGTCTATTACTACAACTTCTTCAGTATTAGGATATCTTACACCCTGTCTTGCTTTAATTTCATTTTTTTTATCTTTATCTAGTTCATTCCAATTTTCATTCCAAGCGCATTGCAACATGTGTCCATAAGTTTCTGTTAATCCATATACATGCATAACTTCAAATCCCAAATTTTCCATTTTTTCAAAAATAATGCTTGGTGGTGGTGCTCCTGCAGTTAAAACGTTTACTCTTCTTTTTAATTTTTTTTGATCTTCTTTGGGAGCATTAACTATCATGTTTAGAACTATAGGGGCTCCACCAAAATGAGTTACTTCATATTTGTCAATTAATTCAAATATTTTTTTTACATTAACATTTCTTAAACAAATAACTCTTGCATGTAGCATTGCAAGTGTCCAAGGGTAACACCACCCGTTACAATGAAACATTGGCACAACGCATAAAAAATTTAATTTATTAGGCATATTCCATGCAACAGAGCTACCTGTTGCCATCAAATATGATCCTCTATGGTGATAAACTACACCTTTAGGGTTTCCTGTTGTTCCAGATGTATATCCCAATGAAATTGCTTGCCATTCATCTTTAGGTTTTTTCCACTCGTAATCTTTATCGCCTGTGTCTAAAAAACTTTCATACTCAAGGTCACCAATTTTTTTAAAACTACTTGTGTCTATATCTTTATCATCTATATCGATAATAATAATTTTATTTTTAACATTCTTTAAAGCTTTGGCAATTACCTCATGAAATTGTCTGTCTACGATTAAAACTTTTGCATCACTATGCTCTAAAATATAACTAATTGTCTTAGGATCTAACTTGGTGTTTATTGCATTAATTACTGCACCAACCATAGGAATTGAATAATGGGCTTCAAAAATTTCTGGTGTATTAAATGCCATTATCGAAACTGTATCTCCAGTTTTTACTCCAAGCTTATCTAGTGCACTAGCAAACTTAACACATCTTTTATAGATATTACCCCAAGTATAAGTTCTACTTTCATAAACAACTGCTTCATAGTTTGGATATATATCTTTTGTTCTTTCTAAGAATGTTAAGGGAGATAGTGGAATATAATTGGCAGCATTTTTATCTAAATTTGTATCGTAGTGGCTCATATTAATTAAATTTAAAATTCATTATATAATCGCTGCCTGATGTGGCTGTTTTAAAGTGATTTTCTGCTCTTGGTAAAACTCTTTTAAAATAAAAATTTGCAGTTTGTATCTTATCTTCATAAAAATTTATATTCTGGTCATAATCTTTAAAGCTTACCTCTAAAACTTTTAGCCACGCATGAGCTATAGCTACAAAGCCTAATGCTTTTAAATAATCATTACATGCTGCACTGGCATCATCTTTTGAGTTTTGAGTTTTTTCTTTAATCCAAGAAGTAAAGTTAGATAAAATTTCTAGGTGTGTTTTTAATTCTTTTGTAAAAGGTTTTAATTTTTCATTTTCTGTATTACAATCATTCTTGATCATTTCTAAATATTTATTAATTATATCTCCATTTTTATTTATTAATTTTCTAAAAACTAAGTCTGCAGCTTGAATAGAATTTGTTCCTTCGTAAATGGGAGTAATTCTATTATCTCTATATAGCTGCTCAATTCCTTGGTCTTTTGTATACCCGTAACCACCATGAACCTGCATTGCTTCACTTGTTATTTCCATTCCCATGTCAGTAAACATTGTTTTAACTACTGGTGTCATTAAAGAAACAAGGTCTGATGCTTCCTGCTTTATCTTTTCGTCTGGATGATAAAGACTAACTTCTGTTTGTTGAGACAACCAAAAACATAAAGCTCTCTCACCTTCAATAATAGATTTCATATTAAGCAAAGATTTTCTAATATCAGCATGCTCAATTATAAAGTCTGCACCATTGATTAATTTAGTATTGTTTGTTTTTCCTTGTTTTCTTTCTTTTGCATAGCTTAAAGAATTTTGATAAGCAATTTCAGAAATTCCTAAGCCTTGAATTCCAACAACAATTCTCTCTAAATTCATCATGGTAAACATTGCATTTAACCCTTTATTCTTTGATCCAATCATGTAACCAGTTGCATCATCAAAATTTAATACGCACGTAGCAGAGCCTTTAATTCCCATCTTACTTTCTATAGACCCTGTTGAGACTCCATTTCTAGCTCCAATAGATCCATCTTCATTTACAACAAATTTAGGTACTAAAAATAAACTTATTCCTTTTGTGCCTGTTGGAGAGTCTGCTGCTCTTGCTATCACTAAATGAATAATATTTTCTGTTAAGTCATGATCACCTGATGTAATAAAAATTTTTTGTCCACTTAATTTAAAAGTTCCATCAGGTTGTTCTGTGGCTTTTGTTTTTAAAAGACCTAAATCAGTTCCACAAACGGGTTCTGTGAGACACATAGTGCCACTCCATTTTCCTTCTACTATTTTTGGAAGATATTTTTTTTTTATTTCATCGGTGGCATGATGGGAAATACAATTGTATGCACCAATGCTTAATTCACTATAAAGTTTAAATGACAGACTTGCAGATGATAACATTTCATCAAAAAATGCACTCACAGTTTTTGGCATTCCTTGTCCACCATATTTAGGGTCACACGAAAGAGAAGTCCATCCATCTTCAATGTATTTTGTATAAGCCTCTTTATAACCAGGTGGTGTTCTGACTACTCCATTTTCTAGGACTGTTGGATTTTCATCTCCCGATTTTGCTAATGGTAATATAATATTTTTATTAATCTTTGCTGCTTCAACTAAAATATCTTTTACAAGATCTGAGTTAACTTCTTTGTATTTTTCGATTTCATTATAATTTTTATTGTTTCTTAGCTTGTCAAAAAGAAACATCATATCTTCTACCGGTGCAGTGTAATTTGGCATTCGGAAACCTTAGAATAAATTTTTAATTATTGCAATTTTGAAATTATCGCATCACCCATTGCTGATGTTGATATTTCTTTCGTCCCTTCAGATAGAATATCTTTAGTTCTAAGACCATCATTTAATACGTCTTGCACTGCTTTTTCCAGAGCATCTGCTTCATTATCTAAGTCTAACGAATATCTTAATGCCATTGCAAAACTTAAAATTGATGCAATTGGATTCGCAATTCCTTTGCCTGTTATGTCTGGTGCTGACCCATGAATAGGTTCATACATAGCTCTCATCTCTCCATCTTTATTTTTTGCTCCAAGGGAAGCTGAAGGTAGAAGACCTAAAGACCCAGTTAACATTGAAGCTTGGTCTGAAAGCATATCTCCAAATAAATTATCAGTAACAATTACATCAAATTGTTTGGGATTTCTTAATAGTTGCATTGAACAGTTATCCGCAAGCATATGACTTAATTCTACATCTTTGTATTCTTTGTCATGAAGTTCTTGAACCTCTTCTTTCCAAAGTTGTCCTGCCTCCATCACATTTGATTTTTCACATGATGTAACTTTATTTGATCTTTTTTTAGCTAAATCAAAAGCAACTCTAGCTACTCTAACTATTTCGCTAGTCGTATAAGTGTGGGTATTAATACCTTTTCTTTCACCATTTTCGATTGGTTTAATTCCTCTAGGTTCTCCAAAATAAATTCCACCCGTTAGCTCTCTAACAATCATTATATCTAATCCTGAAACCACTTCTGGTTTAAGGGTGGATGCATCCACTAATTGCTCAAAACAAATTGCTGGTCTTAAGTTTGCAAACAGTTTTAGTTCTTTTCTTAATTTTAATAATGCTCTTTCAGGTTTTTTTGAAAAATCTAAATTGT
>CAJQTO010000022.1 GCA_905620465.1 uncultured Candidatus Pelagibacter sp. | reverse complement strand
AAATTCAAAATTTTGATGATGAAAAAAATCAACCTATAATTAACACAATTTTAAATTTAGAATCCTTAGTAACAGAATTTGATGCTAACTGGGAGCCAGGTGCTATGGGGTTTGCATTTTCACCTAATTTTAAGGAGGATAGATTAATTTTTGTTACTTATAGTAATAAAAAAAATCAATTAGTTTTATCTAAATTTATATATGACAGCGAAACAAGAAAAGCTTTAATTGCTAGTGAAAAAAAAGTTTTGATTATTGATAGAGATAACGATCCTTCTACAGATATTAATGATCACGTAGGTGGTACAATAAAATTTAACCCAATTGATAATCATTTATATATAGCAACAGGCGATAACCGACACCCGGACCAAGCGCAAAATATTAATAAGTTATACGGAAAAATTTTAAGAATTAATCCTTTTATAAACGATAATGGTAAGAATTATACTTCTGTAAAAGAAAATCCTTTTACAAAACTTGAAGGAAAACCAGAAGTATTATTTGTAGGATTTAGAAATCCCTGGTCATTTAGTTTTGATTCTGAGACAGGGGACATTTATATACCAGATGTCGGAAGTGAATATATAGAAGAACTTAATATAGTTAAGTATAATGATTTTAATAATTTATTGAATTTTGGTTGGAGCTGTTATGAAGGAACATATAATATCTTTAATAAACATTATGAGGATGTTGCCAAATCTTCAAAACTCTGTGAATCAAATATAAAAAATCCTTCAATAAAATTTATTGAACCGAGTATTCAATATTTTCATGACTCAATTGTTAAAACAGATGCTCTTTATGGAAACTCGATTACTGGAGGTGTGATTTACAAAAATACCACTTCAATATGGCACAATCATTATTTTTTTACAGATTTGGTGACTAGCAATATCTGGTACATAAATAGAAATAAAAAAAAAAATGTTGCTGTTAACTTATCCTACGGAGAAGATTTGGGATTAACATCAATAACTCAAATTGATGATAAATTACTTGGAACTTCGTATATGGGAATAATTTATGAAATTATTTTACCAGATGAAAAAGATTATGAGAGTTCAATATATAATAGGCCGTTAATTACTAAAAATCTTACAGGCATGAAATTTATGAATGAAAATAACTATACAATTTTTACTCATGGAAGTGGTTTCTACAAAACATTAAAAAAAATTAGATATTATTTGGATCTTTTGCCTTTTTAAAAAAATCTTTACTTTGAAAGTGAGACCATTTGTCAAAGATTTAATTTATTTTTTATATATAAAGCAAGAATGTTTCGATTAAGTTTTTTTTTTTTTATTTATATTCTTTTTAATATATTACCTGCATATCCAGAGAACAACTATATTATATATATTACTCCATATGGATCTGAAAAATACTCTAATGAAAATAATTTACAAAATCAGTATATAAATTTAAACAAAGAAAATATTACCAATCTTCAAAGTAAACAAAAAATATTTAATTTTTCCAATCAAATCGATGTTGACTTTTCAAATGGTGACTACGGTCACCAAGATTTAAATATTAATGGCGGTGATCCAAACTTTACAATAATTTCATTAGATGGATTGCAATTAAATAACCATGCAAATTCAAGAGGTGGGTCATTTAATTTAAGAGATTTATCATTTGAAAATATAGATGAGATAAATTTTATATCAGGAACTAATGCACAAAATTTAGGCTCTGGCGCTATGTCAGGTTTTTTAAATTTAAATTTGGGTAATGCATACTTTGAAGATGACCAGACAATTAATTTTAGTAAATCATTTGATAGTAATTCTTTTGCATATGAAAATAAAAAAAATTTTAATCAATTTAGTGCTAAAAATAAAATATCGTATTATGAAAAAGAAAACACAGAGACTGGTGAAAATCTAAAAAATGTTAATTTAATAAATAAATTATATTTTGACAATAAAGAGATATTAATAGGTGGATTTTTTACAAATGCATTTTTTTTCCCAGATGACAGTGGAGGAAATCTTTTTTCAGTAAATAAAGCCCTACAAGACGAAAAAACTGAAAACTTATTTCTTTCTTTAAAAACAAATAAAATTATTTCAAATAAAATAAAAAATTTTGCACAATATGATTTATTGTATTCAAAAGATGATATTCATAAACCTTTAGTTCCAGCGGGTGTAAGATCTGCTGACCCCAAAACAATATCAAATACAATTTATAAGAACTCAAGATTAAAAAATTATTATAATATTGAGATAAATAATAAATTTGAAGTAGATACAGGTATAGAGTTTAATATTGAAAAAGCTATAGACGAAAGTGACTATAAAGGGTCAGGATACACAAGTTATGAAGATGATCGAAAATCTTTTAGTATTTACAACTCATTCAATTATAATTTAAATCATAATACACTTGTTAATTTCACTGGTAGATCTAATAAATCGGAAAGTTATAAAAATAAAAATATATACTTAGCATCAATTAATTATATAAATGAAATTGGTGTATTTAATTTAAGTCAAAGTACTGGTTTTAAGACGCCAAGCTTTTATGCTTTAAATAACGGTTTAGTAGGTGATACATCGTTAGTACCTGAGACAAATTTAAGTAGAAGTTTGTCATTTAAAAAAGAAATAACTGAATCAAATGTATTTAATTTTTTAATTAACAGAACAGAGTTTAAAAATCTTATAAATTATAGCAGCATTAAGTACAAAATGGTTAATGAAGATATTGTAGTTAACGATCAGTATACAGCATCAATTGAAAATAAAGTTAGTGACAAGATTACAATTAAAAATTCGATTAATTTTCTAAAATCGAATATAAAAGATTCTTCTGATCAACTTAGGAAAAGACCAGAATATAAGTTTTTAAGCAGCGTAGTGTACAATAATAAAAATGATAGTTTTTATTTAACATTAAAATCTGTTGGTAAATCCTTTGACAGTTCAATACCAACTGGAAATGATCATTTAGATAGTTATGAAGTTTTTGATACTTTTTATAAAAAAAAGATTAATAAAAATAATTATTTTAAGCTATCTATAGAAAATATATTTGATAAAAAGTACCAAAAGAGCATCGGTTTCAACAATCACGATCGAAATTTAAACATTTCATATTTGACTAATTTTTAATCATTTCTGCGATTACGTAAATAACCATAAAAAATAATAGTGTATTACTTTAAATTAAAAAAATTAATACAAATATTAAAAAAAATGTTAATAAGGTTATTTTATGCAATCAGTGAATAACTATAATGAAATAAAACTTTTTTTATCAATTCTATTGATAACGACACTTTTAGTATCTCTTAAATGGTTTTTTTCTTATTATCTTTTTGACGAAGATATAACTTTAAGAATTATTAATGAAACTTCAGATAACCTTTATTACCCAATAATAAAGTCTTATTCAGATTTAAATTTTGCCCCATCATATTCAGATAGTTTAAAAAATTTAAAAATTAT
>CAJQTO010000021.1 GCA_905620465.1 uncultured Candidatus Pelagibacter sp. | reverse complement strand
TAATTAAAGTATTTGTGTTATTCGAAATGATATCGGGATTTTTTGATGCAATTTTTTTTTCTTGTTTGTCTTCAAATTTAATACCTGTTTTTTCCAAATTTTTAGGGAAATCCTCAAGAATCTTTTCAAGAAAAGGTGTGCTGAAAAAATTGTCAAAAACTATGTGCGGAAAAGGTTTGTTATTTAAATATTGTTGATGATACTTTGTAGATACTTCATCTAAATTAATAAATTTGTTATTTAAAATATTTTCCATTATAGATGTTTTTAATAACAATAATTAAATACAAATTCAATTTTATTGTAATAAAACTGTTATAAACCTGTTATAAAATATTGTGAAATTTTTAAAAAATATTAGAGCTGTACGATCTGTAATCAGAGATCATAAAATAGGTAGTTTTGAATTTAGAATGAATATGAGTGTATTGAGATCAATGCCATATGCATACATTTGTTTTAATGCAGCTAGATTAGGAAAAAAATTAGGTTACAAAAAAATAAGTGTTATTGAATATGGCGTTGCAGGTGGTAGTGGGCTGTTAGTCCTAGAGGAATATATAAAAGAAATTGAAGAATATTTTAATATTGAAATTGATATTTATGGTTTTGATACTGGGGCAGGTCTTCCAGAACCTGTTGACTATAGAGATTTACCTTATCATTGGAAAAAGGGATTTTACTCAATGGATAAAGATAAATTACAAAAAAAATTAAAAAAGGCAAAACTTGTAATTGGAAACGTTAACGATACCTCTAAAACTTTTTTTTCTAAATATGATCCTGCTCCAATTGGTGCTGTGATGCATGATTTTGATTTTTATTCTTCAACAAAAACAGCTCTTTCAATGATGACGGATAATTCAAATTTTTTCTTACCACGAGTTTATTCTTATTTTGATGATACTATTGGAGGTGAAATAGAATTATATAATGATTATACAGGTGAAAGACTAGCTATAAATGAATTTAATTTAAATAATGAAGACATAAAAATATGTACACCACATCATTTGAAAGCATTAAAGCCTGAAGTTTGGCATCACCAAATTTGGATATCTCATTTTTTCAAACATACTAAATATAATGATTTTATAAGTGATGACAATCAACAATTAAAAATTTAACTATTTCTGATCTGAGGATGAAAAAAAATTATTTGAAGTATTAATAACTTCATTGGCAATATGTTTGGTTGTTATATTATTTTTGGTATATTCCAATAGCTCTTCTCTAATTTCATTTATTTCGGGAAAATCTAAAATAAAAGATTGGGCATTATATTTTTTTTTAAAAATATTTTGAAAATATAAAATAAATTTTTTTGGCGACAAAAATGTCCTTTTATATATTTTAGTTGGGAAATTTTGATTTAAAATCCAGGAATATTTATTGAAAATATTAACTAATTTTTTTTTAGGTAATTTTGTTAATGTATTTTTTGGACATTTTTCTAAATTTTGAATAAGAGGAATACAACCATTCATCATCATTTCATAGTAACGTACAGTTTCCCACCATCCGTTGGGTGAATAGGTAAAACCAAAAATGCTATTCTGCCACATTTTATAATAATCTTTTTCATTATCATAAATATAAGTTTTATGTCTATAAGGAATTAGTGGAGCCAAGAGCTTGGTTGGTTTGTCATTTACTTTCTTAATTATCTTCTCTTTTGGTACACAACAATTTACAGGAAATACATTTTTATAATGATTATTAATTAGTTCTCTTTTAAAATAAATTCCATATTTTAAAACTTTTGTATCGATTATTGTGTCATCATCACCATCAATGAATATTAGTTTACTAGTTGAAGAGATTGCTTCATTTAAAAATTTTTTAGACCATCTAATTGCTCCAAAAATGATAAAATCAAAATAATTATTATTAATTTTATTTAATATATTATTTCGATCAATTTTTTGATAATCAGATACTATATCGTAGTAAGTAAAGCCATTCCCCCAAAAATTTTTTTTATACTCGTAATTTCTTTTTTTAACTTCATTTTTGTCCATGTACCAGGCTCCAGGGAAATCTACTACATCCATTGGATAAATTTCTTTTAATCCTAGTAGAAGAGAGTCGCTAACTGTATTGTTAATAGGTATTGTATTTTTTTCTGTTAGCTGAGTTATAAATAAAATTTTCATTTAGATAAAAATAATTAATTTTTATAATTTCTTTTTATAAGAAATAATTTAATCAAACCAATAAAAGATTGAATGATCAATTTTAAATTTACTGAACTTTCTCCTCTTGCTCTATTAATAAAAATTGAACTTACTTCGTTAATTTGAAATTTATTTATATCTAATACGAGAAGTATTTCAGATAATACAATAAAACCATCTCCAATTTTACCACATTTTTTTACTATAAGACTTGTTGCTTCTTTTGAATAAATTCTAAATCCATTAGTGTAATCTGTAACATTAATTTTTAAAATAAATTTGGCTAATATATTAGACAATTTTGAAAAGATTCGTCTAGAAAGTGACCAATGAAAAATTTTACTTTTAGGCAAATATCTGCTTGCAATTAATAAATCACTTTTTTTATTAATAAATAATTTTATATTTTTTTTTAATTCAGATGGTTTATGTGAAAAGTCAGCATCCATTTCTATAAAAATTTGTTTTTTATTTTTTTTAAATCTCTTTTTAAATCCATGAAGAACTGCTGAACCTCTTCCTTTTGAATTTTTTCTATGTATATAACTAATATTAGATCTAATTTTTTCTTTTTTTAAAATTAATTCAATTTTATTTATTTTTGAGTCATCTACTATTGTTATTTTACAATTTGGCAGATTTTTAATAATTGCTTTTAAAAGTTTAATAATATTATTCTCTTCATTGTATGTTGGAATAATAATATTAATTTCTGACATTAATAGAAATATTTTAAATTCGTATTAAATTTCTTAGGTTTCCAATTTAGTTTTAAAATTTTATTACAATTAGAGATTAAATATGTTGACTTTTTTGAGTCAACAAAATTAATTTTTTTATTAAATTTTTTTGCTATCTGCATTGCAATATTTTTTAAATTAAATTGATTACCAGTTCCTATATTATAAATACCAGTTGCTCTATTTTTTCTTAATACATCAATAGCAGATGCTATATCTTTAGTATTTATAAAATCTCTATAATGATTTAAGTTATGTAATGTAATCTGTTTTTTACATAATTTAATTTTTTTTGTTATTGATGGTAATACATAAGGTGTTTTTTGATTTTTATCAGTAAAACTAAAAATTCTACCTATACAAAATTTTATAATAGATTTTTCTTGTAAGTATTTTTCAGCAATTAATTTAGTTTTTCCATATTTATTTTGTGGATACGTAATATACTTTTCATTCATTTTTGTGGGCTTATAACTCATTTTATAAACGTGAGAAGTTGAAGCATAGAATAACCACTTAGGTTTATTTTTTTTTTTATTTAAAGAATTTATTAAATTCAAAGTTCCATTAACATTAGTATTGTATGCTTGTTTATAATTTTTATTTACCATGTTAACTGGTACTTTTGCTGCTAGATGAATAAAAATATCAAAATCATTTTTATTTACCCATTTTTCAACTTCTTTTTTTTTTGTGATATCTTTTTTAAATATATAAAATTTATAAGGTAAATTTTTTCTAATTCTTCTACCAAGAACTCCACTCGCTCCTGTAATTCCACATTTAATCATTTTGCACAATGTTCATTATAATTTTTATACTTTTATTATTAGTCAAGCCAATTTTCAAATTCTTTATAATTTTCTTGAATATATTCTGGTAATTCATGAGGCTCTAATACATCTAGTTTTGCACCTTCAGAAAACTGATTCTTAGTTTGATCTAAATTTAAGTTATATATTGACTCTCTATTTTTAATTCTATTTTCAATTTCAGAATTTGTTAAAGAATTTAACTCGTATTCTCTGTGATGTGTGTATGAGCGTAATTTTTCATCAATAAGTTGTGGAGTATTCAAATAAGAAAAATGCCAACCACCATCTTTAACTAAAAAAATATCCATATATTTTTTATTTGAAAATAAAACATCTAATCTCCAAAATGAATATGCTTTTGCTTTAATATCTCTCAGCCACTGAGGAGATAGTAAATTTTTTTTTTTACAAGCTCTTGAGCCAAACCAATTGTAATTTTTTTGATAAAGATTAAATTTATAATAACACATTTTTTGATTAAATAAGATCAATTTATTATTAAGTGATTCAAAGTTAACTTTTTTTAGATCAGGTATTTCATCAATATCTGAAATTAAAATAATGTCCTCAGGCTTTCCATCTTCAATTCCTTTAATAATATGATTTCTTTGGAAATGGTCTCTTTTATATCCATTTAGAATGTATTTTCTAGATAGTTCACCTTCACCATCATTATCATTAATAATCTCTATATTTTTGGGCAATTCATTCAAAATTAAATATCTTATTTTATTTTTAAAATTTGAGAATTTATTTATATTAAAATTTAGTTTTTTTTTTTCACCCTTGTGATTATATCTACTTTCAACAATTACAAAAAAGTCGACAAATTGGTTCAAAATATTTAATCTTAAATCAAGAACTAAATCTTCATTGTGATACATAAAGCAGTCATAGATTTTCATATATTATAAAGTTTCTTTTCTAGACTGCTCAATTTTAATTTTTTTATGGAGGCTATTATTTTTATCGTATAATAAATCAAAATTTATTTTATTGCTTTTTTCAATTCTAATTATTTTTGCATTTCTTACTTCAAAGTTATCTGCTACAGCGCTAATTGGTCTTTTATCTATATCTAAATTTTTTATGTATAACTTAGATTTTTCACTAATAACTTTACCTTTCCATCTTCTTGGTCTAAATGGACTTATAGGTGTAATGGCAATTTTTTTGGAATCTAAACTTAATATTGGCCCATGGACTGATAAATTATAAGCTGTACTTCCTGCGGGTGTAGAAATTAAAACTCCGTCAGATATTAACTTTTTAATAATAGTACTTTTTCCATTTAACACAGTGATTACTGAAGTTTGCTTGCTTTGTCTGAAAATTGAAATTTCATTTATTGCTATTGATTTTTTTATTTGATTATTCTTAGTTTTAACAACCATTTTTAGTGGGTGAATTTGAACTAATTTCGAATTAGTTAAATTTTTTACAAAGTTTTTATTTGAAAATTTATTCATTAAAAAACCATAATTACCAGAGTTTATTCCATAAAAAAATTTTTTAAATTTATAAAATCTTTTTAATGTTTGAAGCATAAATCCATCTCCTCCAATAACTATAATCACTTCTGCTTTTGATAACGATGTTGATTGAATTTTTTTTTCTAAAAGAGATTTGATTTTTAGTGAATTTTTAGTTTTATCAAAAACTATAAATATTTTATATTTCATTTATTGGTGCCCTCGGCCAGACTCGAACTGGCACTCCCAAAAGGGCAAGGATTTTAAGTCCTTTGTGTCTACCAATTTCACCACGAGGGCACATCTATTTTTCATCGTTATACTTGTATAACCTTATAACTCAACTATTAAACTGACCCAAGTTCTTTTGCTGTGTAACTGGTCTGTAACTCTGATGATTTGTGGTGTCCTAATGGAAAGTCAAAATAGCTTTGTTTTTTAAGGTGCATATGGCTTTATATAATAAAGGGGTCCCACTACTTACCATTATATAGATTGTTTTAAACAGTCAGGGTTGCTGAAAATGTTTTCAAACTAAAAAAAATTATCAATAGTTTTTATTGAATGCTAGCTTGAGATTTTTCATCAGATTTTGAAATATTCTTAACTTCAACCCATTCAACTCTTTTTAACTCTTTAGTTAATGCTATTTTTAAAACTTCGTCAGCATGTTCAACAGGGGTAATCTTGATATCATCAGTAATTTTTTTAGGCATATCTACTAAATCTTTTTCATTATCTTTAGGAATTAATACTTGTTTAATTCCAGCTCTATGCGCGGCTAATAATTTTTCTTTTAGTCCACCAATAGGCAATACCTGACCAGTCAAAGTAACTTCGCCAGTCATTGCAATATCTCGTCTTACAGGATTATTGGTTATTGAAGAAACAATAGAAGTTACCATTCCAATACCGGCAGATGGACCATCTTTAGGAGTAGCTCCCTCCGGAACGTGAATGTGAAAATCTTTGTTTTCAAAAATTGGGGGGATAATTCCATATTCTAAACTTTTAGATCTAATAAATGATTTTGCAGCTTTAACCGATTCTTGCATCACATCACCTAATTTTCCTGTAATTTGCATTCTTCCTTTACCAGGCATTGTAACAGTTTCAATTTTAAGAATTTCTCCACCATATTCAGTCCATGCTAAACCAGTAACTACACCAATTTTATCTTCAGTTTCTAGCTCACCAAATGTAAATTTTTTAATACCAAGATAATCAGGTAGATTTTTTAAATCTATTTTAATTTCTTTTTCTTCTCCAGCCACAACTTTTTTTACAACTTTTCTTGCAACTTTAGAAATTTCTCTCTCTAAATTTCTTACGCCAGACTCTTTTGTATAACTTCTAATTATTTCTTTAATTATTCCTTCGGATAAAGTCATTTCTTTATCTTTAACACCATTATCTTTTATTTGTTTTGGTAGAAGATATTTGTCTGCAATATTAATTTTTTCATCTTCTGTATACCCAGCTAATCTAATTACTTCCATTCTATCTAGTAAAGGAGGTAAAATATTCAATGTGTTTGCTGTCGTAACAAACATAACATCGGATAAGTCATAATCTACTTCTAAATAATGATCATTAAATGTTGAGTTTTGTTCTGGATCTAAAGCTTCTAATAATGCAGAAGATGGGTCACCTCTGTAATCATTTCCAATTTTATCAATTTCATCAAGAAGAATTAAAGGATTTTTTGTTCCTGCTTTTTTCATCATTTGAATAATTTTTCCAGGTAATGAACCTATGTATGTTCTTCTGTGACCTCTAATTTCAGCTTCATCACGCATTCCTCCAACTGACATTCTAACAAACTCTCGATTTGTAGCTCTTGCTATTGATTTACCTAGTGAAGTTTTTCCAACTCCAGGAGGGCCGACTAAACATAAAATTGGACCTTTGATTTTATCCATTCTCTTTTGAACGGCTAAAAATTCAATAATTCTTTCTTTAACTTTTTCTAAACCAAAGTGATCAGTATCTAAAACACCCAAAGCTTTTTTTAAATCTATATCAGCTTTATCTTTTATATTCCAAGGTAGGTCTATCATCCAATCTAGATAGTTTCTAACAACAGTTGCTTCTGCTGACATAGGACTCATGTTTTTTAATTTTTTAAGTTCTGACATACATTTTTTTTCAACTTCTTTTGGCATCTTTGCTTTTAAAATAGATTTATTTAAACTTGAAGTTTCATCTTTTCCATCTTCAATTTCACCTAATTCCTTCTGAATAGCTTTAAGTTGTTCATTTAGATAATATTCTCTTTGAGTTTTTTCCATTTGAGTTCTAACTCGTCCTCTAATTCTTTTTTCGACACCGATAATGCTAGTTTCATTTTCCATTATTTTAATAATGGCATCAAGTCTTTTTCTTACATCAATAGTTTCAAAAATTTTTTGTTTTTCAAAAATTGAAGTGGTTATGTGTGATGCTATATTATCAGCTACTTGAGATGCATCTTTTAATTGCTTGATGTTGTTAATTGTTTCACTTGAAATTTTTTTATTAATAGATGTTAATTTTTCTAGCCTTCTAATAGCAGTAATTGCAAGTGGCATTAAATCTTCATCATTATTTATAACATCACTTTGGTAAGTATAATCACACGTTATAATTTCATTATTTTCTTTAAAATCTAATATTTTGACTCTTTTAATTCCTTCAACAAGTACTTTAACAGTACCGTCAGGTAATTTCAGAAGTTGAAGTATATTTCCTTCACATCCATACTTAAAAATATCAGCTTTTTTAGGGTCGTCGACTTCAGAATTTTTTTGAGTTGCTAAAATAACTTTTTTATCTTTTTTCATTACCTCATTTAGGGTTGCTATAGACTTATCTCTTCCAACAAAAAGTGGAATAACCATATTTGGAAAGACAACTATGTCTCTTAAAGGTAATAGCGGTAAAGAAATTTTAACATCCATAGTCTAAATATGGATATTAAATTTGATATTGCAATAGGTATTTATAGGTTATTAACGTTTATTAACTAAGCTGCAGTTAGCTTGTCTGATTTAGTTTTATTGTTATTCTTTGAGTGAACTATAATGGGTTCTGATAAACCTTTAGCCGCGCTTGCATCAACTATGACTTCTTCAACATTATCCTGACTTGGTAGATCGTACATTGTTTTTAATAAAATATTTTCAAGTATTGATCTAAGTCCTCTTGCACCTGTTTTTTTAATAATAGCTTTAAGAGCGATTTCTTTAATAGCATTATCTTTAAAGTTTAGTTTTGCACCATCTAATTTAAATAATTCTTGATATTGTTTTATTAAAGAGTTTTTGGGTTCTTTTAATATTTTAATTAAAGATTTTTCATCTAAATCTTCAAGAGTTGCAATCATAGGCAGTCTACCAATAAATTCTGGTATTAAACCATATCTTAATAAATCTTCGGACTCTAAGCTTTTCATCCACTCACCAGTGTTCTTGTCATCTGTATTTTTTACATTAGCTCCAAAACCAATAGAGGTACCTTTATCTCTTTGAGATATAATTTTATCTAAACCAGCAAAAGCTCCACCACAAATAAATAAAATATTTGTTGTATCAACTTGTAAAAACTCTTGTTGTGGATGTTTTCTTCCACCTTGAGGAGGAACACTTGCAACAGTTCCCTCCATAATTTTTAATAAAGCTTGTTGAACACCTTCACCAGATACATCTCTGGTTATTGAAGGATTTTCAGATTTTTTGCTAATTTTATCAACTTCATCAATATAAACAATTCCTCTTTGAGCTTTTTCAACATTGTAATCTGCAGCTTGTAATAATTTTAAAATAATATTTTCAACATCTTCACCAACATAACCTGCTTCAGTTAGTGTTGTAGCGTCTGCCATTGTAAATGGGACATCTAAAATTCTAGCAAGTGTTTGGGCTAATAAAGTTTTACCACAACCGGTTGGTCCAACTAGTAAAATATTTGACTTAGAAAGTTCTACTGTTTTATTGGATTTACTTTCATAGTTTAGTCTTTTGTAATGATTATGAACAGCGACTGATAAAACTTTTTTTGCATGTTGTTGACCAATTACATAGTCATTCAGAACAGTGCAAATTTCCTTAGGAGATGGTAATCCATCTTGATGTTTAACTAGTGTATCTTTACTTTCTTCTTTGATAATATCCATACAAAGTTCAACACACTCATCACAAATAAAAACAGTTGGGCCAGCAATTAATTTTCTAACTTCATGTTGGCTCTTGCCACAAAAAGAACAGTAAAGAATATTTTTATTATTTGTTGTCATATTTTTTTATCGAATCAATTTATTTACCTTATTATAGATAGGACATACTAATCAAGTGTGGGTTGTTATTAAAACAAGATATTGTGTATTATGTTCTATTTTCTACTACTTCGTCTATTAAACCAAATTCTTTTGCGGTATTAGGATTCATAAAATTATCTCTTTCAAGGGCTTTTTTAATGTCATCTTCTGACTTGCCTGTGTGTTTCGCATAAATTTCATTTAGTCTTTTCTTTAATGATAAAACTTCATTAGCGTGAATCTCTATATCGGTTGCTTGTCCTTGAAAGCCTGCTGATGGTTGATGAACCATTATTCTAGAATTTGGCAATGAAAATCTTTTACCTTTTTTACCCGCTGCAAGTAAAAATGATCCCATTGATGCAGCTTGTCCAATGCATAAGGTTGAAACATCAGGTTTAATATATTGCATAGTATCATAGATGCCTAAGCCAGCAGTAACCAATCCACCTGGGCTATTTATATAAAAATAAATTTCTTTTTTTGGATCTTCCGATTCTAAAAATAAAAGTTGGGCAGTGACTAAAGATGCGACGTTATCGTTAATGGGGCCAACAAGAAAAATTATTCTTTCTTTTAAAAGTCTTGAATAAATATCATAAGCTCTCTCACCTTTATTGGATTGCTCAACCACCATTGGTACTAAATTGTTCATATGTTCAGAAAAGTTAAATGTCATAAATTGATTCTCTCAACTTATACAGGTTGTGATTACTTTTTACTAACTTTTTTTGCTTTTGGAGCTTTAGATTTAGGATTTTTTGTTTTTATAGTGGTTTTTTTGGTTTCAATTTTCTTATCTTTAGGGTGGTCATGGTCATGTTTGTGTGAGTCTTTTAGTATTTTTTCTGCTTGTTCCTTAGTTATGTTTTTTTTATTGGGCTTCGCTTTTGATTTAATTAAATTCACAATTTTTTCTTCATAAACATTACCTCTTAAACTTGCTAATGCTGATGGATTTTTTTGGTAAAATTCCATAACCATTTTTTCTTGTCCAGGCATCATTCTTAGTTGTTTTTGAACTTCACCTTGAACTTCTTGTTCTGTAACATTAATATTATTCTGCTCACCGAATTCATTTAAGATTAATCCAACTTTGATTCTTTTTTTAGCAGTCTCTTCAAAATTTTTCTTATTTTTTTTAGCTTCCTCTTCCGACATTTCTTGAGATAAAACTTTTACTTCTTCTGCGATTAAGTTTTCTGGAATTTCATCAACTTTAAATTTTTCTATCGCTTCAAGAATTTGTTTTTTTGATAATATATCTAATGAATTTTTAAATTCATCATTAATTTGTTTTGAAATTAAAGTTTTTAAATCTGATAAATCTTTAGCACCAAGATTTTTTGCAAAATCATCGTCAATTTTTACATCTACGGATTTTTTTACAGAAATAATTTTACAGTTAAATTTAGCTGGTTTATTTGCAAATTCTTTTTGAGGATAGTTTTCGGGTAATGTGGCTTCAACTATTTTTTCGTCATCTTTTTTAACTCCAATTAATTGTTTATCAAAACCTTTGATAAATAAATCTTTACCTAAAATTAATTGAGTATTTTTAGCTTCACCTCCTGTGAACTCTTTATTGTTAATAGTTGCCTTATAA
The DNA here is from genome assembly GCA_905620465.1 of uncultured Candidatus Pelagibacter sp. GTDB lineage: Bacteria > Pseudomonadota > Alphaproteobacteria > Pelagibacterales > Pelagibacteraceae > Pelagibacter. Next base: position 8,434 of record CAJQTO010000021.1, on the reverse strand, counting down.
TCAAATATTACCAAGTTTCCTTCAGCAGATTTTATTTCGGGAGAAATTTCTTTAAAATTATTTTGATTTTTTGCAATCTCATTAATTCTCTTGTCTGTTTCTGTGGCATCAATTTTTACATTATATTCATCAAATTTAATATCTTCGACTGATTTAGTTTCAACTTTTGGTAATTCTATAACTGATAGTACATACTCAAGATCTTTATCTTCACCATATATTTTTAAATCAAGTTTTGGTTGCCCTGCTGGTTTAATTTTACTTTCCACTAGAGCTTTTGCACTTGTATCTTTTAATACTTTATCAAGCACTTCTCCAAAAAGTGCTTTTCCAAACTGTCTTTTTAAAATTTCTTTTGGTACTTTTCCAGGCCTAAAACCTTTTAAATTAATTGTATTCTTTATTTCTTCATATTTTTTATCCATATGAGTATTCATAGTTTTCTTATCTATAAAAACTTTTATGTCTTTGTTTAAACCTTTGATGTTTTCTATTGTAACTTTCATAATTCTATATTTGTAATGGTAGGCAGTAAGAGACTCGAACTCTTAAGGGTCGCCCCACTGGTTCCTAAGACCAGCGCGTATACCAATTCCGCCAACTGCCCACAAATTATGAGGTTTTATATATTATTGATTGAATTTGTCCAATGACAATAATTATGAAATGTATAAATAATCATTTATAAATGATCAAATAATTAAAAAAATGATAATTTCACCTTGTATAAGCATTTGTAAAACTGATCCTCAAACAGGATACTGCTATGGTTGTGGACGCAGCAATCAAGAAAAAAAAATATGGCAAACCGTAGGTACTAGCGACGTATGGAAAGAGGGCAATATTATTGAAATACAAAATAGATTGGCTGGTTGGCAACTAAAAAGTTTTAAAGATTCTTATAAACATAAAATTGAAAATGGAATTTCTCTATTCAAAAAAAAACTTATAGATGAGTAAAAAAGTTAATAAAATATTCTTTTCATTACTATTGTTTTTTAATTTTAATACTTTTGTTTTTTCAGAGAAAATTATTCTGAGCTCGTGTACAAACAAAGAAGATGATTTTATCAAAAATGAATATATTTTAGATTTAGATAAATCATTAATGACTAGAAATTTTATATATGACAACAAAACCTATAAAAAATATCGAGTCACAGATTTAAGTGTTAGAAAAAAAAATTCAATTGAAAGATTTATTTATAAAGAAGAAAATTTGATATTGACAGATAAGATAGGATATCCTCAATTTTACACACAAATAATTTTTGAAAAAAATAATTCAAATATAAAGATAAAAACAGTAATTAATAATGAAGAAGCTATTTCAAATATTTCAAATTGTAAAAAAATAGAATTTTTTGAAAAAGAAAGTTAAAATTTTTTATTTTTTTTATTTAGTTTATTAGAAATATTTATCTTTTTGGAGTCAAACCTACTGTTGGTAATATTACTTCTATGTTTAGCAAAAGCTTGTTTTTGAGCAAGTTTCATAGCTTTTTTTGAAGACATAATTTAATATAACATATAAATTATGAATATTTCAAAAATTCTTACAGACAAAATTATAAAGTGTAAAAAATGTCCTAGATTAATAAAATTTAGTAAAAAAATATCATTCGTAAAAAGAAAAAAAAATATAAATGAAAATTACTGGGGAAAGCCAGTTCCAGGATTTGGTGATTTGAATGCTAAATTAATGATTATTGGTTTGGCACCAGCAGCACATGGCGGTACTAGAACTGGTAGAGTTTTTACTGGTGACAAATCTGGAGATTTTTTATTTAAATGTCTTCACTCTGCCAAAATCTCAAATCAATCATTTTCTAACAATATAAATGATGGTTTAAAATTAAATTCCGTCTATATAACAAATATTTTAAAATGTGTTCCTCCGGGTGACAAGCCTCTCTCCAACGAATTAATCAATTGCTCTAATTATTTCAACAATGAAATTAACAATCTTAAAAACTTAAAAACTATAGTAGCATTGGGAAAAGTGGCATTTGATAATTGCATTAAATTTTACCGAAAAAATTTCAAAATTGATAAAAAATTTATATTTAAACATGGAAAAAAATACAAGTTACCAGGTGAAAAAACTCTTATTGCATGTTATCATCCTAGTCCTAGGAATGTAAACACCCGGGTTATTAATCTTAAAATGATGAAAAATTTATTTATTAAAGCAAAACAGCTAAGTTAAATTTTAATACTATCACAAAAATAAGGTTTAAAGTTTTCGTATATTAAACCAGGTATTTTTGTTGGTTTACCTAGTTTGTTAATAAAAACTAAATGAACTAAAGCTTCCGTGATTACTTCGTCTTTTCTGCTAATAATTTGCATCATAGTAAATGATGTTTTTGTAATATCTTTAACAAAAGTTCTTATACTTAATTCATCTTCTAATTGTGCTGGTTTTTTATATTGAATATTGCATGACTTAACTATTATTAAAGCACCAAAATTATCTTTAATTTTTTTATTACTTAGTCCAATATTATTTATAGCCTCAGTTCTGGCTCTTTCTAAGAATTTTAAATAATTAGCATAATAAACAATGCCGCCCGCATCAGTATCTTCATAATAAACTTTAACTTTATGTGTGAAATTTTTATGCATTTATATATAATATCAAAAAAATGATTATTTAACATTAAACTAAGATATAATAATTTAAATGAAGGTTTATATTATTTGGTTAATAGCGGTTTTAGCTTGGAATTTTGGTGTCCCCAGCGCAAAGCCAATTGAAGATGTTATAGTAGCTATACTTTTATCTTTTTTAAGTATGGGTCTTAAAAAATACCTAAAGCTTTAATTATTCTGAAGAAAAATAAATATTCTGATAGAAAGCAATAGCTTTTAACTTAGAATTATCTGTATCTGTCATTATTGCTACACCAGATAACTCTTTAACATCAAGATTGTGAAGTTTCTTAAAGTGCTCTTTTACATTGACTTTAACTGAGACCCACTCATCAAATTCTTTTTTTGTAGTTGATAACACGTAATCTATGGATTTTTTAGTGTAAGGACTTGGCCAATAATCACCAACATTATTGTTGCTTGAAAAAACATAATTAATAGCTCGATTTGAAAGAGGTGTAGATCCAGTTTTTTTAACTACAAAGACTCTTGCCGCATAATCATGACCCTTTTTACTATTTTCAATAATACCCGAAAGATCTTTTTCTACTTTCCATGTAATATTAATAAATGGTGTTTTTAAAAGATCTATTTTAACCTCCTTGCCAAGTCCTGAACCTTTGCCTTCAGCTTCAGCTTTAATAAAATTACCGTTTTTGTTTGATCCAAGAGACCAGGTAGTTTCACCTTTAACCTTTCTTACTTTTAGTTTTGTGAATTCATCTTCAGTAAAATTAAAAATATTTACTTTTTCAGCTAAGGTAACTTGTAAAAGTAAAATCCAAGAAAAAACAACTAATAAAAAAAATTTGAGCATAGAGGTTTTGTATATAATATTACAAAAAAAAACAACATTTGAACAATATTTAAACATTCTAAGTACAATATTAGATCTTAGGTATTCCGAATGAAATCATTTTCTATATTTATACTTTTAATATATTGGTCAGTGATAATACTTGCTCCAGTGATATCAAAAGAAAACAAAATTTTTATAAAGCAAACATCAATTACACCTAAAAATAAGCCTAATAAGTAGATCTACCGCCACTAATATCAAAAACAGCTGCCGTAGAAAATGAATTTTCTTCTGATGAAAGCCAACAAATTAGAGAAGTAAACTCTTCTATCTCCAGAAATCTACCTCTTGGTACTTTTGAAAGCATTTTAGCAACATGTTCTTTTGACATTTGATCTAAAATTCTTGTTTTTGCTCCTGCTGGTGTAACGGCATTAACTGCTATATTTTTATCAGCGAGTTCTTTACCTAATGATTTGGTTAGAGCTATTGCTCCAGCTTTTGCCGAGCTGTAAGCGCTTGCGTTTGCATTACCATCTTTTCCTGCTACAGAAGCTACATTTACAATTCTTCCATAATCATTTTTAATCATACTTGGAACGATGCATTTACAACAATTAAACGTACCCATTAAATTGATGTTAATTATTTTGTTCCATTCCTCAACATCATATTCCCATAAAGATGTTGTCGAGCCAGTAATGCCTGCATTATTAATCAATATATCAATTTTAGATGTTTTTATTATATTGCTAACAGTGTCTTTAACGTGCTCGTAGTTTGAGACATCAACAATATTAAAGGAGAGATTTGAATTGTTTAATTTTTTTGAAGCTTTTAACAGTTCTTTTTCATCAATATCCCAAATTATAACTTTTGCACCTGACTGTAAAAATCTTTTAGCAATATCAAGCCCAAAACCTTGAGCACCACCCGTGACTACTGCAGTTTTATTTTGTAAATCAAATTTGTTCATAGAAACTATTTATTTGATAAAAGATAGTAAGTTAGTGATGAAATGAAAGCACCTATTATCCATGAATAAGCTTGTAAATACATTAAATTTTCATTCCATATTGTTCCAGCTGCAAAAATAAAACCAATCAATAAACAATAGACTGCCTTTGTATGCCAGCCATTAGAATAATAATAAGCGCTATTAATATCAGAAGAAAAAATATCTTTATTATTTAGATTTTCTTTCTTAACTAAATAATAATCAATTACCATAATACCAAAAATAGGTCCAAAAAATGAAGCTACTGTATCCACAAATGAAAAAATTCCTATTTTACTTAATAGTGGTAACCAAAAAATACCAATAATAAATCCTAAAATAGCAATAACAAGAGTTGCACTTTTTAAATTAAGTTTGTTTGGTAAAAAGTTTAATAATGAATTTTGAGCAGGTACAAAATTTGCAATTAAATTTGTTGAAGTGGATGCAACAATGATAAAAAATAAAACTATTGCTGTTATTAAAATATTGTCAAACTTGCCAATAATATCAGTCGGATTTGTTAAAATTCTTTCCATATTTTCTAAGTTTTTATTTAAAATAACATCAGCTCCGATAACTATAAAAACTGCTAAAAATGAAAAAACAATTAAATTTAAAATTAAACTCAAATTACCTTTTTTTAATTCATTTTCATTTTTGACATAACGAGAAAAATCACCATAGCTGAGAAGAACAATTGAAAAATAAGCAAAAATACTTCCTGCAATTGAGATTATAGGACCAATGTTGGTTTTAATAAAAAAATTATTATAAGTAAAAATATCTATAAATGCTGACGTTACATGTTCAAAATCAGAAAGAATTACAATTAAAAAAAATGATATAATTCCTAAATAAACAGTTGTTGCCGAAAAATTTATAAGTAGTTTATTAAATTTGTGACTTTTACTAAATAAAAATGCTTGCAATAAAAGGGCAATAATAAAAGATACCCAATCAATTATATTTAAACCTAAAAGAAAAATTAAAAAAATATCTTGATCAATTATTGTATTATCAATCGAGAAAATAAATATTCTTATTAAATAACTAAATGCTTTTGATAAAAAATATGTTTGAATACCAAACATAAAAACACCTACCAAGCCTCTTATTAAAGCAAAGTACTTTGCCCCTTTAAATCCTAAGGATGTTCTTAATAAAACAGGAAAAGGAATGCCGTGTTTTTGTGATGGTTTGCCAATTAAATTTGCAAAGAAATAAACAAAAAAAGACCCAATTAAACTACCTAAAAAAACTACTGTAATACTTAGATCATAAACAAGATAAAGAGAGGTTATAAGAGAAAATGCTATTATACTTTGAATGTTAATTCCCCAAAAACAAAAAAGATCTACCCAATTCCATTTTTTATCATTTGGGTTAACTGAGACAATCTCCCAATTAATTAGATTATTTTTAGGTTTATTCTGAATCACCATTTTATAATAAACTAATAAACTCTACTGTCCATACAGATAGGCAGGAAGCCACAAAGCAATTTGCGGAAATATAATAATTAAAATTAAACCAATTACTTGAATAACCATAAATTGCATCATACCATGATAGATATCTTTAAGATCCCACTCTGGAACAACACCTTTTAAAAAATATGCAGATAAAGCAACAGGTGGTGAGAGCCATGCTGTTTGTAAGTTTACAGCAACAAGTATTGCAAACCAAGTTAAATTAAAACCTAGCGCTTCAACTAATGGTAATATAATTGGAACTATAATCATTACAATAGGAACCCACTCTAACGGCCATCCCAAAAGAAAAATCATTCCCATAATTATTGCAAGAATTAAATATCTATTCATTTCCAAGCCTAATAAAAAATCTGTTAGGAGCATCGGTGTTCCTAATCTTGAAAATACAGCACCAAAAAAATTAGAAGCTGCTACCAAAACCATTATTAATGCTGAAATTTCTAAAGTTTTAAGTAAAGCTTGTTGTAATCGTCCAAATGTTAATTTTCTATAAGCAATCGCTAAAAGCAAAGAGCCCATTGCACCACAACCAGCTGCTTCTGTAGGTGTGGCAAAACCAAATAAAATACTTCCTAGTGAAGCAAAAACCAATGCTGCAGGCGGGACCAAACCAATGAAGAATTCAATCCAAACTGCTTTAATACTAGTTGCTCTTAATTCAACTGGTAAAACTGGACCTAAACTTGGATCTATCCAACATCTAATTGTTGTATACGCCGCATATAATGTTGCTAATAATATTCCTGGAATAATAGCTGCTGCAAATAAATCTGTAACAGGTATTTCCATAATAGGTCCCATTACAACAAGCATAATACTTGGTGGAATTAAAATACCCAAGGTTCCCCCTGCTGTAATTGTTCCGGCAGCTAATCGAACGTTATATCCAGACTTGTTCATAGATTTAGCAGCCATAATTCCAAGTATAGTTACTGAGGCACCAACAATTCCTGTTGCAGCCGCAAAAATTACAGAGACAAATAGAACCGCGTAATATAATGAGCCTCTTACTTTAGCTAACATTAATTGGAATGCTGAAAATAATCTTTCCATTAAACCAGCTTGTTCCATCATGATACCCATAAAGACAAAGAGTGGAACGGCTGCTAATGTTTGTTCAGTCATGACCATTGAAAACTGTAAAGTCATTAGATAAAATACTAGTTTACCAAAACCCAAATAACCAAAAACAAATCCTAAAAATATTAAAGTAAAAGATATAGGAAAGCCTACAAAAATAGAAAAGAGCATCACACCAATAAGTATGAATCCTAAAAATGCTGGATTAATAAATTCTGCTAACATTATTTTTGTTCTCCTGGCCACTTACCTTTAGTTGCAGCCCAATAACTTTTAAATAATTCTGATATACCCTGAACAAGTAAAAATACTATTCCTAACCACAAACATGATTTTATTGGCCACATATATGGCATCCATGCTGTATCCATTCCTTTTTCGCCTCTCATGATAGATTCTTGTAAAAAAATTGTCGACATATATAAAAATATAGATAATCCAGGGAAGTAAAATACAAGGTATAGCCAAAAATCTATTTTACCTTGCGTTTTAGTTTTAAAATTTCTGTATAAAAAGTCTGCTCTTATATGAACGCCTTTTGACAGGGCATATCCTGCACCGAGCATAAATAGAGCGCCATAGAAAAATCTACTCATATCGTATGCCCACATTGTTGGAGCATTGAAAAGCTTTCTTGCTAAAACTTCATAAACCATAGTAAAAGTTAAAGGTATAATTATCCAACATACCACATTACCAATTTTTTTATTTACTAAATCAATTTTTGTAATAGTTAACGCCATCCATTTTGGCATATTTTTAGGCATTGATCCTGAACCACCTCGTCTCTCAGCAATCATTTCATCTGAAATATCTAACTTGATGGGTTTGATGGGTTTTTTTGAATTGTAGTTTTTTGGCATAAATAAAGTCTTAAAAAAAAACTAAAGCGGACTGTAAAGTCCGCTTCAGTTATAATTACTTTTATCTAAATACTACTTTAATGTTTCTGCGTGGGCCATTCCTAGCTTAGCATTAGACATTTGAGATCCAGACCAAAAAGGTACAGCTATATCAGCAAAGTCCTTTTGAGATTGCCAAACTTTAGCAAAGAACGGGTTCTTAGCCGCATTTTTTTCTAAAGCTGCTTTTGCTGCAGCCATATACGCTGGGAAATAGTCAGCAGGAGTATCATGTAAAATAACACCATGCTTCGTAGTTAGCTCATGTAGAGCTTTTCCATTTTCGTATATTCTGTAACTCATTGATTTTGACAAAGATGCATTCGCAGCAACTTCTAAAGCTTTTTTCTCTAAAGCAGACATCTTATTGTACAAAGATCCTGTAATATAGAAGTCAGCATTTACTACTACTTGGTGAAGACCTTGTAGGTAGTAATGTTTTAGAACTTTTTGGAAACCAAATACCATGTCTGGCTTAGGACAGCACCATTCAGCAGCATCAATT
>CAJQTO010000020.1 GCA_905620465.1 uncultured Candidatus Pelagibacter sp. | reverse complement strand
TTTTTAACTTACTAGAGGTATTTAAAGAATATTCACAAAAAAATAAAAAAACTCGTCTAATTCACATATCTACAGATGAGGTTTATGGAGATGTTCTGAGAGGTAGATCTGACGAAAATTATTCTTATAAACCAAGCTCACCATATGCAGCAAGTAAAGCTTCATCAGATCACCTAGTGTCTTCATATGTTAGGACATATAATATTCCAGCAATAATAACTAATTGCTCAAATAACTATGGACCAAAGCAACATCCTGAAAAATTAATACCAAAGCTAATTTATAATATCTTAAATAACAAACCCTTAACTATTTACGGTAAAGGTAAAAATTCTAGAGAATGGATCTATGTTAAAGATCATTGTTCTGCACTTTTAAAAGTTTTTAAAAAAGGGAAAATTGGAGAATTTTACAATATTGGTTCTAATAAAAATTTAAATAATTTAGAAATTTGCAGAGCTTTACTAAATCTTTCAAAAAAATTAGTCAAAATTGGCAAACAAACAAAAATAATTTTTGTTAAAGATAGACCCGGTCACGATTTAAGATACGCTCTAAACAGTAATAAAATAATAAAAAAACTCAAATGGAAGCCTAAGATAAATTTTAACGAGGGTTTAAAAAAAACATTTTTATGGTACTTAGAAAATAACATATATTATGAATCAATTTCAAGAAGCGATATAACAAAAAGACTAGGTAATAAAAAATGATTAAAAAAGGTATAATTTTAGCTGGAGGAATGGGAACAAGAATGAGCCCATTAACAAAAGCTGTTAACAAACAATTACTTCCAATATATGACAAACCATTAATATTCTACCCACTGTCAATTTTAATGTTATCTAAAATAAAAGATATTTTAATTATTGTTAATAAGGGGCAGTTAGAGCAATATAAAAAAATTATACCTAATGGAGATAATCTCGGTATAAAAATTACCTATAAAGAGCAGGCAACGCCAAAAGGATTACCAGATGCGTTTATATTGGGTGAAAAATTTATTGGAAAAAATAACGTAGCTTTAATACTTGGTGATAATTTTTTTTATGGTCAAAATTTAACTAAAATGCTTCTAGAAAGTTCAAAATTAAAAAATGGTGCAAAAGTTATTTTACATAAAGTTTTAAAACCTGAGCAATATGGAGTAGCTAAAGTAAACAAATTTAAGAAGATAATAGCTATTAAAGAAAAACCCAAAAAATTTATTTCTGACTTAGCAATTACCGGATTGTATTTTTTTGATAAAATGGTTGTTAAGTATGCAAAAAGCTTAAAACCTTCAAAAAGAGGTGAGTTAGAAATAACAGACCTTTTAAAAAAATATCAATCAAAAAACAACCTAAAAGCAGAATATATAGGTAGAGGTGGTGCCTGGTTAGATACTGGGTCTATAGAAGATTTTTACAATACTTCTTTATTTGTGTCTGCCATTGAAAATCGACAAGGCTTTAAAATTGCTTGTATAGAGGAAATTGCTTACTTAAATAAATGGATAAATAAAGACCACATAAAAAAATCAATAAAATTTTATGGAAATTGTGAATATTCAAACTACTTAAAAAAAATTATTTCTTAGATCTGTAAATAAATATTCTTATTTTTAAGGTTTTTAAAAATTAAATAAAAAAATCAATATCCAGTATGAAATTAGACCTGAAAAAATTGTAGCTATGATATTTTTACTAAAATAACCAACAATTATTGCAAATATAGTAGCTAATATTTGAGGATTACCTTCTAAATCTAAAGAGCCTGCACTATCTAAAAATATTGGTGGAAAGATTATTGCTGGAAAAATTGCTGCTGGAACGAAAGATAATATTTTTTTTGCTCTATCATTTAAAATATCTTTTTTTAGTAAGAAGATCATAGAAAATCTTGTTACAAATGTAATTACTCCAGCATAAATTATAAGTGACCAATACATTATCTTTTCTTTGAATCTGTTAAGGTTAATAATACAGCAACAATTAAGGCTGATAGTGCAGCAACAATTATATATGCCTTAAACGGTATTGTGTTGTAACCAATGGTTGCAACTATTCCAGATACTAACATTATAATAATATTTTTAAATTTTCTAAAATCACTAATCAATAAAGCAAGGAATGTTAAAGAAATTGTAAAACTTAAACCTAACTCTTCAGGTACAACTGATCCTAAAACTATACCTAAAATTGTAGAAATTTGCCAAATACTCCAACATGTAAAACCTGAACCAAGTAAATGATAATGATAATTTTTATCTTTATTATTTTTTTTAAAGTAATTGTTTGAAACTGCAAAGGCTTGATCTGTCATTACATAAGACAAAATTATTTTCCATGAAAGTTTTAAGGTAGATAAATGTTCTGATAAAACAGCTCCATACAATACATGTCTAGCATTTACCGCACCTACAGAGCTCAAAATAACTAAAGATGATGCACCACCTGAAAATAGTTGCAGTAAAACTATCTGAGAAGCTCCACCGAAAATTATAATCGATAATCCTAGTGTCATGTAAGGACCAATACCTAAATCCATTCCAATAACACCGTATATAATTCCAAAAGGAATCACGGGTATCATCAAAGGGCTTACGTCAATTATTCCTTTGACTAAGGTTTTTAATTTATTATTCATTTCTAAATAAAGTTTTGTATTAGAAACAAACTATATGATCAATATTAATAGGGCGTTTGATACCAAATTTTTCATCAACTTCATGTTGATGAATGTGGTGTGAGTGAACAAATACTGGGATTAATTTATTACTTGCCGTTTTAAGTGTGTAGATAAAGTTGGTTCCTCTAAATTTTCTATCAACTACCTCTAGTTTTAGATTACTTTGATCATCATGCTCAAGATCTTCTGGTTGTAATAAGAGTTGAACCTCTGATCCTTTTGGATAATGTTTTATAAAATTACCAGTTATTGTGCCTAAATCAGTATTCTCTAAACTATTTTCACCTGTAACTTTTGCTGGAATTAAAATTCCTCTGTTTAAAAAATTAACTACCTCTACTGAATTTGGAAAATGGTAAACGTTATAAGGGTCATCAAATTGTTTTAATTGTTCCTCTAGAATTATTCCACATTTTGTACCTAAATAAAAAGCTTCATAAGAGTCATGTGTCACAATTATTGTAGTTATTTTTTGTTCGGTTAATATTTGTTTTAATTTTACTTGAATTTCTTCTTTAAAGCTTTGGTCTACGTTTGATAGTGGTTCATCTAATAAAAGTAGATCAGGGTTAGATAGTAATGATCTAGCTAGAGAAGCCCTTTGCGCTTCACCAGAGCTTATTTGATGTGGAAATTTATCTATCACATGATCAATATGAAGAAATTTAATTATCTCATTAATATTTAAACCTTTTTTTTTCTTTTTATTTCTCTCAGCTCCAAATTTTATATTTTCTAGAACGTTATAATGAGGAAATAATGAGTTATCTTGAAAAGCCATTGATATATTTCTGTGCTCTGGCTCTACGTGAATGTCCTGTGAGGAAATTATTTTATCTTTTAATAAAATTCTCCCTGAGTGTATTTTTTCTAAACCAGCTATAGTTCTAAGAATTGTAGTTTTACCTATTCCAGATGGACCCAACAAACAAACAATGTCTCCTTGGTTTTCTATATTTAATGAAACATTGATGACTTTATTTTGTGCACTAGCAGCAAATGTTACGTTATCTATTTCTAAAAAATTTTTAGTCATATTTTTAATCCTTAAGGATATATTTAGATGTAATTAAAATAAAGAAACTTGCAATAATTATCAGAAATAAAGATGGTGCCGCAGCTGCTTCTAATAAATCTTGGGAAGCATAAATGTATGCTTTTGTCGCAAATGTTTCAAAATTAAAAGGTCTCATAATTAAGGTAATTGGCAGTTCTTTTATGATTTCTATAGCAATTAAAATTCCAATTAATAAAATTGAATTTTTTAAATATGGGATATGGATATTTCTAAATGTTTTAAATTTAGAATAGCCTAATAAATAAGCACCTTCGTCAATTGAATAATTAATCTTTAAATAACCTGATTTAATTCCATTACTTGCTAAGGAATAAAACCTTATAAAATAAACTAAAACCAAACCGAAAATAGATCCTATGAAGATTGGTTTTATAGTATTTAACTCAAATTGACCTAGGATACTGCTGTCAAACCATGAAATAAAAGTAATAAATGCTACAGCTAAAATAATTCCAGGTATGGCATATCCAGATATTGAAAAAGTTGTTAGTGCTTCAAGAAATTTACTTTTAGAAACTCTATTTCCATAATTTGAAATGAAAGCTAGAGAAATTAATAAAAAACTAGATAAAATTACTAAAATTATAGTATTTGAAAATAATTCAATAAGATTTAAATCTGTTAAATGTTTTGGAAAAATAATTGTCCAATAAAGCATTTGAAGAACTGGAAATAAAAAACTCACAAAAAAAACAAACATACAAAAAGAAAATGCCAAAAATGATTTATAACCATTTAAATTAATAACTGATTTTGATTTGAAACCACCTTTAGAGGATGTGTGGTATTGTGCTTTTTTCCTAGAAAAATTTTCTAAAATAAAAAGTCCAAGAATAAAAAATAATAAATAAAATGATAATCTATTAGCTAGAGCAAGATCATCAAAAGAAATCCACGCATTATATATTCCTGTAGTAAAAGTGGATATTCCAAAAAAAGATACTGCACCAAAATCTGATAAAGTTTCCATTGCAACTAATGAAAGACCAGCGACTATTGCAGGTCTAGCGGAAGGAAGTATTATTTTAAAAAATGATTTTTCTTTTGAAAAGCCAAGGTTTTTTCCTAGTTCTATTAAATTTTGAGATTGATAATGAAATGATGTTCTCGTTAAAACATAAACATACCCAAATAATGAAAAGGATATTGAGATTATAGCACCCATCATTCCATCAAATTTCGGAATATGAGAATTGTAATTACCTTCTCCAAATAAGTTTTTTAAAATTGAAAAAGCTGTTCCATAATTTTCAAAAAAAGCGGTTAAAGAATATGCATAAATATAAGCTGGAACTGCAAAAGATAAAATTAGAGACCATTTAAAAAAATTTACACCTGGAAAGTTATAAAATGAAACCAGATAGGCACATCCAACACCAATTATAAATGTTAAAAATAAGACACCTATTAAAAGTGTTAAAGAATTATAAATATAGTCATAAAAAAAAGTATTTTTTAAAATTAAACTATAGTCCCCAGTAGTTTCAAAAAAACTACTAAATACGGTTAAAATAGGAACGGCTACTATCAAGGAAATAGAAAGTGATGCCACATACCAAATATTTATTTTTCTTAATCCCATATTTTATATTACCCCAATTATTATTTTTAAGAAACTTCCCTCCTTGGAGGGAAGTTAATAATAACTCTGAAACCAATTTGAGAGAGAGATTACAAGAGCTAATTCTTAAAACTTTCTTATAAGCTATGGCTTGCTTACAATTTTATTATTTAGACAAATATTTTATACAATTTTCTGGAGTTGTTTGCTTATATGGATCAAGATCAGTTCCTTCATTATTCATGCCATCCTCTTGCCACCATTTTTCAACAACACCGTCGTTAATTATTGCACAATATCTCCAACTTCTTGGGCCAAACCCTAAATGTTTTTTATCAATTAACATCCCCATTGAACGAGTAAAATCTGCATTTCCATCGGGTAATACCTTAACTTTTGTTAGTTTTTGTTGATCTGCCCAAGCATTCATTACAAAGCCATCATTGACACTAACACAATAAACTTCGTTAATACCTAATGACAATAATTTATCATAATTTTTTTCAAAACCTGGTAACTGCTTTTCAGAACATGTGGGTGTAAACGCACCTGGTAATGAAAATAATATTACTTTTTTACCTTTAAAGATTTCATCTGTATTTACATCAACCCATTTACCAATTTTTCTAGTTTTTAAGGTTACGCTTGAGCATTTTTTTCCTTCAATCATTCTATTCCTATTATTTATTAAATGTTTATTTAATTGTATTACGCCCATAAAAAATTTTTAGTGCTCATAATAATTTAGGTAGGGTAAATTACCTAAAGAAGAAAGATTATGAGCACAATCATTAAAAAGAAAATTATGTATTAAAGGGAGAAAGGATATGTGCAACCTCTTCGTCTTTAATATCTGATAACTTTCTGTTATTTATTTTTCTATTGATTTTTTCACACTCTGCTGCACACGGATCACAAGCTTTCAGAGATTGTGACCCATATACATTAGAAGATTTATTTAAATCAATATTAAATAAATTTTTTTTCACTTATTACTTACTTCCACTTAGCTGCTAACATTACTTCTAATGCTACAGCTTGGTTTTTTCCGTAATTTGCTACTTTTGTTTTTAAATCCTGTTTAAATCCAAGACCCATTAGTTTAACTAATGCGTGAGGCTCAACACCTGCAATCATTGGGTATTCAAATGTATTATTAACTATATGTGTTTGTGCTTCTTTAGTTAATAAAAACTCAAGTAGTTTAATCGCATTAGCTTTATTTGGAGCATTTTTTAATACACCACCACCACTAATGTTCATGTGAGTTCCTCTATCTCCTTGGTTAGGAAAGAATGGTAAAACTTTTTTAGCTGCTGCTTGTTGTTCTGGACCTTTTTTTCCAGATAACATCAAAGCTAAGTAGTAAGTATTAGCTACAGCTATATCAGCTTCACCAGCTGCTACTGCTAGAATTTGAGCTCTATCGTTTCCTTTAGAATCTCTAGCCATGTTAGCAACAATTCCTTTAGCCCATTCTGCTGTCGCTTTTTTTCCATTATTTTTAATTAATGAAGCAACAAGAGATTGGTTATAGATATTGTTAGATTTTCTTATAACAACTCTGCCTTTCCATTTTGGATCAGCAAGACCTTCGTAAGTCATACCATTAAGTTCATTTGCATTTACTCTTTCAGGTGAGTAATACATAATTCTTGCTCTCTTAGCTATTCCAGTCCATTTAGAAGTTCTAAAGTTTGATGGAACTGCAGCTTTAATTGCTGGAGACATAGAATTTTGGAACATTCCTTTTGCAGCGAATGCACCCAATCTTCCTGCGTCAGCAGTAATATAAAGGTCGGCTTTTGAAGCAGTACCTTCTTCAGTTATTCTTTTTTGAAGAGCTTTATCTTTTCCAGATACAACATTTACTTTAATTCCAGTTTTAGTTGTAAATTTTTCGTAAAGTTGAATATCAGAATCGTAATGTCTTGCACTGAACACGTTAACTTCAGCTGCAAACGTCATGTTTGCAAAAAAAGCTATAAAAAATGCAATAATTGTAAATTTTTTCATTATTATTTCCTATATATTGATTTAATTAAATTAGAATGCTTATTATTTCCATTGCGAATGATTATCAATCGCATTAGTGTCGCACTATACAGAATTAATTACTGTAAAATTAATATAAGAAGATTGCTTATAAAAGACATCAGTATAACAAATCCAACGAAAAAATTACAATACATGTATGTGACTGTGCGGTTTCTAATTCTTCTTTTTCTTACAAAAGGCTTATCATCTAGATCTGAAATATCTCTGTCTCCGACTACTTTATAGTCATATGTCCAACGCCAAATAGAGCTACCAAAACGTTTATCTGAATTATTGTAAAATTTTATCCAAGCAACAATATATCTGTGAGAAATATAAAGAATGATTAAAAAGAAACTACTTATAAACATCTAAATATTTAATCATATTTAGAGGGTGTGTTAAAGACTAATTAAAATTGCTCAGACTCTGTTGAGCCTTCCATTGCAGTTGTAGAACTTTTTCCACCACTTATAGTATTTGAAACTGCATCAAAATAAGAGGTTCCAACTTCTCGTTGGTGCTTAACACTTGTATACCCATCCTTCTCTCTAGCAAATTCAAGTTCTTGAATTTTAGAATACGCAGTCATTCCTTCAGTTTTATATTTTTCAGCAAGTTCAAAAATTGCAATATTTTGTGTGTGAAAACCTGCAAGCGTAATGAATTGAAATTTATAACCCATTTCGCTAATTTTTTGTTGGAAAGTTGCAATCTCAGCATCTGATAAATGTTTCTTCCAATTAAAAGAGGGAGAACAATTGTAAGCTAATAACTTACCAGGAAATTTTTCATGTATTGCATCTGCAAACTTTTTAGCTTCTTCAAGATTGGGTGTGGCTGTTTCGCACCAGATTAAATCTGAATAAGGCGCATAAGCCAAACCTCTTGAGATAGCTTGTTCAATTCCTTGTTTAACATAATAAAAACCTTCTGGTGATCTTTTGCCTGTTAAGAATGGTTTATCATTTTCATCATGATCGTTAGTAATTAATTTTGCAGCATTTGCATCTGTTCTTGCTAAAATTATTAATGGTACATCAGCAATATCAGCAGCTAATCTTGCAGCTTTTAAATTTTTAATCATAGTGCCTGTTGGAACTAAAACTTTTCCGCCCATGTGCCCACATTTTTTTTCACTAGCTAATTGATCTTCAAAATGAACTCCAGCAGCACCTGCTTTAATAAATTTTTTTGTTAATTCAAAAACATTTAATGGTCCACCAAATCCTGCTTCACCATCTGCAATGATTGGAAGCATATAGTCTGTCCTATCTTTTGATTGCATATCACCATCACTAATTTCCATATGTTGAATTTGGTCAGCTCTAACTAAAGCATTGTTCATCGACTCAACTAATTTTGGAGCACTATCGTATGGATATAAAGATTGATCAGGATACATTTCACCAGCAGTGTTAGCGTCTGCAGCTACTTGCCATCCACTTAAATAAATTGCTTTTAATCCTGCTTTTGCATGTTGTATAGCGTGGTTTCCAGATAATGAACCTAGAGTATTTATATATGGTTCTGAGTTTAATAATTCCCATAATTTTTTAGATTGATGTTTGCACATCGAATATTCTATTTTTATTGACCCTCTAAGTCTCTCAACTTCTTTAGAGGTATAATCTCTTTTAATACCTGCAAATCTTTTTAAGTCGTATGATACTTTAGCTTCTGAGCTCATATTTTAGTTTTTATAGATTATATTTTTTTAAGAAAATTAGTATTTAAGTGGCTTATTTGTCTTCACTATATTCTTTAGTGAATTCATTCATTCCACTTGAACCCCAGTCACAATGGTCATCTCTCAAGTAAATACCAGACTGGTTATATTGATTCTGATCCTCTTTTTGAGTGAATTGAGACTGATTTTCTTGATTTTTATTAATGTTTTTATTGTTCATACATGATGTATAATTTACAAAATTTACAAAATCTATTAAATTCATCAAAATCCTTGTAAAATATAGAAACTTTGTGTAAATTTTAATTTACAAAGTTTACAAATAGAAAATATGAGTCAATTAGATTTAAAAATTGGTCCAAAAATAAAGGCTTTTAGAAGACAATTGGGTTTACAGGCAAACAAATTAGCTGAAGAGCTTGGAATTTCTCCAAGTTATTTAAATTTAATTGAAGGTGGTAAAAGAAAGATTGATGGTGATCTACTCCTTAAGGTATGTGAAAAATTAAAAATTCAGTTATCAGATTTAACAACTAAGTCAGATATCAACTTAGCAAATAATATTTCAGAACTTTTAGATGATCAATTATTTGAAGATTTAGATATTCTTGGACCAGAGGTTCAAGATTTAGTTAATACTAATCCAAAAATTGCCAGAGCATTAATTAAACTAGGAGATAATTTTAAACAAAAAGATCATGAACTGATTAACAAAGTTGAAAATTTATCAGGGAAAATAATTGATAAAAGAAAAGCAGCTTTCCCGGGTGAGGTAATTTCAGATTTTTTACAAGAAAATAAAAATTACTTTCCTAAACTTGAAGAGTTTGCAAATCAAATATTTAACAAAGTACAAAAAAATAATAGAACTAGGTATATTGCTTTATGTGATTATCTAGAATCAGAATATTCAATAGTAGTTAAAGATGTAATACCAGAAGAAAAAAAACCTTTCTCCAAGATTTATAATAAAAATAAAAAAGAACTTTTGTTAAGTGACTATAATACTTTAGAAACTAAAAAATTACATGCTGCATCTCAAATAGCTCAAGAAGGTGCAATAAAAGAAATTAATAAATATTTATCTAATTTTAACTTTCCCTCAGATGAGTCAAAAAAATTAACACAAGTTGCGTTATTAAATTATTGTGCTGCAGCAATTTTAATGCCTTATAAATTATTTCATTCTGAGTGTAAAAAATTAAAATATGATTTAGAACTTTTACAAAATAGATTTGCAACATCTTTTGAGCAGGTTGCTCATAGAGTTACTTGCCTCCAAGATCCTAAATTGCCAGGAATACCTTTTCATATGTTAAGAACAGACATTGCTGGAAATATTTCAAAAAGATTTTCTTTATCAGGTATAGAAATACCGAGGTATGGTGGTGCTTGCCCTAGGTGGAATGTTTACTCCGCTTTTACAAGACCTGGTGTTATTCAGGCTGCTGTAAGTAAAATGACTAACGGTGAAAAATATGTTTGTATAGCTCGAACAGTTGAAAAAGGTGTTGGAAGATATGGTTTGTCAAAAAGTATTTTATCTATTGGACTTGGTTGTGAAGCCAAATATGCAAAAGAATTCGTTTATACGGAAAATTTAGATATTACTGATAAAAAAACAGAAATTCCAATTGGCGTATCTTGTAGAACTTGTGACAGATTAGATTGTTCACAAAGGGCATTTCCACCACTTCATAAAAAATTTGATGTAGATATTAACTCAAGAGGTGTTTCTATTTATGTTAACGATAAAAATAATTAAAATTTATTTCCAATCACCAATTTTACTAAAAAGAAAGTTTCTAAAGGCTGTTATACGAGCTGTATTTTTTAATGATTGAGGGTAAACAAAGTGAGCTTCGGTTATTGGTCCTTCAGAACTTGGCAGAACTTTAATCAAGTTATTGGAATTTGAAACAAGGTATTCTGGTAATGCTGCTAACCCCACACCAGTTTCGACTGCTAATAATAACCCCATAACACTATTAACTTTCATTACTGATTGTCTTTTTTTTCCATCTTTGTTTCCAAGTTTTAATGCCCAATCAGGATTATAAACTGGAGAAGGTGCTCCTTTTCCAAATGAAATAAATCTATGTTTGTTTAAATCTACAATTGTTTTTGGCATTCCATATTTTTCTAAATATTTATTAGAACCGTAAATATAATATTTAATATCTATTAATTTTTTTTGAATATAATTAAGTTTCTTAGGTCTTCTCATAAAAATACCTATGTCTGCTTGTCTTGTACTAAGATCTAATTCTTTATCATCAAAGATTAATTCTATTTCTATTTCTGGGTTTAACGACATAAACTCTTGGATTCTTGGTGTTAACCAGTGAGTTCCAAAACTTCTCACTGTTGTAATTGTAAGTTTTCCAGATGGTTTATTTTTTTGATCTCCCAAAGAAGTTTCAACCTCTTTAAGTTTACTAATGACTTCATGAGCAGTTTTAAAAACATATTCTCCATTTTCTGTTAAAGTTAAACCTCTTGCATGCCTCTCAAAAAGTTGAACTTTTAAATCTTTTTCTAATGATTGGATCTGTCTACTTATTGCCGATTGGCTTAGATTTAAATTTATTGTAGCGTTAGTAAAACTACCTGCTTCAGCAACGGCGTGAAAGATTTTTAATTTATCCCAGTCCATTTATTTATTCAGATCAATAATATATCGTCCTGAAGTTTCTCCTTTAAGCATTTTAGGATATATGTCTAATAACTCTTCTAAATTTATTGTTTTAATTGATTGTTCAAGTTTATCGAAATCAATAAGATTTTTTACTTCATTCCAAACAAACTCTCTCCTTTTTATCGATGCTGTAACAGAGTTAATACCCCAAAGCTTAACTCCTCTAATAATAAAGGGCATTACTGTTGTGTGTAATTTATAATCTGATGCATTTCCACATGCAGCAACAATTCCATTGTCTCTAGTTTGGGAAAGTGCATTTGCAAGTATTTTTCCACCAACTGTATCAACAACTCCATCCCACAGTCCTTTATCTAACGGCCTTGGATCTTTATCTAAATCTGCTTTATTTATAATATTTTTAGCACCTAGTGACTTTAAATATTTTTCATTTTCTACTTTGCCAGTGACCGCAGTTACATCGTATCCAAATTTACTCAAGATCATAACTGCAATACTTCCAACTCCACCTGAGGCTCCTGTAACTAAAACGTCTTTTATTTTTTCACCTAATAAAATTTCTTCTCTAGCCTTAATTGCAAAAGAACATAATAAAGCTGTTAATCCAGCAGTGCCTAGAATCATTGCTTGTTTCGATGAAATATTTTTTGGTTTTTTAACTAAATAATCACTATTAACTTTTGCTAGCTGAGAATAACCACCGAAGTAAATTTCTCCAACTCTCCATCCTGTAAGTATCACTTCATCGTCTTTTTTAAATTTAGGGCTTTCACTTTCTAAAACTGTACCTGAAAAATCAATACCTGGTATATGAGGAAATTCTTTTACTAACTTTGCACCATTATTCAAAATAAGTGCGTCTTTATAATTTAAATCTGAATAATCTACTTTAACAACTACATCTCCATGTTTTAAAAAGCTTTTACTAATAGACTTAACTTCTCTACTAAAATTTTCACCTTGTTGATTTAATATTAAAGCTTTAAAATTATCTAGCACGAGATTATTTACTAATAAATCTTAAATATCTATTCTGTATCCCTAAATCTACTTTAAATTGCCCTAAAAAATAATTCGTAACTGTTGTGGCATTTTCTTTTTTGATACCTCTCATGGTCATACATTGATGTGCAGCATCAATTGTAACAGCAACTCCTTTTGCATCCAATGAGGTCATTAGTGCTTGAGCAACTTGCATTGTTAACCTTTCTTGTGTTTGCAGTCTTTTTGAAAAAACTTCAACTACTCTTGCTAATTTACTTAAACCAACAACTCTTTTATTTGGAATATAAGCAACATGAGCCGTTCCAACCATTGGAGCCATGTGATGTTCACAATGGCTAGTAAATGAAATATTTTTTTCAACAACCATGTCATCATATCCCTCAACATCACCAAATGTTTTTTCTAAAATCTGTCCAGCATCTTGTGTGTAGCCACAAAAATATTCTTTAAAAGCTTTAACAACTCTTTTTGGAGTTTCTAATAAACCTTCTCTGCTAGGATCTTCCCCTAACCAAGTTAATATAGTTTTAAATGCTTCTTCAGCTTCTAAGTCTGAAACTTTATTAACATTTATAGTTTTGTTATTTAGGTCTTTTACTAATTTCATAAAGGGAGTTTATACAGTAAATTCTTGTTTTTAAAATATTTATTATATTAATTTATATGCTACATAATTACATAATTATGTTTAAAAAGAGAGAAAATATTACTGAAATAGAGGAGGGAAATTTATTATCTCCTAAATTTGATAATGATGGATTAATTCCAGTTATCACAATGTGCTCAAAAACTAGAGATATTCTAATGCACGGCTACATGAATGTTGAGGCATTCCAAAAAACTATTGAAACTAAAGAAGCACATTATTTTAGTAGGTCTAGAAAACAAATTTGGCACAAAGGTAAAACCAGCGGATTTACACAAAAAATTTTAGAAATAAGAATTGATGATGATCAAGATTCTGTATGGTTAATAGTTGATATTGGTAGTGGTGCTAGTTGTCACGTTGGTTACAGATCTTGTTTTTACAGGTCAATACCACTTGGTCCAATTGAAAATGCAAGAAAAATCGAAATGAAATTTGAAGAAAAAGAAAAAACCTTTGATCCTAAAATTGTTTATAAAGGACAAACTAATCCTACAAAAATTTAATGAGTAATATACAAAAAAATGTACTAGGTGAAGATTTGGAAGAATGTTCTAATAATCCATTAACAGGATGGTATCGAGACGGATGCTGTAATACAGATGAAAATGATCATGGTATACACACAGTATGTGCAAAAGTGACTACAGAATTTTTAGAGTGGTGCAAAAAAGATGGTAATGATTTAATCACACCGCATCCAGAAAATGGCTTTCCCGGTTTAAAAGATGGAGATGGTTGGTGCGTTTGCGCAAGTTCTTATGCTAAAGCTGTAGAAGCTGGAAAAGGTTGTCCAATTTATTTAAAAAGAACTCACGAAAAAACCTTAAAACTTATTTCGATAGAATCGTTAAAAAAATATGCTATTGATCTTTCTTAGTTGCAAAAAGAAAATGTTGTGATTTTTATAATGAAATAATTATTCCCATGATTAAAATAACAGCACTAGCCATAACAAAAAAAACATAATTTAATTTGTTTTCTTTTCTTTTTTCTGCTCTAACTTTAGAAAGAAGTAAATTAATATCTACTCTAGGTTTAATTTCAATATCAGGTGTAATATCAACATCATTTATGTTTTGGGTTTTTAAATGATTTATATCGACTTGTTCTGAACTCATATTATTATTTAATCATCCATGTTTAAAATTAACAATATGTTTGTTAGCCATATTGGGTTAAGTAACTTGACATTGGCCTATTATATGTTCATTTTGGGTTTACATAGCATTTTACTGTAAAGATTAAATGAAAATAAATATCCCTGATATATCCAAACAAATTTATCATCAAGATATATTGAGGGTATTTATAGATAGGTATTCGCAAATTGGTCCACAATGGACAATTTTCCAAATGGAATGGTTCAATGGTATTTACAAATCCTTTAAAGATCATGACAAATTTTTAATTATTATTCATCTATTAAATAAAACATTAGATTTTTATTCTAGAAATTTTATCAAGTTAAATTATGAAGATTATTTTTTAAGATCAACTATTACTTTAGAAAAATTTAATATAAGTGACATATCAAATGACCTTAATATTCCAAAAGAGTCAACAAGAAGAAAACTTGTAGAACTTGAAAAAAATGGCATTATTAAAAAAGATAAAAAAAAAATTATAATAGAAAGGACTGCATTTTCATTTGTAAAACCAATAAACTCTGTAACAAGAATTAGTAGTTTTCTATCTTTATTATCAAAACTATTATCAGAAGAAAAAATTTTACTAAAACCATTATCGGCAATAGAATTAGAGAAGATTATCAAAAAAAATTTTTCATATATATGGAAACTTTTTTATGAAATGCAAATACCAATGCTGCTTAATTATAAAAAAAACTTTAATGATATAGAAACTTTTCACATTTTTGGTGCATGTGTTGTCAATCAACATTTAAACATGCCAAAAAAAGAAATAAGTAACATGAGTAGATTAGAATTTATCAAATCACTTTATACAAACGACAAAATGTCAGGAATTAGTGCAATGTCAATTTCTGATATTACAGGCATACCAAGAGCTACAGTTGTTAGAAAATTAAAAAAATTAGTTATATTTAAAAACTTATCTATTGATGATAAAAAACATTACAAATTGACAGGTATTTTCACAAAAAAACTTGCTCCGTTACAAGAGGTTGTGCTCACTAGATTGTCAATTTTTGCTACTAAAATTTTTAATTTAGCAATATTATAATTTAATAATAAATTTTTAAGTATTTTTGTTAATAAAAAATACAAAAAATATGGAAGTTATCATCATCACTAATGCATAAGCGGCGGCTGGCACAATAAAAACCATTGAACTTCCATCAAAAATTTGTGTTCCAACAAAAGCTGCTAGGGTTCCATTTTGAAGTCCACACTCTAATGAGATACATCTTTGTTGTGCGACACCAGATGCAAAAAATTTAGCTGCATAAAAACCTACAACCATCATTGTTATATTTAATATTAAAGCAATTAATCCTGCACGTGCTATAAAGCTGGCAATGTTATCCCATTCTTCAATATAGATAGCAATAAACACTAACACAAATAAGAAAATTGATATTCTTTGAATTATTAAAGATTTATTAATGATAAAATTATTTGCATATTTTTTAATTATCATTCCAATTATTACTGGCACTGTAACAACAAAAAACATTTTTAAAGCAATTCCTAACATAGAGATATCTTTTGAAATATTATCAATTTCAAAAAATTCAATTGAATTAAATATAATAAATGGAACCGATATAATGCTAATTAAACTAATAATTGCAGTTAGTGTTATTGAAAGTGCAACATCACCCTTAGCAAATTTTGTGAGTATATTTGATGTGACACCACCAGGTGCTGCTGCAATAAGCATTACTCCAATTGCTAGCTCTGCTGGTGTGTTTAATAATTTTATTAAGGTAAATGCAATGATTGGAAGTAAAATTAATTGACAAATAAATCCAACTAAAAAATCTTTTGGGACCTTAATTACTCTCAAAAAATCTTGAATAGTTAAACTCATTCCAAGCCCAAGCATTATAAGTGCTAGAGCAATTGGTGCTATTTTTGTTGCTACTTCCATTTTCTATAATTTAAATTTATAATGTAGATTTATTAGTCCATATTGGGTTTTTAATCAATAAAAGTACTATGTATTACCGTACTTAGGTCCACCCCCGCCCTCAGGGGTTACCCACTCTATGTTTTGAGATGGTTCTTTAATATCACAAGTCTTACAGTGAATGCAGTTTTGTGAGTTAATTACAAACTTATTTACGTTATTTTCTACGTGAATCTCGTAAACGCCAGCTGGGCAATACCTTTGTGCAGGTTCGTCAAATTTTTCTAAAGTGTAGTTAATTGGTAAATTTGGATCTTTAAGTTTTAAATGAACAGGTTGATTGTCAGTATGATTCGTACCTGTCAGATAAACAGAACTTGTTTTATCAAAAGTAATTACTCCATTAGGTTTTGGATATTCAATTTTTGGCATTTGATTTGCGGGTTTCAAAGTTTCATGATCAGCATGCTTGTGATTAAGTGTTAAAGGTAATTTTCCTCTAAATAAGATTTGATCTATTCCTGTAAATATTATTCCAAAAATTAAACCCCAACTAAAGCTAGGCTTAACATTTCTTGCTGCATATAATTCCTCATAAACCCAACTCTTTTTAAATTTATCTTCGTAAATTGATAAATCTTTATTGTCTTTTAATTTTTCAAAAATAGTTTCTGCTGCAATCATTCCACTTTTCATTGCAGTATGTGATCCTTTGATCTTAGGCATATTCAAAGTCCCTGCATCACAACCAATTAATAAAGCACCAGGCATAAACATTTTTGGTAAACTTTGTAGACCACCTTCAATCAGGGCTCTTGCTCCATAGGATATTCTTTTTCCACCTTCAATTATCTTTTTAATTGATGGATGAGTTTTAAATTTTTGAAATTCATCGAAAGGAGAAAGATATGGATTTTTGTAGTCTAATCCAATCACATATCCTAAAAAAATCTGCTTATTTTCTGCATGATAGATAAAGCTTCCACCATAGGTATTATTGTCTAAAGGCCAGCCAACAGTATGTATTACCATTCCTTCATGATGTTTTTTTTCATCAACTTCCCAAATTTCTTTAAAGCCAATTCCATATTGTTGAGGGTCTTTACCTTCATCTAAATTAAATTTCTTTATAAGCTCTTTCCCTAAATGTCCTCTACAACCTTCTGCAAAAACTGTAACTTTTCCAATCAATTCTATTCCTGGTTCAAAACTATCTTTTTTATTTCCCTCTTTATCTATACCCATATCTTGAGTCGCCACACCTTTTACTGAACCATCATCATTATATAAAATTTCACTTGCAGGAAATCCAGGGAATATTTCAACACCTAATGCTTCAGCTTGTTCAGCCAACCATCTACATAAATTAGCAAGACTAATAATGTAATTTTTATGATTTTGTTGTACAGATGGTAATAACCATGTTGGCCAACTTAATGATTTAGATTTACTTAAAAATAAAAATTTTTCTTTTGAAACCTTAGTTTTAATTGGCGCATTTAATTCTTTCCAATTAGGAAATAATTCATCTAAAGCTCGTGTTTCAAAAACATTACCACTTAAAATGTGTGCACCTATTTCTGAAGCTTTTTCTAATAAACAAACATTCAATTCTGGATTTAATTGCTTAAGTTTAATTGCTGTAGATAGTCCTGAAGGACCACCACCAACGATTACCACATCATAATCCATTGCTTCTCTGAGCATATGTTAATTTTTTACAGTATTAGTTATTTTTGTATAGTATTTAATTTATTCAATTCCTCTAAGAACTGTGGAAGGGCCTCAAATAAGTCTGCTTCTAAACCATAATCAGCAACACTAAAAATTGGTGCTTCACCATCTTTATTTATTGCAACAATTATTTTACTTTCTTTCATTCCAGCTAAATGTTGAATTGCACCTGATATCCCAACGGCAATATATAAATCTGGAACTACAACTTTTCCTGTTTGACCAACTTGATGCTCATTACTTATATATCCTGCATCAACTGCAGCTCTTGAAGCTCCTATTGCTGCATTTAATTTATCAGCTATATCAGAAATTAATTTAAAATTATCTCCACTTTGCATTCCTCTACCACCTGAAATTACAATTCTTGCCGTCCCAAGCTCTGGTCTGTCTGATTTAACTTCTTCTCTTTTAATAAATTTAGATGATGTAAATTCTTCAGTTGGTTCTATTTTTTCTATGGGTGCAGATCCTCCTGAAACTTCACATGGTTCAAATGAAGTTGGTCTAATTGTTACACATTTTTTGGTATCTGTGCTTTTTACAGTTGCAAACGCGTTTCCAGCATAAATTGGTCTAAGAAATCTATCTGGAGAAATAACTTTAGTAATATCACTTACTTGTGATGTATCCAAAAGAGCCGCTATTCTTGGCATCAAATTTTTCCCAAATGTATTTGCTGAACTAACTACGTGGGAATAATTTTTAGAAATCTTAACAACTAATGGTGCAAAATTTTCAGCAAGAAAATTTTCATAATGATCTGCTTCAACATGTAATACTTTTTTAACTAATGATATTTCTGATAATGATTTTGCAACGTCTGAACAGTTTTTTCCAATCAATAAAGCATGAACATCAGTATCAATTTGAGATGAAGCTGTAATAGCATTAAGTGTAAAAGATTTTATTTCTTTATTGTTGTGTTCTACTATCAATAATACTGACATTAAATAACCTTTGCTTCATTTTTTAGTTTTTGAACTAATTCAGCAACACTAGAAACTTTAATTCCTGCTTTTCTTGTTGGTGGTTCTTCTACTTTAATTAGTTGAACTCTTGGAGTTGTATCAACACCCAGATCCAATGCACTCATCTGTTCTATTGGTTTTTTTTTTGCTTTCATTATATTTGGTAAAGAAGCGTAGCGTGGTTCATTTAATCTTAAATCGCAAGTGACTATTGCTGGAAGATTGACCTCTATAGTTTCTAGACCTTCATCAATTTCTCTTATCACTTCTAATTTCTTATCTTTAATTTCAATCTTCGATGCAAAAGTTGCTTGTGGCCAGTTTAGTAAAGCACTTAACATTTGACCAGTTTGATTACAGTCATCATCAATTGCTTGTTTTCCCATAAAAACTAAATCAGGTTTTTCTTTTTCAATAATTTTTTGTAAAATTTTTGCTACAGCTAATGGTTCTACAATGCCCTCAGCTTTAATATGAATTCCTCTATCAGCGCCAACAGCTAGTGCTTTTCTAACTGTTTCTTGGGCTTTCTCTTCACCTACAGTTACAGCAACAACTTCTGTTGCTTTGCCAGATTCTTTAATCTTTACCGCTTCTTCAATTGCGTTATCGTCTGGTGGATTTGTTGACATTTTAACATTGTCCGTAACAATGCCTGATCCATCTTCTTTAACTCTTATTTGAACGTTGTAATCAATAACTCTTTTAACAGCGACTAGTATTTTCATTATGCTCTCAATAAATTGTTTTCAGGATCGTAAGGACTTTCCTCTAAAATTGTACAATCATACATTTTACCAAGAATATCAATTTTCAATTTTTGACCAGTTGTCGCAACATTTGGTTTTACCATTCCTAAAGCTATTGATTTACCAAGTCTAAAACCAAAATCTCCACCTGTGGCTCTTCCTACAACTTTTCCATTATCATAAATTGGATTATTTCCTAGAACATCAGCATCATCTACATTGTGAATTTCCATAGTCACTAATTTATTATTAAAGCCTTTTTCTCTCCATTTATTAAGCTCCTGTAAACCAATGAAATTACCTTTATTAGGATGAATAAATCTATCTAAACCAGACTCATATGGTGAATATTCAATTGATAATTCTGTTCCAACAAGTTTATAAGATTTTTCAAGCCTTAAACTGTTCATTGCTCTAATTCCATAAGGTTTAATACCTAGGTCTTTACCTGCTTCCATTAATTTATCAAATATATGGTTTTGATATTCAATTGAGTGATGTAGTTCCCATCCTAGTTCACCAACAAAGTTTACTCTCATTGCATTTACTGGTGCATTTCCAATATTTACATTTTTTGCACTTAACCATTTAAAATTTTCATTAGAAAAGTCATCTTTTGAAACTCTTGTCATTAGATCTCGTGCTTTTGGTCCTGATACCACCAATACACCCATGCTATTAGTTAAATTTTCAAATTGAACACTTCCATCTTTTGGCATCCATTTATGAATCCAGTCGTGATCTAATCTTTGGTTGGCTCCCGCAGAAACTAAATAAAAACTATCTTCAGTTTCTCTCATTATCGTAAATTCAGAGTGAACACCTCCCTTTGTATTAAGGGCATGACACAAACCAATTCTTCCTATTTTTTTTGGGAGCTTATTAGCTACTAAGTAGTCTAAAAATTCCTCTGCTCCTGAGCCTTTAATTCTGCATTTTGCAAATGCAGTCATATCTAAAAGTCCTACATTCTCTTTAACATTTTTACATTCTTTTTCTATTGCTTTGAACCACTTAGATCTTCTAAAAGACCAATCATCTTTTTGTTCCATTCCATCTATTGCAAAAAAATTTGGTCTCTCCCAACCAAATTTTTGACCAAAGACTGCTCCAAGATTTTTCATTCTATCATAACAAGGTGATGTTCTTAATTCTCTAGCGGCACCTCTCTCTTCATCTGGATAATGAATTTTAAATACATGGTTGTATGCTTCTTCATTTTTTTCTATTAAAAATGATTTTGTTGCATAGTCACCAAATCTTCTTGGTTCAACACCAAGCATATCGATTGTTGGTTCACCATCTACTATCCATTCAGCAAGTTGCCATCCGGCACCACCTGCTGCCGTAATTCCAAAACTATGTCCTTCGTTTATCCAAAAATTTTTTAATCCCCATGCTGGTCCAACTATTGGGTTTCCATCGGGCGTATAACAAATCGCACCATTATAAACTTTTTTTACTCCAACTTCTCCAAAAGCAGGTACGCGATGAATGGCACCTTCTATATGTGGGGCAAGTCTATCTAGATCTTCTTGAAATAATTCATATTCAGAATCTTTACTTGGTCCATCAACATAACATGCAGGAGCACCGTCTTCATAGGGTCCTAATATTAATCCACCGGCTTCTTCTCGCATATACCATCTACTATCACTATCTCTTAAAACTCCCATTTCTGGTAAACCTTCTTTTTTTCTTTTTAGGATATCTGGATGCGGCTCAGTAACTATGTATTGATGTTCAACTGGTATTACTGGAATGTCTAAACCAACCATTTTTCCAGTTTGTCTCGCAAAGTTTCCTGAACATGAGATTACATGTTCACACTCAATTGTTCCTTTGTCTGTTTCAACAATCCATCCATCTTTAGTTTGTTTAATTCCAACTACAGCTGTATTTCTATAAATCTCTGCACCCATATTTCTTGCGCCTGTAGCCATTGCTTGTGTTAAATCAGCAGGTTGAATATATCCATCTTCTGGATGTTGGATCGCTCCAACTAAATCATCTGTATGACATAAGGGCCAAATTTCTTTTACTTGATCTGGAGTTAAAAATTTTACATCAACACCTATAGTTTGTGCTACACCAGCATACTGATGATACTCATCCATTCTATCTTTCGTACTTGCTAAACGAATATTTGACACAACACTAAAACCAACATTTTGTCCTGTTTCTTCTTCTAATTTTTTATAAAAATCAACTGCATATTTGTGAAGTTGACCAACAGAATAACTCATATTGAATAATGGCAATAACCCTGCGGCATGCCATGTGGAACCTGAAGTTAATTCTTTTCTTTCGACAAGAACAACATCTGACCAACCCTTTTTTGCCAGATGATAAAGAACACTAACCCCTACTACACCGCCACCGACAACAACAACTTTTGCTTTAGATTTCATTAATGCGATTACTACTAAATTTTATTTAGTTACGAAACAAAATTCGTTTGGCTGTTAAATTATATAGATGATCCTAAAGGGATAGGAGTAGAGACCATAGTGGTGAGCCAACAGTCTTTTAAAATGCCGTGTTTTGTGTATTTTTCAACCTGCCATCTAAATATGTAGTAAGATTTATTTTCATCTAGAACAGTCACTTCATATGAAGCAGTAAAATTGGACAATTCAACTTCAATTATTTTATGTTCTATGTGGTTTAAAAGCATTTTATAAGAATCACCTTTAAGCATTCTTATAAATCTATTTAATGGACCAGTGTTTTTTTGATTATTTGGATGGGCAAACTTCCAGTTTTGGAGAATTCCACTATCTTCATATGGTTTGTCATTTTTCTTAAGACTATTTAGTTGAATTTTAATAACTTGAAATGGTTCTATACTGTTATTAGGTTTAATTAAGTCTGCTTTAGCAGTAGAAATAAAAAACAAGGCTAAAACAAATATAATAGATAAATAGATTAAACCATATAAAGAGTATTTGATAATTTTTTTCATAAATATATTTTAAAATAAAAATTATATCATAAACTTGAAATTGAAAGCATAAAATTGAAAACCAGAGACATATTTATTGCATTAACAGTTCCTATATTATTAGGGTTTGGTTTTGTTATAGCAAAGCCTGCTATGGAATATTTTCCACCATTTTTGCTGATGGGTTTGCGTTTTACTATACCTGCACTAATTCTTGTTTGGTGGTTTCCTATACCCAAAGGACTTTTATTAGATATATTTAAAGTTTCATTCATTGGAAGTTCATTGCAGTATGCATTAACTTATTCTGGTTTAGATCTTATTGATGCATCATCAGCTGTTCTTCTTGTGCAATTAGAAACTCCTTTTGGGATATTAATAGCATTTTTTTTATTAAAAGAGATACCAACTATAAAAA
The DNA here is from genome assembly GCA_905620465.1 of uncultured Candidatus Pelagibacter sp. Lineage (GTDB taxonomy): Bacteria > Pseudomonadota > Alphaproteobacteria > Pelagibacterales > Pelagibacteraceae > Pelagibacter. The sequence continues at coordinate 48,367 of CAJQTO010000020.1, read as the reverse complement.
ACATAATCGCTTTAACGATTAGTTTTATCGGTGTAATAATTTTAACAGGAGCACCCAATCTTGAAGGTCAATACCTTGGAATTTTTTTGACATTATCTGGTGCGTTTACATGGTCTCTTGGAGCTGTTATGGCAAAAACTCTTGGTAAAAAAATTGGTGCCTTTGCACTTATGACTTGGCTTTGTGTGTTTTCTGGACCAATGTTATTAATTATTTCAATGGTCTTTGATGGCAATCCTTTAAATTATATTTTATCAGCAAATCTTAATAGTTGGTTAACCTTAGCTTTTCTTGGACTTATTATGCAGCCAATAGCTTATGGTGCATGGTATTTTGTTTTAAGTAAATACCCGGTAAATAAAGTAATGCCCATTATGCTTTTGCTTCCTATCACTGGTCTTATAACAGCTATAATTTTACTTGGTGAAGAGCCTTCAAAACAAGTATTTCTTGGTGGAGCAATTATAGTCTTTGGTGTTAGTTTAATATTGTTTAAAAATACAAAAAAAATAAATTAAAATGAAAAAGCAAGCCTAAAGAAAAAGGATATGAAATTTGATTAATATGTTAATAATATTTTATGCTTGATAAAAGAAAATTTTATATTAATGGAAAGTGGGTCAAACCATCAAAAATAAATGAGTTTCATGTTATCAATCCTTCAAATGAAGAACCTTTTGCTACAATCTCTTTGGGCTATGAAGAGGATACTAATGCAGCAATAAAAGTAGCTAAAAATGCTTTTATTAAATGGAAAGAAACTTCAAAAGAAGAAAGAATAATACTTTTAGAAAACTTACTTAGAATATATAAAAAAAGATTTGACGAAATGAGTAATGCTATTTCAATTGAAATGGGCGCTCCTATTGATTGGTCATCTTCAGCTCAAACTGCTTCTGGTCAATCTCATTTAGAAGATTTCATTTTAAGAATAAAAGATTTCAATTTTGAAGAACATTTTGACTCAAAATCAAATAACCACATAAGCTATGAACCAATAGGAGTATGTGGATTAATTACTCCATGGAATTGGCCAATCAATCAAATAGCACTAAAAGTAATACCTGCATTAGCTACAGGATGTACAATGATACTTAAACCTTCTGAGATAGCACCTCTCTCTGCAATGTTATTTGCTGAAATGATAGATGAAGCAGGCTTTCCTTCTGGAGTTTTTAATCTAGTAAATGGAGATGGGGCTGGTGTTGGAACACAAATATCTAGTCACCCTGATATTGATTTAGTTTCGTTCACAGGATCAACAAGGGCTGGAAAATTGATTTCAAAAAATGCAGCAGATACAATTAAAAGAGTTTGTTTAGAACTTGGTGGAAAAGGTGGAAATATTGTTTTTGCCGATTCTTACCCTAATGCAGTGAGAGATGGGATTAGAAATGTTATGAGCAACTCCGGTCAATCCTGTGATGCACCAACGAGAATGTTGGTTGAAAAATCTATTTATAAGAGGGCTATTAAAGAAGCAGTAGAAGAAGCAAACCTGATAAATGTCGATTTAGCTTCAAAGAAAGGTGATCATATAGGTCCTGTAGTTTCAAAAATACAATATGATAAAATTATTAATCTTATCGAAAGTGGAATTAAAGAAGGAGCTACATTAGCAGCAGGAGGACCCGACCTACCAAAGAATTTGAGTAAAGGCTATTTTATTAAACCTACAATTTTTACAAATGTTACAAGTGATATGGAGATAGCAAAAAAAGAAATTTTTGGACCTGTTCTGTCTATAATTGCATTTGAAACAGAAGATGAGGCAATAGAAATTGCTAATAGTACCGAATATGGTCTTGGAAACTATTTACAAACTGAAAATAAAAAAAGAGCACATAGGGTTGCAAAAAAATTAAGGTCAGGTTGCGTTTATATAAACGGTAATGCTGCTGATCCTGGAACTCCTTTTGGCGGATTCAGACAGTCAGGCAATGGACGTGAAGGTGGAACTTGGGGTATAGAAGAATACCTTGAAGTTAAGACAATAACCGGATGGAAGTAAAAATAATATCACTTGATGCCTCATAATTTAATACATAGAGGATTAGCAAAAAAAAAATTTAAAGAAAATACTCTTCAGGCTTTTAAATACTGTTTTAAAAGAAATTTTGGCATCGAGACAGATTTACATGTTACCAGAGATGATAAAATAATATGTTTTCATGACTTTAATTTAAAAAAAAAATTTAAATCAAACAAATACATAAAAAACCTTACATTTAATGAAATTAACATAATAGCCAAGAAGTTTAGCTATTATGTACCAGAGCTCAAAGAATTAATTAAAATTTCAAAAAATAAAAATTATTTAATGCTAGAAATTAAATCTTGTTTTTCAAAAAATAATTTAATTAAATTAATTAATCAAACAAAAAAATTAAAGTCTTTCAGTATAACTTCATTTAATGAGCAAAATATAAAAAAATTATATAGATTAAAGAAGAAATTAAACTTAGGTATAATCTTTGCTTCAACAACTAGGGTAAATAAAATTATACAAAAAAGTAAGTTACCATATGCCAAAATACTTGTTATGGAAAAAAAGTTTCTACTTAAAAAAAAAATAAATATTATAAAAAAACCTATTTACTTTTATACAGCAAAAAATAAGAGTTTTAAAAAAAAATACAAAGAAAAAAATTTAATTTTTGAAATTATATAAGTTTATTTTTTTAAAAAATTTAATTTTCCTAAAATTTCATCCCTATCCATATAATACCCTTGTAATTGTCTGTGACCAGAATTTGGATCAAAAGCTGTTCTTCCATGAAGAACTCTTCTATTATTAAATGAAAAAATATCCCCAGGCTCTAATCTGAATTTAATTTGAAATTTATCATCATGCAAAAGGTTTCCAAATCTATGATGAGCTTTGTAAACTTTATCCATAATATCAGGGTGGCAATCTAATGTATCCATAGTAGCAACACTAAATCTTATATCGTTATAATCTTCATCTTTAGTTAAAGAAATTGCAGTACCATAAAAACTTCTAATTGATTCTTGCGTATAGTCCTTATCTCTAAATTTAAGTGGAATATTTATCAAGGTATCAAAAATTTCTTTTTCATTCTTTCTTAAATAATTAGCTACAGCAAATCCATCTACAGCTGAGGAATCTCCTCCTTTTGCAGAATTAATCAAACAATGTAAAAATTGATAACCTGGAGGTGTTTCAAACCAAGGTAAATCCATATGATTTTTTAAAGCATGTGCTGTGTAAGCAGAATTATTGGGTTTTGGAACATTAATAACTTCAAAAGGTGTATTAAAAAAAGTTTGTCTAGTATGACTAATTCTATTTAAGACTGGAAATGCTGACTCTTTTTCAACTGGGGTATTTTTTATAATTGCAATTCCTTTGTAATGCAAAAGCTCAAGCCATTTAATTAACCCTTCTTCACTATTTAGAATTTCCTCATGATCAATACTTATTAAATCTAAATTTTTTTCTAAAGAACTATTCCATAATTGATAAGGTGAAATATATTTTTGTTTACTTTTTAATGTATAACAATTTTCTTTAAGCCATTTTGGATCATAATAGCTAGTATGATTTCCTTCACTCCATTCTATTACTAGTTTACCCTCTTCATTTATTTTAAATTCTTTAGCATTTAAATTTTTTGAAACTTCAAGAATATTAAACATTCTATGATTTGAATCTTTATCATGAGCTGTTGGACAATTATCTCTTAACCATAAGTAATTAAAACTACTCTCTTTTCCATCGCTCCACTTTACATGAAGGTTATTTTTATTTTTTTCAATTTTTAAAATATTGAACATTTTTAATGATTGTTTACTTTTAAACACTTTTCAATGCACTTTATGGTTGTATTAAAAAAAAAATAGATGCTTGAATTTAAACCCCATACATTATTAACTACATTCATTAAAACTTAACATTAAGGGAGAAAAAATATGAAGTTTTTAAAAAGATTAATCCTTTCAGCGTTCTTTATATCTGCAATGTCATTAGTGGGAACTAGTGCGAATGCAGCTTGTAAAGTTCACTTGGGAGATTTTGATTGGGATAGCGCCAATGTTCATACGGCTATAGTCAGTTATATTCTTAAAAATGGATATGGTTGTGAAGTTGAAATAACAAAAGGAAGCACAACGCCTATTATGGCTGCTCACTACGATGGTCAATTAGATATTATTACTGAAGTTTGGAGAGATAATATTGTTCAAATGCACGAAGAAGCAGTTACAAAAGGACAAATTGTTGAACTTGGAGTTAACACTCCCTCTTCTACTCAAGGGTTCTATGTTGATAAAGCAACTTCAGATAAATATAATCTAAAAACTGTAGAAGATATGATGAAGCCTGAGATAGCAAAACTATTTGCGGATCCGGAAGCTCCTGGAAAAGGTAGAATGACAAGCTGTATTTCAGGATGGACTTGCTACACTATTAATATGGTGAAACACAAAGTTTATGGTTTAGATAAATTCTATACTAACTTTGATCCAGGTTCTGGTGGAGCATTAGATGCTGCGATTGCTGGTGGATTTAAAAAAGGAAAACCAGTATTTACATATTATTGGACACCGACAGGTTTGATGGGCAAAGTAGATTTAGTTCAACTTAAAGAGCCTGCATACGACAATGCTTGTTGGACTAAAATGATGTTAGTGGTAGAAGACATTAAAGCAAATGGTCCAGATGTATATAAGGATACATGTGCTTCTGCTTACGTAGATATGTCTTTAACAAAATCTGCAACAACTAAATATGCAAACGATCCTGCAAACAAACCAATCATTGATTTTATTAAAAAGTATTCAGTTCCAACAGCTGAAGTTAATAAGGCACTTGGTTTCTATATGACTGCGGATGGTGATCTTGAAGCAACTGCTAAAAACTTTTTACAAGGATCTAGCGCTTGGACAAAATGGATACCTGTAGATGTTGCTGCAAAGGTTAAAGCTTCGCTTTAATTTGTAATAATAAATAATTTCACCAAGAGCCCTTTTCAGGGCTCTTGGTTTTTTTAAACAAAAAAATGAACAAATATAAAACTTATTTAAAATATTTTATTTACTCTGCAATTTTTGTATATGTTATTATAATTAGCTATCGATCAGCTAGACCGAGATATAAGCCTGAACATTACACAGATATATTTAAAGATTTTTCTTGGTTAAATGACTGGCCTAAGTGGCTTGATTTTCCATTAATGCAACCTATTAATTCTGGTTTTGATTGGTTAATTTCAAAATATGGATTGTTTTTTGATGGAATAAATAATTTTTTACTTGGCATATACACATCAATGAGAAATTCTATAGTTGATTTACCTTGGCCTCTCGTTATTGCAATGGTTATTACAATTACTTATTTTGCAAGTGGGAAAAAAATTCAAACTACTGTTTTGGTAGCTTTTTGTACTTTCTTTCTTGGTTTTCTAAGTCCAAGATATTGGGACAAATGTATTATGACAACATGTATAGTGGTGATTGGCATGCTTCTTTGTATAATTATTGGAATTCCTGTTGGAATTGCTATGGCAAGAAATAAAAAAGTAAGAAATGCGTTATTACCTGTACTTGATTTAATGCAAACAATTCCAAGTTTTTGTTATTTAATTCCAGGCATTCTATTATTTGGATTAGGAGCTGTGCCAGCAATAATCGCAATTTTTGTTTATGCCGTTCCTCCTCTTATTAGATTAACTGATCTTGGTATAAGACTAGTTGACAAAGAGGTAATTGAAGCATCAGAAGCTTTTGGAGCTAGTAAAAAACAAACTCTTTGGGGTGTTCAAATTCCTTTGGCTTTACCTAATATTATGCAAGGAATAAACCAATGTACCATGATGTCTTTAGCAATGGTTGTAATTGCTTCAATGATTGGAACTAGAGGTATTGGTGATGAAGTTTTGTTAGGCTTACAACAACTTAATGTAGGAATGGCAACAGAAGCTGGAATAGCAATAGTTCTTCTTGCAATAATTTTTGACAGAATTACACAATCATATGGTGAAAAATTACAAGAAAGAACACAACCAAAAAAGAAAATTAATTTCTAATGTCAAAAATAGAAATTAAAAATGTATATAAAATATTTGGAGAACATCCTTCAAAAGTGCTTCCTATGGTTCAAGAAGGTGCAACAAAGGAAGAAATATTAGAAAAAACTGGTCATACAGTTGGACTTGATAATGTTTCTCTTAATATAGAAGAAGGTGAAACATTTGTATGCATGGGTTTATCAGGCTCAGGAAAATCAACTTTAATTCGCCATATCAATCGATTAATTGATCCAACATCTGGAGATATATTGGTTGAAGGTACAAATGTTATGGATCTCGATAAAAAAAATTTAATTGAATTTAGAAGACACAAAATGAGCATGGTTTTTCAAAGATTTGGACTATTTCCTCATAAAACTGTTATGGAAAATGTTGGCTATGGCCTTGAAGTTCAAGGAAAAAAACTAGAAGAAAAAAATAAAATTGCTATGGAAAAAATTGAGGCGGTTGGTTTAAATGGTTTTGAACATCAATATCCAAATCAATTATCTGGAGGGATGCAACAACGAGTTGGTCTTGCTCGAGCATTAGCAACAAATACTGACATCATGTTGATGGACGAGGCCTTTAGCGCACTAGATCCACTTATTCGAACTGAAATGCAAAAACAACTTATAAATTTACAAACAGAATTGAAAAAAACAATAGTATTCATTACCCATGATTTAGATGAATCATTAAAATTAGGAGATCATATAGGAATTTTAAATCATGGAAAGTTAGTTCAAGTAGGAACACCAATAGATATTATTATGAATCCTGCTGATGATTATGTAGCTGCATTCGTTAAAGATGTAAATCGCGCAAAAGTAATTAAAGCTAAAATAATTATGTTAACTCCAGAAGATTTTAAAAAGAATGGCGAAAAACAATCAAATATAATTAAAGTAAATGAAAATGATTTTTTGGATGAATTTTTACCTAAAGTTTGTTTAACTCCAGCCACAATTGAGGTTATTGATAATGATGGAAATATAAAAGGATATATTACTGAAAAAGTATTATCTAAAGCTTTAACAAAAAGCAATGCCAATGGTGCTTACAAGTCTTAAAAATAAAAAAATTATCATTTCTGCTGGTGCTTCAGGAATAGGTTTGGCGACAGCAAAGGTTTGTCTTGCTAGAGGAGCTTATGTGTATCTTTGTGATATTGACAGTAAATCTCTAAATAAATTAAATAAACATCCTTTAAAAAACAAAAAATTATTTGCTTACCTTTGCGATGCTTCAAATGAATATCAGGTATCTGATTTTTTTGATAAAATTAAAAAAAAAACAAAAATAATTGATGCTTTAATTAACAATGTTGGAATTGCTGGTCCTACAGGATCTCTTGAGAAGTTAAAATCAAAAGATTGGGAAAATACTTTACATGTTGATGTTAATAGTCATTTTTATTTTACTAAAAAAGCCATACCTCTAATTAAAAAATCTAAAAATGGTTCAATAGTTAATATTTCTTCAACTGCTGGGATACTTGGTTTTCCTTTGCGTTCACCTTATGCAGCAAGTAAATGGGCAATAATAGGTATTACAAAAACTTTAGCCATGGAGCTAGGAAAATTTAATATTAGAGTTAATGCTGTTTGCCCCGGAACTATTAAGGGAGACAGAATGAAAAGAGTAATAATAGACAAAGCAAAGTTTACTAAAGTTTCTACAAAACTAATTGAAAAAGACTTTGTTTCAATGAGTTCAATGAAGCAATGGATTTTAGAAGAAGATATTGGAAAAATGTGTTCTTTTTTGATTTCTGATGACTCTAGCAAGGTTTCTGGACAAGTAATTTCTGTTGATGGTCACACAGAAAGAAATGATTAAGATTTAAGAAACCTCTCCTACACTTAGGAGAGGTTAATATTAACTTAATAACCTGATTTGGGAGAAAGATTATTAATAAAGTTAATTCTTAGAATTTATCTCTATATATTTTTTATAATGAGTTAATTAAATCGGGTGCGAGTTTTTTTGACTTACCAGAATATCTAATTGATTTAATAAAATCTAGATTAGATTTATCGTCACCGACAATTATAAAACCAATCATTCCCATACTTTTATGTGGTGTACACCAATAAGCATAAATACCAGGTACATCAAATTTAAATTCTACATCTTTATTATATTTTGATTTAAATTTTTCAACACCTTCGGGAATTCCACCCTTTATAAATTCAATATTATGCCCTTTATTTGTAGCTTTCCAAAAAACTTTATCTCCTACATTTATTTTTACAATTTTTTGAGAAAAAACCATGCTTTCTTTTCCTTGTTTATTCAACATTTCTACTGTTGCATCGGCTGCAAAAGAAGTGGTGTTTAAAAAAATTGCTGAAAACAAAGTTGTAACTAGGATGGTTATTTTTTTTATCATATTTGTCATGCTTAATTTAACTTTCTTTACATATGGGTTAATAAATTATTATTATTTATATAAATAGTAAAAAAAAAAAATCAACTTTCCTAAGTGTAACAAGTTGCCACATTAATATTAAACCAATTTATAGTTTAATTTTATTTTCCTTAATTTCCATGAAAGGAAAGTGAGAGTCTTCATAATATATATTATTAGCTGTTTTGAGAATGCTTATGTCATCTAACATTCCAGCATATAAATAAAGTTTTTTCCATTTATCTACATAGGTTAAAATTGGTGCTGTACATTTTTTACAATAATATTTTTTAATTAAATTACCGCTGCCTCCTAAATGTTCATAAGTTCCAAGTTTAGTTTTATCAACTTCGATAGCGTCCTCTCTTAGGTCAATTATAGTAATCATTCCACCCACTTTTTTTCTACAATCAATACAATGGCAATTATAAACTCTAAGTTTATCATCTAAATTTACAGTAAATTTAACTTCACCACAAATACACCCCCCTTTATATTTTTTCATTATCTCAATTTTTTTTCATATTTTTTTCTCATTAAAAGTAAATCTAATAAATAATTATCTCTAATATTTGAAATTTTTGCTACCGATTTTCCTTTTGATTGTTTTTTTGTTCCATCAACCAATCTTTTAATTAATTTATTTGATAAGTTTGGAGCTTTTAGTTTTGTCCATGGAAGCTTTAAGGCTGGCCCAAACTGTTCCAGCATATGCTTCATTCCAGACTTACCTCCTGCTAAATGAAAAGTTAAAAAAGTTCCCATTAATGACCATCTCAAACCAGGTCCGTCTTCTATAACTCTGTCTAAATCCTCAGTTGTTGCATATCCTTCATTGATAATATGCAGCCCTTCTCTCCATAAAGCTTCTTGCAATCTATCAGCTAAATATCCAGGTAACTCTTTTTTTACAGAAATGGGATTCATTGAAATAGATTTATAAAAAGCATTAGTTTTTTTTAAAATTGATTTAGATGTTTTTTGTCCAGGCACAATTTCAACAGCTGGCAGCATATAAACTGGATTAAATGGATGACCAATAATTCCTCTATTTGGGTTTTTACACTTTGAGAAAATAATAGAAGGTAATAATCCAGATGAACTTGAGGATATAATAGCATTTGGTTTAGAATACCTTCCTATATCAAACATTAATTTAGTTTTTAATTTATAGTTTTCTGTTGCACATTCTTGAATAAAGTCTGCATCTTTTAAAGATTCTATTAATGATGTTTTAAAGGTTAAATTTTTTAAATTTATTATTTTTTTTTTAAAAAGTTTTTTTACAAAAGGTAAGGATCGTTTAATTTCTTTAATTAATATTGTTTTTTGTTTTAAATTTAAATCAAATGCTGTGATTTTTTTATTGTGTGCTAACATTCTAATAATCCAGCCTGTACCAATAACTCCTGTTCCAACCACAGCAATCTTATTTATCTTAGATGGCATGAAATTTATTTATGTTTAGTAAGTTTTAATTTTTCTCTTGTTTCTGCAGGTGTCATTATTGATGAACCAAGATCATCTATAATTCTTATAGCTTTTTCAACTAACTGGGCATTAGTTGCTAATTTTCCTTTAGATAAATATAAGTTATCTTCAAGACCAACTCTTGGGTTTCCTCCCATTAAAACTGTTTGAGCAACATAAGGCATTTCATTTCTTGAAATTGCAAAACCGGACCAAATCCCTTCATTCGGCATTATGTCTATCATTGCTTGCATTGCTAATGGAGTTGCTGGAGCTCCCCATGGTATTCCCAAACAAATTTGAAACATCGGTGGATCACTTAATAATCCTTCTTTATATAATTGGGAACCAAACCACATATTTCCTAAATCAAAAGCTTCAATTTCTGGTTTAACTCCAATTTCTTTTAATCTCTTTGCTGCCTTTCTTAAATCATTTGGTGTGTTAACTGTAATTGTAGAACTATCACCAAAATTTAAAGTTCCAGCATCTAATGTACAAATTTCAGGAAGAAATTGTTCTGCATTAGCAATACGTTCCATTACATTTGCCATGTCTGTCATTGGTCCAAAATCTAATGGGTTTTTTCCTTGACCAATATCAAGATCACCTCCCATCCCAGTTGTTAAGTTTAAGATTACATCAGTGTCGCTTGATCTGATAATATCGATAACTTCTTTATATAATTCTAATCTTCTACTAGGTTTACCGTCATTTTCTCTTACATGAATATGTGCAATTGCAGCTCCAGCTTTAGCAGCTTCGATTGCTGCTGTTGCTATTTGTTTTGGTGTTTTTGGCAAATCTGGATGTTTACTAGCTGTATCACCCGATCCAGTTACTGCACATGATACGAATACTTTATTGTTCATTTTAATATTAACAAATATACTCTGGATTAATAAAAATGGAAATAACTGAATTACAAAAAGATTTAGCAGCAGTATTTAGATGGACTGCAAAGCTTAAAATGAACGAAGGTATAGCTAATCATTTTAGTGTTTGTTTACCTAATTCAAACGATTTTTATGTAAATGGTTCTGGACTTCACTTTAGTTCTATTAAAGCTAGCGATATGGTTCTAGTTGATCAAAATAAAATTGAAGAAATTAAAAAAAAACCAGAATTAGTTGATCCTACAGCACTAAATATTCATGGTGCAATTCATAGAAAAGTTCCTCATGCGAGATGTATACTTCATGTACATTCAAAATATGCTACAGCCCTATCAACTTTAAAAGATCCAATATTAAAACCTATAGATCAAAATACTATGCGTTTTTATAATCGTGTTGCAATTTTTAATGATTTTGGAGGACTAGGGTTTGAAGAGGAGTCAAATAAAATGGCAGCAGCGATTGGTAACAATCGTTCAATGCTACTAGCGAACCATGGAATATTAACTGTTGGAGAAACTGTGGCTCAAGCATTTGATGAATTGTATTATTTTGAAAAAGCTTGCGAAACATATATAACTGCACTATCGACCAATAAAGAGTTAAACGAAGTAAATTCTGAAGTTGCAGAAAAAACTGCTCAAGAATGGGAAAATTATCCAGTCAATATGGGTGAACAACATTTGAAAGAAATAAGAAAGATACTAGATAAAGAAGATGCAAGTTATAAATCATAATATGAAAAAAATAATAACTATTTTTTTATTTATCTGTACACCTTTATTTGCTGAAAAAGTAGAGCGGCTAGGTTTTTATAACCTACAAGAACTTCTAGAAGACGATAATTTAACTTATAAAATTATTAGAAGTTGTGTTTCTTTAAATTCTGCCATAACAGAGATAACAAAAGAAGAACATCCCGAGTTATCAAAAAGTTTTTTTGAGACAGCAAACTATTTATACCCTTTTGGTATTCTTACTTTATCAAAAATAAAAAAAATGAATTATAAAGATGTTGAGAAAGAATATATGGCCAGTGTGACTTCCCAAACATCTGACTATATGGATTTCATGAAACAAAATGGAGTAGCTAACCAAAGTTTTATCAAAGGAACTTTTATTGGAGATGATCTTAATTTTTGTAACGAAATTAGATCTGCAATAGAAATAACCATCTCTGAAACTAAAAAATTGAAATCAAAAAACTAATATTAAATTATTCAGATTTTTTCTTAAACTTTGGAATTTTTGATTTCTTTTTTTTCTTAAATTTTGGAATTTTAGATTTTTTTGACTCTTTTACTTCCTCTCCTGAGGAAGCACCACCTTCGATCTGTGGCATTATTTCTTTGCATTCTTCGATGTTGCAGAAATATGTTGCTCCTGTTTTATTGTTATAAAGGTAAGCACCGCAATTAGATTTTTTTTTTAAAGTACAGTTTGCAGATTCTAAAATATATTCTGCAAATACACTTGTCGAAATGAATAAAAGCAAACCGGAAATTAAAAAAAATTTTTTCATATTAAATTTACTATTAGTTTTAAAAAATAAATTGATTCAACTATTAATAGAATATATTTTCAACTATTATTTACCTCAATTTAGTATATTTTTTCCGCACAAAACGAACAAATATTCACTTATAAAAAGTATATATAAAAAAAATAATTTATATACCACTGGATAAATTTTTTTATCCATGAGAGTATTAAATAATAACTAATGAGGGAGAAATATGAAAATAAGTAAAATTATCTATGTTGTCATTTTTTCTTGGTTTCTAGGAATATTTAGCATCTCTACTGCAGGAGAATTATGCACAGAATGTCTAAAAAAAGTTCCAAAAGAAATGAGAGATTATGTTTATAACATGGACTTTATGGATAAAGATCAGCCTTTAGGCCCAGCGGTCATGAAAGGGTGGAAGAGTAAGAGAAAACCACCTTGGACTATAGGTTATGCAAGTACTTACGCAGGTAATACATGGCGTAAGGGTGCAATGGAACGTTTAATGGAAGTTGTTTATCCTAAATGGAAAGCACTAGGAATGGTTGATGAAATTGTAATTACACAATCAAACTTGGATGACTCTTTGCAAATTCAGCAAATGAGACAAATGATAGATGGAGGAAAAGTTGACGCAATTATTGTATGTTGCTCAAACATAACTGCTCTTAACACTACTATTAAATATGGTTGGGAAAAGGGTATACCTACACTTTCTTTTACTGGTTTTACAACATCACCATATTCAATCAACACATCTGTTAATTACAGATTAGTTGGTTATTATGTTGGTGCATGGATGGCAGAGTTAATTGGTGAAAAAGGTAATGTAATAGTTATTGAAGGAATACCTGGTTATTCAGCATCTGACCAACAAAACAAAGGGGTACTAGCTGCATTAGCAGAATATCCTAATGTAAAAATTGTTGGACAGTTAGCTCACAACTGGACTTCTCAAGTTGCTCAGAAAGAACTTTCACAATGGTTATCAACAAATACAAAAAAAGTTGATGGTATTGCGGTTCAATCATCCGGAGAAACTGGAACTTTGCAAGCATTACTTCAGTCTGGTCTTGATCCAATTCCACCAATTGCTTTAGGTGGAGAGCTAGGTGCTCTATGTTATTGGAGACAAAATCCTAAATATATTGATGAAGCGATATATGCATGGCCTCCAGGAGATGAAGTAGAGTTAGGTATGGATGTAATGATTAGAACTTTGCAAGGTCAAAGTCCTATGATTCAATCTATATTAGTTGGTCCTGCTACAAAAAATTTCGATGAAATCAAAGCAATCTTAGATGAAGATTGTGATCGAAATTCTACTGGTTGGGATAATCCAGGAATGGATAAATGGGCTCCTAAAGAATACGTAGACGCATTCTTTGAGAATCCAAGCGATCCTACAAAATACGATCCGAAATCTCACTAATACTTTTAATAAAGTATGAGTGCTGAAAAAAATATAGAAGACAACACCTCTAAAGAGGTGTTGTCTGACAAATCAAAAACTGTCCAAGGTGATATTTACGTCCAAGATGTTCACAAATATTTTGGTGTAACAAAAGCTCTTAATGGAGTAAATTTTAATGCAAATTTTGGTGAGATACATGCAATAGTTGGTGGAAATGGCTGTGGTAAAAGTACACTTGCAAAGGTATTGTCTGGAGTTCTACCTATAGATAAAGGTAAAGTTTCAGTACTCGGTAAAACTCCAACTTCTCCCGTAATGGCTAGAGATATGGGGATAGCAACAGTATTTCAAGAAGTAATGATTGCTGAAGAATCATCTGTAGTAGATAATTTATTTGTTGGTTCGGATGATTTTTGGTACAAAAATTTAACTCAAAGAGAAAAAGTATTAAAAGCCCAAGAAATTATGGAAGATCTTGTTGGTGAATACATTGATCCATACACTCAAGCTTTTAATTTATCCCTTCCAATAAAGGCTTGGATTACAATTGCAAGAGCATTTTTAAGAGAAAATACTAAAGTATTAATTCTTGATGAGTCCTCTGCTGCTCTTGATTTTGATTCAACTGAAAGATTGTTTAAAAAAATGAGAGAATTGCGTGACAGAGGTGTTGCAATATTTATTGTTACACACCGAATTGCTGAATTAGTTAGAATTAGTGATAAAGCAACTGTTATGAGAGACGGTAAAGATGTCGGAGTATTAGAGAAAAAAGATCTTAATGAAAAAAATCTAATAGGCCTAATGACTGGAAGAGAAGAAGCTGGGGAAAAATCTACATCAGTAGCAATACAAACTAAAACTGAAAAAGTTGTAATGAGAGCTGAGAATTTAGTTGTTTGGCCAGATAGTAAGCCTGTCAATTTTGAAGTTAGAAAAGGAGAAATAGTCGGTGTAACAGGTCTAGATGGAAATGGGCAAGATGACTTTGTTAAAATCTTAGCAGGTGTTCAAGAATCTCATGGTGGTACTTTAGAGGTTTTAGACACTAATGAAAAATTTTTGAAATTTAATTCACTTGATAGTGCAAAAGAAAATGGAATATCTTTTGTTTCTGGTGATCGAAAAAAAGAAGGAATACTTCCTAACTTAAGTATATATGAAAATTTAGTTATCCCTCTTTATGAAAAAACTAGCAAGGCAGGGTTTTTAGGGTTTGTTAATTGGATGGAATTAAATGGAATTTTTGATTGGGAGGTGGAGAGATTAAGTATTAAAACTGGTCTAAGAGATAATCTAATTGGTTCATTAAGTGGAGGAAACCAACAAAAAGTTATGATTGCAAGATCATTTGCACAGCACCCTAAAATTCTTATTTTAAATGATCCAGCAAGAGGCATAGATATAAGTACTAAAAGAGATCTATATGTTCATTTAAGAAAATTTGTTGAAGAAGGTAATACAGTTGTTTTCTTATCCAGTGAATTAGAGGAGTTTATTGGACTATGTCCAAAAGTAATAGTTTTTAGAAATGGAACAATATTTGATATTTTTGAAAACGACAGAATTAATGCAGACACTTTGCTTGAAGGAATGTTTGGTCAAACAGCAGGAGTTGGTGAAACAACTGTTTCAAATAAATCAAATTTATCCACATCACCCGTTCAAAATAAGTCACTTGATGATAATAAAATAAAGGTAACACAAAACATAAAAGTAGTAAATTTTAATAAAGAAAATATTGATAAAAATAAAACTAAAATAAAAATAAAAACATTTTAATGAAAACAAAAGATAAAAATAATTATTATAACGATGAAGATGAAGTTAATTTTGATAAATTAAATAATTTTAAAAAATTTAATTCTGACATTAAAAGTAGTACTCAATCTAAAAATCATAATATTAAATATGCTAATTCTGATAAAAATTATTTTAATAATATTATAAAAACTGAGGAAAATTTACCTTTATTTACAAAAAAAAATAATCAAAATGAAGTGAAATATTATAATTCATCGGATTTTCAAAAATTTGATCAATTTAATAACTTTTTGCAATACAAAGACAGTGCAGAACAAAAGCAAAAAATAAATATAGATTCTGAATTGAGTTATTCATCAAATGATTATGGTGAGTTTAACAAAATAATTCCAACAAAAAATACAGTAAAAGAAATAATTAATAATAAAAATAAAAAAGTTAAGATTATTGATTATAGTAAATTAAATGATAATGAAAAAAAGCTTAAAAATAAAGTGGGAATTGAAAAAATAAAAATTGTTTATTTTGATTAGAAAAATATGGAAGTAATTGAAAAATTAAAAAAATCCTATAGAACAAGTACAGATACTTCATCAAATAAGTATCTGATGGTGCCAATTTTTATCTTTTTTGCTTTGCTGATTTTTGCTTTAATTAGAAGTCCAATACTTATTTCTCAATCAGGTATAGGAAGCGCAATTATGCTTACTGCACCATTAATATTAACCACATATGCTCTGACATTTATAGCAATGGCAGGAAGAGGAGGAGTTGATTTATCTATTGGTCCTTTCATGGGTTTTATAAATGTAAGTAGTATTCAGTTATATGCTGCGGGATATCTACAAACACCTGTTACATGGTTTGTGTATGCAATTGCGATGGGTTTAATATGGCAACTATTTTATGCTTTGATTGTTTGTTTTGTAAGGGTCTCACCCATTATTGTTTCGTTAGCAGGGTATTTAGCATTTGCAGGAATTAATATTGTAATTTTACCAAGACCAGGAGGGATAGCTCCTGATTGGCTACTTCCCTGGGGAGAAGGTTTTACTATTTTAAACCCAATATTTCTTCTGATGATTTTAGCAACAATATTTTTTTATATAATCACTCACACAGCTTTTTGGGGTCATCTAAAATTAATGGGTTCGGATGAACGTGCTGCTTTTACAAGTGGTGTAAAAATTAATTTAGTAAGAATAGTTGCTCATATGATAGCAGGAATTTTTGCAGCTCTTTCTGCAATATGTTTTACTGCTCTTGTTGGGTCAGGAGACCCTTTGCAAGGAACCAAATACACTTTATTAGGTATTACGGCACTAGTTCTGGGAGGTGCAAGTTTAGCTGGGGGACGTGGAGGTGCCTTTGGTGCAATTCTAGGTGCTTTAAATTTATATCTTATAAATTATATCTTGGTTACTTTTAGGTTTGAAAGACTTCAAAGCTTTGTATCTGACTTATCTTATGGTGCTGTTTTAGTAGGAGCTTTAATGGTCAGTTTGATACTTCCTTATGTCACAAGAGTTACAAAAGGTTTATCTGTAATGGTTTTTTTCATTCTAATGGCGTTTGCTGGGTTATTTGTCATGATACATCAAATTTATGATCAACCAATTGTTATTGAACAGATTGCTGAGAGTGATGTAAAATCCGAAAATGAAGCAAAGGGTTCAATAGAAAGAAAAGTAGACGCAACAGGAAATATTATTGTTGAAGATAGTGGAAGCGCAACTACGGGACAAGGTACCTCTAAGGGTGGCTCTCTTGCGGGACATGGAGTGGTTCAATTCACTGAAACGCCAGGAACGATTATTTTTTATATAATTTTAGGAATAGCATTTGTTGCACTTTTATTTTATTTATTATCGGCTCATAGAAGTCCATCTACAATTTCTTTTGTTGTTATTGTGGTAATAATGGCTGCTGGTTTAATTTTCAATCCAGAAGATAAAGGGAAAGATACATTGAAAGATACAGAAAAAATAACCTTACAATCTAATCAAGTAAGTAGTATTGAAACATCTGCTCCTCAATATTTTAGTTTAGAAAAAATAAATTTTATACCTAATGTTATAGAGAGCACTCTTATTTCTGGAACTAGCTATAGTATAGTTTATTTAGCTGGGATTGTATTGTTTGCTTCATTAATTATTGTATCTATGCTACCTCAGTTTAACCCTAGAACCAAATCAACAGCAATGCTATTTTTTCTAGCTGCTTTATCTTTAATTATATTAAAAGGTATTTCATATAATAACTTAATTGAAAACACAGATAGTAGCTTTTTTGGTATTCAAGGGTATGGTGTAATATTAGCAGTTTTACTTCTATTTATTATAACCGCACCATTTGTTCACTCAAGAATAAAAAATTTAACCAACGTCTATATATTTGGATTTGGTATTCTTGCTATAATTTCTACATATTTTATAGGTGGAAATACATTTATTCCTGATGATCCATCTCTTTATCAACCTAAAATTATAAATGAATTAAACATTGTAGATCTTTCACAGGTTAAATATGAGGGCACTAAAAGATTTTTCTATGGAACTGTAACTTCGGGATACTCCCAATTTGCATTCAGTATTCTAGCAGTATTTTTACTTCAATATTTTTTATTTCTTAGTATGGGTAAAAAAGGGAATTATAGAAGATTCGCACCATATATTTATATAGTTATATTTGCTGTGGCACTTTGGTCCGCAATTTTTTATTCAGTTGGATATTCATTTTATAAAATTTTAGCAGTATTTGTTATTGGTATTCCTATTACTCCTTTGGTATGGCAATTTATGTCTATTTATAATGAGAAAAATGCCCGTGATAATCAACTTAGTCAATGGGAAGAGGTAAAGTAAAATGAAAAGATCAACCTTTCTATTCTTTAAAGGATTAGGATTATTATTTGCAATTCTTTGCGGTATAGGAACTGCAGTACTTGGTTGGTACGATGGTGCTGATTGGATGAATATTGCCACCTACTCTATTGCAGTAACTGGATTAATATTATGGGGATGGTATCATTTTTCTGTTAGATGGATTAATGAAGATTTAAAAAAAAATATATTTACTAAATTTCCCAAAGAAGAAAATACAGAAGATGAAGAAGATGAAGAAAATTTCTTCTTTAAAAATATTAGAGAAAATAGGTGGAAAACAGTAGCATTTCTTGGTGTTATTCTTATTTTTACATTTGTATCTTTTATTTCAGAAAATTTCTTTTCAGGAAGAACGTTAGTTTCCTTTTTAATCTTCCTTATATTTGTAATTTTTATGGGTGTCATAAGCAGATATATAAAGGGAAGTAAAAGTGTTTTTATTGGTATAGGAGTTTTGATTGGATTATTTATTATTGGATCCTTAACTATACCTGGCTTCTTGACTACTATGAATATGAAATCAATGTTAGTCTTTGCGTCATTTCTTGGTTTAGCAACTATCGGACAAACTTTTGTTGCACTTTTAGGAGGTCTGGATTTGTCGATCCCTTTTGTTATTGGTTCAATGAATGTTGCATTAATGTCATTGATTTCTAAAGGAGTGCCACCTTGGCTGTCTTGTCTAGTGATATTATTATTAGGCTGTTTGATTGGGTTTGTTAATGGTATTTTAAGTTTTAGACTTCAAGGACAAGCATTAATTTTAACTTTGGGAGTAGGATTTTTTGTTAAAGGCGGAGTTCAAATATTAGTTTCTATGGGTACTTTTTCAGCTGGTACAGTTTTTGGCGTAGTGCCAGATTGGATGCAAAATTTAGCATCTATGGGTGGAAAAACTCTTGGTCTTCCAATACCTCCTGTAATCATTATTTGGATTGTAGTAAGTATTTTGGTTATTGTTGCTTTAAGATTAACAAAATGGGGTAGGCATTTATATGCTTTAGGAGGAAGTAGATTGTCTTCATCAAGACTGTCAATTTCTGAAAAAGGATACTGGATTGGAGCTTATGTTATTAGTGGATTTTTCTCTGCTTTAACGGGAATATTACTACTTGGTTGGAGTGGTGGAGGATATGTTGGAGCTGGCGATATATACTTATTTACAACAATAGCCGCTGTAGTTATTGGAGGAACCTCATTGCTGGGCGGTTCTGGAGGATATGGATTAAGTGTTATCGGAGTTTTTATTTTACAAATAATAACAACAGTTCTAATTGGATGGGGTTTAAGCTGGGAAGCGCAACAATTTATCCTTGGATTATTAATTATACCGATGGTGGCTCTTTATGCCAGATCACCTCATATAAGAAGTCAAATATAAAGGAAAAAATTTATGACTAAATTAAATTGTGATATGGGTGAAAGCTTTGGAATTTATAGAGCTGGTAATGATGAAGAAATAATGCCTTTGATTGATATTGCTAATGTTGCTTGTGGATTTCATGCGTCTGACCCAAATCATATGAGAAAAACTGTAGCACTTGCAAAAAAACATGGTGTAAAAGTTGGTGCTCATCCTTCTTTTCCAGACTTGCAAGGGTTTGGAAGGAGAGAAATGAAAATGCCAAGACAAGATATAAAAAATATGATCATGTATCAAGTTGGTGCTTTAAAATCATTTTTAGATGAACAAGGCATGCCCCTGAATCATATTAAACCTCATGGATCATTATATGTTATGGCTGCAAAAGATGAAAATATGGCACATGCTATTGCAGATGCTGTAGAAACTTTTAATGTTAGCATTTTTGGTATGGCAAATACATGTCATGAGAAAGTTTATAAAGATGAAAGAGGTTTAAACTTTGTCTCTGAATTTTACGCTGATCTAGATTACGACGAGAATGGAAAATTAGTAATAGCAAAAGGTAAAAATGCAATTTATGACAGTAAAATTGCCACTGATCGCGTTTTACGAGCTATATCAGAAAAAAAGGTTACAAATACTGTTGGCAAAGATATAGATGTTGGGTGTGATACTATTTGTGTACACTCAGACACTCCTAATGCAGTAGAAATTATTAAAGGTATCAAGTCAGCTCTTAAAAAATAAAATAAATGAAAAAAATTCTCATAGCTAATCGAGGAGAAATAGCTTGTAGAATTATTGATAGTTGTAAAAAATTGAATTTATATTCAATTGCCGTCTACTCTGATATCGATAAAAATAGTAAACATGTTAGAAAAGCTGATCAATCAATTCATATAGGTGGTTCTAAAGCGCAAGAAAGTTACCTATCAATCACAAAAATTATCGATGCAGCAAAAAAATTGAATGTAGATGCAATACATCCGGGTTACGGATTTATGGCAGAAAATTCAGAATTTGCTCAAAAAATCATTGATTCAGGTATTATTTGGATAGGACCAAAGCCAAATACAATTATATCAATGGGTAATAAAGATATAGCAAGAGAACTTGCGGTAAAAAATAACCTACCCATTTGTCCTGGCTTAAATAATGATGAGCTAAAAAAAAATGACCTAGAAACAAAATGTAATGAAATTGGTTTTCCAATTTTAATAAAAGCAAGCGCTGGTGGAGGGGGAATTGGAATGCAAATTGCAGATAACTATGATCAATTAATTAAATCAATTGAAAAAACTAAAAATTTAGCAAAGAAAGCTTTTGGTAATAGTGATATTTTTTTAGAAAAATTTATATCTAATGCAAGACATATAGAGATTCAAGTCTTTGGTCTTGGTGAAAAGAAAGCCTTACATTTTTATGAAAGAGATTGTTCAATACAAAGACGTTTTCAAAAAATTATTGAAGAAAGCCCAGCACCTAAAATTGAACAATCAATTATAGATGAAATGGCAGAGAATGCCGTAAATTTTGTTACAAATCAAAAATATGAAGGAGCAGGAACAATAGAATTTATATACGACATAAATAATAAAAAATTTTATTTTTTAGAAATGAATACTCGAATTCAAGTAGAACATCCAGTTACTGAGGCTATTACTGGTTTTGATTTAGTTGCAATGCAAATTAAATTTGCATTAAAAATGGATATAGATTCATTAGATCAAAATAAAATTAATAAATCAGGACATGCAGTTGAATGTAGATTGTATGCCGAAGATCCAACTAAAAATTTTCTTCCATCTCCTGGAAAAATTACAAAACTAAAAATTCCAAATATCGGTTTGGCTAATATTAGGCTGGATATTGGCGTTGATGAAGGAGATGAAATTTCTTTTTATTACGATCCTATGATTGCAAAAATTATATCTAAAGGTGTAAATAGAAATGAAAGTATAAACAACATGATTCATTATTTGAGTGGTTTGGAAATCGAAGGAATTAATACAAACAAAGATTTTTTAATATCAGTACTAAAAAATAAATTTTTTGAAGAAGCTAGTTATAATACAAAATTTATAGAAAATAATTTACCTTTGTTTACTAAAAAAATAACAAGTATACCAAAAATAAAAAGTGAAGTTTTGAAATCGGATAAAATTATTCAAAAATATACTGACAAAGATGTAAAGGCTTTTGAAAAAATAGTTTCAAAATCACCTGAAGATAAAACTTCTCAAAATTATACAGAGAAAGATATGAAGGCATTCAACAATATTGTATTAAAAAAAACAAATACTAATAATGTGTCCTCATCTTCAATAAAGAATATTCCTGGTAAAGTTTACAAAGAGCCAAAATTTAAGCCAGGTGGTGATAAATATATGTTTATTGAATTTGGTAACGTGATGGATATTGAAATTAATTTTACTGCTCAAAACTTAGCTAAAGCTATTAAAGACTCTAACCTTAAGGGTGTTTATGAAACCGCACCATGCTTTGCTTCAATGCTAATCCATTATAATCCCGATGAAATAAAATTTAATGATTTAAAAAAAGAAATGAAATTGCTTATTAATTCGTTAGGGCCAACTGAAGATATAGAGATTAACAGTAGAGTTTTTTCTTTCCCTACAGTTTATCTTGATAAATGGACAAAAGAATGCATTGAAGATTATTCAAGTAAGATAGCTAAAAAAACACCTGATCCTGAATTTATTACAGAGCTAAATAACCTTGAAAATACTGATCAATTTGTAAGAGTACATTCAAAAACTGAATATTGGGTATCATCACTTGGTTTTTGGCCCGGTCTTCCATTTATGATGCCTCTTGACCCTAGATGTAAATTAACAGCACCAAAATATAATCCACCAAGAACCTGGACTCCAAAGGGAGCTGTAGGGATGGGTGGTTCTTCTACTACAATTTACCCAGATAGATTACCTGGTGGATATCAAATATTTGGAATTATTCCTGTTCCTATTTGGGATACACAAAAAAGTTTTTCAGTATTTGAAGAAAGTATATGCCTTTTTAAACCAGGAGATAGAGTAAAATTTATACCAACTACTTATGAAGAATTTGATCATGTTTCAAATAAAATAAAAGATAAATCTTATGATTATAATATTATTGAATATCAAAAATTTTCAGTCAAAAATTATAAAAAGTGGCTAACAACTATTGATAAAACAAAAAGATTTTAAATATTATGATAGAAGTAATTAAGAAAGGATTAGAAACATCAGTTCAAGATTATCCTGGTAGAATTGGAAGTTTAAATCAAGGATTTCCAGCCTCAGGTCCTATGGATAGTTGGTCTTTTAGACTGGCAAATATATTAGTAGGGAATAATGTTGGTGAAGCAGCGTTAGAATGTCAATTCATGGGTCCTACCCTTAAATTTAAAAATGATAGAATAATAGCAATCACAGGTGCAAATATGTCTCCTAAGTTAGATGGAAATATAATTCCTTTATGGGAAAGTGTAAACGTCAAAGCAAATCAAATTTTAGAAATGCAGTTTGCAACAATAGGTGCAAGATCATATATTGCTTTTTCAGGGGGTATTAACAATAAACCATGGTTAGGTTCAAGATCAACTTTTCATAAAGCGGGTGTTGGAGGAATTAATGGAAAAGCAATTCAAGATGGACAAATTTTACCTTTAAGAGAAAATAAAATTATAAGTCAAAGAAAAATTAAAAAAAACTCAATACCAATAATGTCTACTGACAAAAAGTGGTCAATAGAAGTTGTGCGAGGTCCAAACGATGATTGGATTGATGAAAGAGGACATAAAATATTTTTAAATTCTAAATGGAAACTTCAAGCTAAAAGTGACAGAACTGGTTATAGACTAGATGGTCCTAAATTATCTTTTACTGAAAAAGCAACAAACAAAAGTCTTGAAAATGGATCTGAACCTTCAAATATTATTGACCAAGGTTATCCAGCTGGTGCTATAAATCTTGCCGGTCAAACACCCATAATATTAGTTAATGATGGTCCAAGTATGGGTGGTTTTATTAACCCTTATACTGTTCCATCTGCAGCATTTTGGAAACTGGGACAAGCTAAACCTGGGGATACTTTTAGTTTTATAGAAGTTTCTGTTGAAAAAGCTCAAATGCTTAGAACTGAACAATCAGTTATTTGTAGCGAAGAAAGTCTTGAGTTATTTAATAAAGACCAATTAACAAAAAATCAAAAAATAATAAAAAAAGTTGCTCCTGTTAAAATAATAGATTTTGAAAAAGATAAGTTGAATGAAAAAATTAGAAGAAAAATGATGGAGAAAAAAGGCTTAAAGAATATGAAAATTCGTTTTTTTAATTAATAATTAAATATGAAAGGAATATTTAGATATGACAACTGAGGTAAAAACAACTGTTCCAGGCAATATATGGAAAGTTTTGGTTAAAGTAGGAGATATTGTTAAAACAGATGATGATCTCTTCATTATGGAGGTGATGAAAACAGAAGTTCACCATAACTCTCCGGTAGACGGCAAGGTTATTGCGGTTAACGTTGTAAACGATCAAGAAGCTGTAGATCCTGGAACTGTGGCAATAATCATTGAGTAAAATAATATTATATAATGGTCCAAATTCACCATTTGGAAGAAAAACAAAGATAACATCTTTAGTTCAAGAAATAACTTTAGAAGAAAAAATAATTAAAGTTCAGGAAGCAGATTTTTTAGATAAACATAACCCTTTAAGAAAGATACCGACTTTATTAGTTAATGATCTAACAATTATTGATAGCGATAATATTTGTATTTATCTTGATTCAATTTCAAAGAAAAAAACTCTATTTCCAAAAAAAGAATATTTTAAAATTATTTCTATGATTTCTGTTGCTAATGGATTGATGGAATCAGTTTTAGAAAGACGTATGGAAAAAATTAGACCAAATAATGAACAAAGTAATAATTTTATTAATAAACAAGAAATTAGAATATCTAGAACTATTAAATGGCTAGAAAATAACTGGAAAAATTATGAAGAAAATTATTTAACTATGGATCAAATAGCTATTGCTTGCTCACTTGAATATACTAATTTTAGACTTAACAACCAATGGGAAAAAGATTGTCCCAAATTAATAAAGTGGTTAAATGATTTTAGAAAAAAAGATTTTATGAAATCTACAATTCCTTTAGAGGTTAAATAAACTTTGAATTAATCGTAATAAAACATCGGTGCTTTATTCCAGTCTAACCATGTGACTGGGTCATGTCCCCAAACAACTTTTGCATTAGTTTCTTTTGCAATTTTTCTTAATTTAGCTACTGAGTCGGCGGCATCAGAGGCTGATGCTACGAGCCCTGGTAAACATTTGTCACACCAATGATCCCCTGTATAACAAGCGTCGCCAGTTAATAACATATGACCAGTTTTTGGTAAATTAATCAATACAGATTGATGACCAGGCGTATGACCTGGTGTGAATATTATTTTTATAACTCCATCACCATATAAATCATGATAATCTGTTTTTTTTCCTTGTAAGAACTTCCATCTAATATTGGGTTTATCAAAATCTTCTCTTATGTAAGCAGGTTGAGAAAACCAATCAGGATTAAATGCATAATCATATTCTATTCTTTGAGTTATATGAGTAGCATTCGGGAAGTGTCCTATTGCACCTGAGTGATCTAAGTGTAGATGAGTTTGTATAACATTCTTAACATCTTCAGGATTTGTATTTACTGTTTTTACCTGATCTCTACACCATTCTGATGCTTTCATAACTGGATCATAAGCATCAACCACTGAACCCCAGTGCTTGTGTTTATCAAGGGCTGCTTCTATTGGCATTCCACCGTCAATAATGACATCTCCTTGAGGGTGTTTAATTAAAAACCAAGGTACTGGTATTTCGTATGGCTCTTCTCCTTGATTCATTTTTATAAATTTTACTTTTGTTTTAATCGTACCTGTTTGAAACATATACAATCGTATACCAGTATTAAACTTTGTAGTGTGTTCAAATATATCTTGATCTTTTTGTTCCATAAATATTTTTACCAAGCAGCCTTATAAATATTAAGTGCGTCTGTCTCATTTACTTCACGTGGATTGTTTACTAATAATCTTGTTTGTTTCATTGCTTCACTTGCCATTTTTTCACATGCTTCTTTTGGTATATTAACTTCTCTAAGTTTTTGGGGTAAACCTAAACGTTTAGATAAATCTTCTATTTTATCAATGAATTCAGCACAAACTGCTTGAGTACCTTTATTAATATCTAAATCTGGAAATACATATTGAGCAAGATCTGAATAATCTTTTGCTGCCTTTGGATTTACGCTGTTAAATCTAAGAACATAAGGTAAAACTAAAGAATTTGAAAGACCATGTGAGACATGATAAATTCCACCAATTGGATAAGCTAATGCATGAACAGCTGCTACTGGTGAGTTTGCAAAAGCTTTTCCTGCCAGCATTGCTCCAATAAGCATGTTACCTCTCGCTTCTAAATTTGAACCATCTAAAACTGATTTTTCTATTGATCCTCCAAGTAATTTTAAAGCTTCAATTGCTATCATTCTTGAAATAGGATTATTATTTTTACTTTTAGATGCGTAAGCTTCGATAGCATGAACCATAGCATCTATTCCTGTTGCGGCAGTAGTTCCTGCTGGCAATCCTAAAGTAAGTTCTGGATCTAATATAGCTATGTCAGGTAAAATAATTGAAGATGAAACTCCTTTTTTTTCTTCTTCACCTACAGTAATGATTGCAACAGGGGTAACTTCTGAACCCGTTCCTGCTGTAGTAGGAACTAAGACTAATGGTAAACGTGGCCCTTTTGCATTAGCTACACCCCATGCTTGCTCTAAATCCTCATTTGAGCCTAATATTAATGCTACAAGTTTAGCAACATCCATTGATGATCCACCACCAAAACCAATAACACCAGTTGCTTTAAATTTTTTTCCAACTTCTATGGCTGATAAAAGTGTTTTTTTAGATGGGTCCGCCTCAACATCATCAAAAATTTCTATTGAACCTCTATTGCTGAGTTCATCTATCGTAGGCTTTGTTATCCCTAAAGACATTAACCCTTTATCAGTTATAAAAAGAATACGTGTACCAAGTTTTTTAGAAATTTCTTCACAGGAGCTTTTTGCTAAACCACTACCAAATCTTAATCCTGCAGTTGTATTAAATTGAAATGAGTTTAATGTCATAATTGATTATACTAAATAAATATAAAATATTATTGAAAATATAGCCATTCCTATAAGAATTAATATCCAACCATAACCAGTTCCAATTTTGTCTATATAGTTAACCTCTCCTTGAATATCATCAGGTTTTTTATAAAGATCATTAGCTTGAATTGGTTTGTTTGGTAATGTTGATAAATCCATTTTACTTGCTAAGAACCAAATTAATCCTATACCAAAAAACCACCATATTAGTTGATAACCCCAGATAGATGGTATTTTTAAAACCCATAATTCATAGCCTGCCCCAGGTTCCCCAAAAAAGCTATTTCCAAGTATTTGTCCAGGCCCAATACCAAAAAAAAGCCAAATTAAAGCTAAAACATATGCAAAAGATTTAAGTTTTGTTCTACTTGGATGAAGGCCCATGTGATCATTTAAAAAATCATGAAATTTTTCTCTATGAGATCTGTAAATATCAACTTTTGTAATGGATGAAAAAGCTGAAATTGAAAAACAAATAAATACATTAAACATTAATCCCCATACTCCAGAATGTATTGTGAATGGCCACCTTCCCCAAGGTAATCTATTACCTGTAATTTGTTGACCAATAGTTTCAGTTAAAATGACAATTAATATTCCCATAAGCACTCCAAAGATTGCTCCTCCTTTTGTTATCCATGGAAACCAGACAAGCCCAAGCAAAACAATCAAAAACTGGAATGCTATAGAAATTGAAATTCCACTAAAGATAATCATTGCTGGTTTAGCAAATGTTGCTAAATAAAGTGAAGCTAAAAATATTAACATCATTATTATACGAGCTACTGTACGTTCTTTTTCCCATGTTAAATTTTTATCAACGTATGGTTTATATAAATCTCTAGTAATAATGCTTCCAGAGCTCATTAAAAAAGCTGCAGCTGTTGATTGAAGTGCTGCTATTAAACCTACCATCAGTAAACCTGTTAACCATAAAGCTTTTTCATCTATTAAATCTATAATATGAATAAGAATTAAAGAATGATCAGTTCTAGGAACTTCCGGCAAAACATTGCTAATCGACAAATCAAGACTATTTATTTCTGCATTAGCTCCTAAAAGGTTTGAACCTATTCCTTGAAATGTTGAAAAAATAAATAATAAAGCTCCAACTATAGCAGCAGAACCCCAAACTTGGTAATAAGAAAAAATTTTTGGGTGCTTAACAGAATAACTCCACATAGAAAAAGAAGGAGAGAGAATTATTCCCATAAAAGAAAGTGTGTACGTAAAAATCATCATTGCAGTCCATGGTCCTCCTACTGCTTCATTTTTTCCAAGACCTGCAACCCATTGAATAACACCTGGCATAGCAAAATATCCGTTATAATCTCCACCGCCGTATCCATTTGTTTTTCCCCAAGCACTAATTGGAGTACTTGCTATTTTTGATAAAGCATTACCAAAAATTTCGAAACTTCCTATAAAAGAATAAGTAACTAATCCCAAGGTTAAAACAGTTAACATGAATAACCATGATTGAACCACACCAACGCTTACTGTTGATTTAAAACCACCTGCTGTAACATAAAACAACACTATAGCAGAAATAACCCACATACTTAATTCTCTAGAAACATAACCCTCGGTTAATGTACTAACAAGAAACCCTGTGGCACCAAATAGAACTGCTAATATTGGTATTGCTATAAAAAAAGTAACTATAACTGAAATTATTCGAATAGCATCACTCTTATAATAATCATAATACATTTCTCCAGGTGTGATGTAGCCGTATTTTCGACTAAGCATCCATTGTCTCTTGAAAAAAAATAGACTTCCTAGAGGAACTGTTATTGCTATAAATGATGTGCCAACGTATTGAAAGCCATCATGAAAAATTAACCCTGTATGTGCTAAAGTTGTTAATCCTGCAAAAGTTGCTGCTGTTGCTGCAAAAAAAAAAACCCACGCTGAAACACTTCTATTAGCTAAATAATATTTTTCTGGATTATCTATGTTTCTTGAGCCTCTTACTCCCCAAAAAAAACAATAAGAAACATATAATAGCAAAAATATTACAAACCAAAGAGCTTTATCAGACATAATTTTATTTTATTATCTCAACCTCAATAAAAGAATAAGGATAACTGTTATTATTAAAGACGTTATGTTCTACACCTTTTTCTCTATAATAAGCGCCACCTTTAGTGAGCTTTGAAATAGTTTCATTTTTTTTATTATCTATTATCTTTAATTCTCCATCAAGCATAGGAACAACTATATAATTATATTTATGAGTATGGTGACCGGTGCTATCACCCACATCGAATGACCACTCTGTCACTATAGTTTTGTCATTTTCTATAAGGACTTTAGATTTAGCCATATTTTGAATTCTTTTAAACTATTTAGGTGCAACGTCTTGGTGCTGATTCACCTCGATCTTTTTTAATTTTCTCTGCTGCTTTTTGTGCTTCTATAATTGAAGTAAAAACTTTATCTTCATATAAAATAAATGGTTTAGCTCTATCTGCATTTAATTGGGCTACACACCATTCTTTTTCTGGTTTGGTACACATCACCATGTAGGCACCTGGAATTGGCCCATATCTTTTATTATTTAAAACAAAAAGACATTCTGCTAAATCATTTATTTTATCTTTATCTAAATCATTCATTGCAACTTTTTCTAGATTATTTAAAGCTGTGGTGTTATCTGAACCAAGTATGGCTTTACCATCTGTACCTTTTGGTCTGTTAATTAAATCATTTTTCATTAAGGAAGTGGTCCTTCTTTTAAAAATCCTAAAATAGCATTTTCTAAAATTTTTGAGACATTATTATTATAATCGTTATAAGATAAGCTTCCACACCATGAAAGTGATCCTGGAGCAAATAAAGCTCCATCTTTAGGAGTTTTATAATAAATCATATCAGCTCTAACCATTGGGTTTTCAGTTCCACCTCCATGATAACCTCTCACTGAAAAATGAATTTCTTCATTTACTTGTAGCATTAAGTTTGTATGATTTTCAGATCTTGCTAATAAGAAAGCATTGTGTGGTGTACCAAATTCTAGATCGTATCTATCTAGCTCAACTCCCGCGGCTCCTCCACCTACTAATCCAAAATCACCTATTACTTCATTTTCACCAACACCCTCAAAAATCCAAGAGCATTCTGGTCTTTTACTATCTGGCTCTCTTTTATAATATGAAGAAACGTCAAAGCCATAAGCTGTAAACGTTAATCCACAAACTTTGCTTGGAATTCTTCCTCGTGCTCGCCACATACCTCCATATTTACCATCAAATGCATTATTGTATTCTCCAGGGTTTGCTGTCCATGCTCTTGTACCTGCCTCACCTTTTCTAACTTCGATAATATTTAAATTGTCAGGATGATATTCACTAATCCAATAAAATCCATCAGCTCCTAAATAAATCCATCTTCCTCCATTTAATTGATAAGATTCATAAGCTGCTAACATTTTTTCTGAACTATATTCAGGATGTGATCCTGTTAAAACAACCTGATAACGATTTAATAAGTCAACACCCTCGACATGTAAATCTTCATCGGTCATGATATCAAATTCTATATTTTTTTCTTCTAACCAATCTGTTAAATGAAGATCTGCATTTAATTGCCATAAGGATGGTGATAACCAGTGTCTATATTTAGGTCTCATATTTAGTATTGGACGAAGTCTTGAAGAGTAACAGACTCCACTTCCATCAGAATGCATTGAATAAGTTGATAAACCATACTCCCTATGTTCATTAAGATATAAATCTGCAGCTGACATAACTGGAACTTTTCCTGCTAGTAATTCAGCTACCACAGAGTTTGTAGCTAAATTATCATTTGAGTATGCTAAATAGCTATTTGTTGGTAGTACAAATAAAACTTTTGAAGTTGCTTTTCCTTTTGGGGGTTTTATTACAAATGGAATAAAGTCTTCTGTCTCTGGAGAGTCCTCTCCATTAATTCTAAGTCTTGCAGCATAAATTCCACTTTTAATAATACTGGGAATTTCAAAAGTAAAGTCGACTTCCCATCTCGCATCATCAATATCATCATCATGAAAATGAATAGCACCATATTCCTCTGGCTTATGGTGGTATACCATTTCATCTGCAGTCCAGTTATATCCTGTCATTCCTCTTACTGGTAAATTTACAATAAATCCATTTAAGTGATTTGATGTTGTGTCAATAATTTGAGTTGAAGCAATATTTTTTGTTATATTTGCATGAAAATCCCATGCTCCTATAACTTCAGATCTAAGTTCTGCTGAACATCCACTGTAGCCTCTAGCTAAAGATTCAATTTCTGATTTCGATAAAACTTTTTTACTTACTCTCGGTCTATCTATTTTTCCATTATAAACAAAACCTTGTTCAGGTAATTCAACAGGTGTTAATGCTTCTTTATAATGACCTCCATGTATATGTCTTCCTGAACGATCATTAATAGTAGATGCAGCTATTAAAAAAGGAGCATCGTTGGCCCTGGGTTTTAAATTATTTGTAGCCTCAACAAATGCTGTAGTTTCATCAGCTGGATGTAACATAGACATTCCTAATCCTGCGTTTGTTGGCGTAACACATGGTTCTTGATAAAGTTTTATCTTACCAGTGTCTGCATCGTAACTTGCTGCAACAAGGTACCATACTTTTCTCATTAATTTTTTTTCACTAGAAAGTTTCATTACTTGTCCCGCTCCATCTCCAATCGATAATGAAAGACAAGACTCTTCATCAATAAATAGTCCATAACCACTGTTAGTTTTTTCATTCCATTTTGTTAATATTCCTTGTTTCCCCTTGCCTGGTGTGGTTGGAAATATATAGGCTTGCAAGGTAAAACTTTTTAAATTTAAACGACCATCTTGTGGAATAATCACATAAGAGCCCCCGTGAACTTTTTGATTTCTACCCTGGTAAGATTTGTTGCAAGTGGCACCTATTTCTTCTTCTTTATAACCTGGCCCCTCAGGGTTTGTGTCTCCATGAATTAATCTTACAATTTGAACATCATAATTTTCATTTTGTTCAGAATTAACATAAAATTTAATTTTTTCCTCAGGAAAAGCTTGATACTTGTCGCTATAGCCAGTGATTTTTAACATAATATAAATCTCATAAAATTAATAATTATTCTCCATACTTTTCTAAAAGTGCCACAATTCTTTTCAAAAAAATAGCATGTTCACATGCTTCTTCGGATGAAAATGATTCTTCTAAAATTTCAACTGGTTGTCCTCTAACTCCACTGGCAATTCCAATTCTATAATCTTCATGAGGTTTTTTACACACGGTAAGTAATTTTCCTGCCATTGGTTGTCTTCTTAATTTATCTAAAACTCTTATTAAATCTTTACTATGTTCAACCATCGGCTGTCCTTTATGAGGAGCTCTACCTACTGGACAAGCTCTATGCTCTTCAATTAATCTATTTCTAGTTTTTTCATCTCTTAACAAGGGTAAAACATATTTTATAGTGTTGAAGTCATCTACACTCGTATAAGCTTGGTTAAGTTGAGTTCCTGTTTTATCTTTTATCATTTGTTTGTTCTCTCATTAATAATTTTTAAAGCTTCTATTAAATAAACTCTGAATAATTCATGGTTTTCACTCATTGGAAAATGCCCTATATCAGGCATTTCAATATAAACTCCACCTTTTATTTGTCTCGCTGTATTTTCTGTTGCTTCAGGTGGTGTTAGATAATCGTAAGTTCCTGTCATCATAATAACTGGGCACTTGTGACCATCAATATTTTTTAATTCATTTCTTAAATCATGATCAACTGAGTAAAAATGTAAATCTCCCTTAAAAGCTTCAGAACCTTGAGTATAGTAATGCCATGTTAACCATCTATCTTTTTCAGGAGATTGGGGTGCCATTAAATCCCACGTTCCACTTGCACAAACTTGTGCTGCATTAGCATGAGGATGTCTCCACCAATCTAAGTAAAAACCTGGCGCATGGTCAGCTGCTTCTACAGGAATTACCGCTCTAAATTTGTTTGGGTGACGCAATGCTAGTTGCAAAGCTACATTACCTCCAAAAGAAGATCCCATAAAAATTGGGTTTTTTAAATCAAGTGCCTCACAAAGTTTTACTATAAAATTACAAAAATGATCTGCAGTTAACTTATACTCCTCTTTCCAGAATTCTTTATTATGAGGAGGGTCAGATTTACCATGTCTTGGTAGATCGTAAGCTATTACATTATAGTTTTTGATAATTTCTTCGTCTTCAAGAAGTCCTCTCCATTGATGATTGTGACAACCTGCTGTATGCTGACAAATTAATGGTATTCCTTTTCCATTTTGAAGATAAAAAACTTTATACTCACAATCATCTACTTCAATCGTAACATAACGACCTACTACACTATGATGTTTTACCATTTAATTTCATCCTTTATTTCAAAAAATTTCATTTTAAACAGGAACTCCTGATTTTCTTAATAATTCAAATTGAACTGTAAAATTTCTTAAGTTTTTCATTAATATTAAATGATTTCCTTCAATTTTTAGATCTTTTCTAAAGCTTGCAGACCAAATTCCATGATACATAGGTTTAGGAGTGGGTTGACTAAACTCTTTCCAGGTATTTGCTGAAGCTCTAAGAGCAAAGTCATATGGATCTAAAGGTCCTGGTTTAGTATTGATATTTTTTACTTTGCCATCATGCATTTCTATAATGACTTTTGCTTTTTCCATATCAAACATAAATGAACAAGAGTAATACTTAGCCATAGCCGCAATAGTTTCATCACTATTTGTAAGATCTTCATATTTTTTTGCCCAATTATCTAAATCGCTACTCATAATATTTTTTAATTAACCTTATTTAGGATTTTTGCTTCCTTTAGTTGGATCTTTATCAAAATTCATATGGAAGTCCTTTTTAGGATTTTCATAATCACCTAAAATATTTCTAATATTGCTTATTTCACCAGGAGCCATTCCTATCTCTTTAAGTAAACCGTCTAAGAATGGTTGATGTGCTCTATAACGCAATGCAGAGCTAACAACGTTATCTGCTAAATTTCCACTTCTTCCACCACCATCTTTTGTGCCAACACTTTCTATAGTGCCACCACCAGAACTTCCTGATGTGCCACTAAATCCAGGTAAACCATTAACGTCAATAATTTTAATCTCACCAATATTAGCCATTGGTTTAACGCTTTCTCTAATAATAGATTCAATCTTATCAGCAAGTTTTAAACGCAATGCACTTCTTCTACTTGCATCACTTCTAAGGTTTTCAGCAGCATTTAGTGACTCCTTACCGGCAGCATCTATTTCATATCTTAATTTAGCTGCCATAGTTGTATGTCTTTCCTGTTCAGCTTTTGAGGCAGCAGTAATTACATCAACTTTTTTAATACCTTGGGCTTTCTCAACATATCTAGCTGAATTTGCTCTTTCTTCTGCTTCTATTGCTTTAGCTCTTATATTTTCTTCTTCTGCTTTAGATTTTAAAACTTGTTTAGATTTATTAATTATTTCAAGATTTTTTTGATGTTCTTCAATACTTAATCTCTTAACTTTTTCTATATCTAGAAGCCTTACAACTTTTTCTGATTCTATTCTGTGTGAATCAATGTTTTTCTGTTGCTCAATTTTAGCATTTTTAATTTCTTGTTCAGAGATAATTTGAGCTTCCTCTGCATCTTTTTGTCTTTCAGATTGTTCTTTAATTATTGTTGCTTTTTCTTGAGCTCGTTTTATATCAACATTTCTTTGTTTTTCTAATCGAGCATATTCACTTTCTTTATCTAAATTTAAAATTTTAACTTCTGTTTCTAAATCTTTTTGTCTTATTTCAAAAGCTGAGTTTTTTTCTAATTCATTTTGTTCTTTTCTTCGTTTTTCAATTTCTTCAATAAGTCTTGTTTCTGTTAATTTTTTTTCAACTTCAATAACTTGGTTTTGAGAAATTTTTGCAACTTCAATTTTTTCTTGATTTTTTATTTCAGATTCTTCAGCTTCTCTCTCTTTTTCAGCTTTTTCTTTTATTGTCGCTGTTCTTTCCGTAGCTTTTTGAATGGCTATTTCTCTTTCTTGTTGATATTTAGAAAATTCTTCATTTTTTTTAATTTCTAATTCTTTTTGAATTGTTTCTAAATTCTTACTTTCAATTGAAATTTTTGTATCTTGTGTAATATCATTTCTCTTTTTCTTTCTAGATTCTATTTGTTCAGTTAATTGAGTTAAACCTTGTGAATCAAATGTATTTGCTGGATTAAATATTTCAATTGGTGCTTGGTCTAAAGAAATCATTGAGACTGTCTCTAATGCCAAACCTGTATGACCTATTGACTCATTTGCAATTTTTGCAACTTCTTTGACAAATTGTCCACGATTTTCTTGTATCTCATCCAATGTCATTTTTGCTGCAACTTCCCCAAGTGCGTCCGCAAAACGACCAGCCACAACTTCTTTTAAATGTTCAGGATCAAGGGTTCTGTTTCCTAGTGTCTGTGCTGCAGTTGAAACAGCTTTTGCTTCAGCTGGTACTTTGGTGAAAAATTCTGTAACTAGTTCAGCTCTCATTCTATCTTTTGTAATTAAAGATTTGTCACCAGCTCTTTTTATACTTAAACTTAAAGTACGCATTCCAACTTGTGTAATATTATGAATTATAGGTAAGACAAAAGCACCTCCTGATATAACAACTTTTTCACCAAACATTCCTGTTCGAACAAATGAAACTTCTTTTGATGACCTTCTATATAGCCAATGCAATAAATAAACTATGATTGCTATTGCTAGTGCTATTAATATTATTCCTGCTATTATGTCTGCTCCTTTAGTCATATGTTATCCCTCCCTAATTCAGGCTCCTTTTTTTTTAGTATCTTCTAAGGCTGCGCTATAAATTATCATGCCAAAAATAATTTTATTTAATACGTCAGCCAAATTATAAATTATATTTAAACTATTAATATTTGCTCCACCGGCTAAATGTTCAATAAAGTACCCAATATGATAAATTGAAAACCCTATGGTAATAATTAGCCTATTTGCAAAAAATGCCATTTGAACACTCTCATTATTGCAGGATGCATTGGTTCTACCTGCATCTCCCATATAAAGTTCACCAATAATATAAAGCCAACCAACGATACCGACCAAGAAACCTAAGGTAACACTCATGTATCCATAAGCTCCTAAAAGTTGTGCGATGACCCAAATTAGAGTTCCAACCAGCAATCTCCAGAACATTCCTCGCTTAACATCGGTTACTGACTTAAGCATCACGTAAAAAGTAAGTATCGATAGAGGAAATGTTAGGATCCAGTCAATATATCTTAGTGCTGTAGGTGCTTGACCATTCATTATCCACAAATTCTTTGCATAGAAGTAGTGTATAGAGGACATTAGAGCTATTACTCCAACAAGATTCATGGCTGTACCCCATTTAGGTGACAGTCGACCTCTCTCAAGGAAAAAAAATATTGCTGCACCAATCATTGCAACAGAAATTAACCAGAAAGATCCTCCAACAATGTCTTGTGGTAACAATAATTTATTCATTAGCCTTTTTTCTCCCTCTCAATTGTATTTAACGATCAATCGTCACACAAATCAATGAAAAAATATTCATTTTTAATATATATATTTTTTAGAAGTAGCTAAACTTAGATTTTGAAAAAATTTAAATTATATCTAAGCAAAAATTAAATTCAATCACTGCTAGAATCTTTTTAGAAAATTTTACTGTAAATAATTTTTTATAAATTATGATCTATATTATGGATCAAAGATCTATTTTGCTGAATATTGCTTAACTATATTATATTATTTTTAAATGCTTTCCAAAGTTATAACTATCTCCCAACAAAAAGGAGGCACAGGAAAAACTACTCTTGCAGTACATCTGGCTCTTGCATTTATAAAATATCACAACTTAAAAGTTGCTATTATTGATACCGATCCTCAAGGAAGCTTAGGGAAATGGTTTATGATACGAACAGAAAAAAAAAATTCAGACGATAATTTAACTTTTAAAACAGCTAGTTTATGGGGTGCTCAATATGAGTCAAAAACATTAAAAAAAGATCATGATATTGTAATTATAGATACTCCTCCAAAAATAGAATCTGATGCACGACCAGCTATTGAGGCTGCAGATTTAGTTTTGATTCCAATGTCAGCTTCCCATGTTGATTTTTGGGCAACAGGAGCAATTGTAGATATAGCAAAAAAAGCAAATAAAAAAATTTTAATACAAATCAATAGATCTAATCAAAGATCTAAACTTATAACTAAAACAAATGATTTTATTAAAAGTTTAGATCTTTTATCAACTAATACAATAATTGGAAATCGTCAAATATATGCTTCTTCTATGGGTGAGGGTAAAACAGCTGTAGAAAAACAAAAAAAAGGTAATGCCGTAGAAGAGATTAAAAATTTATCAGAACAAATATTATCAGAAGTAAAATTATAATGTCAGTTCTACTTACCACAAAAAAAATAATTAAAGAATGGACTGATTACAATAACCATATGAATTTATCTTACTATATCTTGGTATTTGATATGGGTGCAGAAGTAATTTTATCAAAATTTAAAATGGGTGAACATTCAGCAAAGACTACGAAAAAGAGTACTATGGTTGTCGAGACTCATACTACTTATAATAATGAAGTTAAAGAAGATGATGAAGTAGATGTGTCTTTAACTTATTTTGATCATGACAATAAAAGATTACAATATAAGTTAGAAATGTATGATAAAGCTAAGAATATTTTATCTGCTACTACTGAGGTGCTGGCTCTTTATATGGACCTAAATACAAGAAGCGTTGCTGTTTTTGAAGATGAAAAAATAAAAATAATGAATGAATATATCAAAATGAATAAAGACAATTTCAACAGTGAAGATTTAAAATTTTCTAATAAATTAAAAAAATAGATTAACTATCTATTTTGGTATCATTCATTACATTAACTATTACAACGCCAACAATTATTAACACTAGACCAAAAATAGTTGCAAGGTTTGGCACTTGTTTATATTTAATAATTCCGATTAATGTTAAAGATACAATTCCTACACCCGACCATGTAGCATAGGTGATACCAACTGGTAAAATTTTCATTACGTGAGACATTAAAAACATACAACCACTTATAGCAACAACAGAAATCAAAGAAGGCATCCATCTTGTAAAACCTTCGGTTGCTTTTAAAGACCCTGTAGCAGTAATTTCTAGTATTATTGAAATTGCTAACAAAATATATACCTGTGTTAAACTCATAAACACTTTATATGTTTTGACAAAATAAATTTCCAGAAATATATTCATTTTATGGATGTTAAACTATTATCAGGAGCTCTCGGAGCTGAAATATCTGGTATAGATCTTAAAGATTCATCAAAAGAGAATTATGAAAGAATTAATGATTTACTTTTAGAACACAAAGTAATTTTTTTTAGAAATCAGGATATCACACACAAAGAACAAATTGCTTTAGCTCAAAACTGGGGTCCACTAGAAAATCACGCTTATGTTAAAGGATTAGATAAGCACCCTGAAATAGTAAGAATTGTTAAGACTAAAGAAGAAAAAAATCAATGGGGAGAGAATTGGCATACAGATGTTAGTTATAATGTTAAGCCAACTAAAGCCGTAATTTTAAAATCTGTAAAAATACCACCAGTAGGTGGAGATACTTGTTTTTCAAATATGGAACTTGCATGGGAAACTCTTGATGAAGATATTAAAAAAAAGATAAAAGATAAAAAAGCAATTCATAGTTCTCTTGGAGCAGAATTTTTTATAGACAATTACAAAGGTATGACAGGTCATGAAAAAAGAAATTATGATGAATATTCAAATGAACACCCAATAGTTAGAACTCACCCTGAAACAGAGAAGAAAATATTGTACGTAAATTGGACTTACACGAAAAAAATAATTGGTTTAAAAAAAAAAGAAAGTGATGAAATATTAAAAAAAATTTTTGAACATCAGGCACGTTTAGATTTAACATGTAGATTTAATTGGACAAAAAATGCAGTTGCAATGTGGGACAATAGAAGCGTTCTTCATTATGCTATAGCTGATTTTTATCCTGGTAGAGGCTTGGGTCATGAAAGAATAATGGATAGAATTGCCATAGAAGGTGATCAGCCCCATTAATTTAAATTTATGTTGAATATAGTAAAAAAAATTATATTCAATTTTTCTAATAATAAATCTTTATACATTGGAGAAAAATTAACAATTTCTGAACATATGATTCAGACGGCCATGCTAGCAGAGAAAAAAAAATGCTCCGATGATTTGATATGTTCAAGTTTACTTCATGATTATGGACACTTTATTCTTG
Organism: uncultured Candidatus Pelagibacter sp.; assembly: GCA_905620465.1. Taxonomy (GTDB): domain Bacteria; phylum Pseudomonadota; class Alphaproteobacteria; order Pelagibacterales; family Pelagibacteraceae; genus Pelagibacter. The sequence goes on along the minus strand of CAJQTO010000020.1, from coordinate 9,083 downwards.
AGGACCCAAATCAATTAGTGAGTGATCACATTGATGGAAATCACGAAACGATTGGTGCAAATTACCTAAAAAAATATTTTTCAAATGAAATTATTGAACCTATCTTATTACATGTTGATGCAAAAAAATATTTGGCACGAAATAAAAAATATTTTGATGATTTATCTGAAGCTTCAAAAACTAGCTTAAAACTTCAAGGTGGTATAATGAATGACAATGAAGCAAAACAATTTGAACAAAGTAAAAACTTTAGAAGTGCTATTGAATTGCGTAGGTTCGATGAAGGTGCTAAAAAGCAGAATATTAAGATAAAAGATATTAAAGATTATAAAGAATTACTAATTTCAAAAATTATATGAAATATGATTATATTATTATTGGTGGAGGATCTGCTGGATGTGTTCTTGCTAATCGTTTAACTGAAAATGGACAGTTTAATGTAGCTTTATTTGAGGCTGGTAAACCAAGTGATATTTGGAAAGTAAAAATGCCACTTGCAATTCTTTATACAATGCATGATCCAAAATATAATTGGAAATATTACTCTGAGCCTGAACCATACCTAAATAATAGAAAACTATTTTGTCCCAGGGGAAAAATGATTGGTGGATGTTCTGCTCACAATGGAATGGTTTATGTAAGAGGTAACCCTAACGATTATGAAAGATGGTATTCATTTGGACTTAAAAATTGGTCATATGAAAAGGTTCTACCCTACTTTAAAAAGATTGAAACTTGGTCTGAAGGAAAGAATGAATATAGGGGTAATGAAGGCTTACTACCTGTAAATCAATCAAAAAATAAAAACCCTTTATTTAAAGCATTTATAGATTCTGCAGCTGAGGCTGGTTATGAAAAAAACCCTGATATGAATGGTAAAAAGCAAGAGGGTTTTGGTATGTATGATGTAACTATTGATAAGGGCGAAAGAGCAAGCGTTTCTAAACACTATTTAAATCCTGCTAAAAATAGAAAAAATCTAACAATTTATACAGATTCATTTGTAGAAAAGATTATTTTTGATGGAAAAAAAGCAATTGGTATTGATGTTAAGATCAAAAATAAAGTAGAAAAAATTTTGGTAAACAAAGAAGTGATATTAAGTGGTGGATCAATTAATTCTCCCCAATTACTTTTGCTATCTGGCGTAGGACCAGCTGAAGACTTAAAAGAAAAAGGCATTAAAATTATACATAACCTTCAAGGAGTTGGAAGAAACCTACAAGATCATCTTGAAACCTATATTCAACAAGAATGTAAAACCTCTGACACTTTGTATTCATATGTTAATAAATTCAATATGCTTAGAATAGGAATTCAATGGTTTTTAAATAAAAGTGGTCCCTGTTCAACTTCTTACTTGGAAGCTGGTGGCTTTGCTAAATCTTCACCTGAAAGAAAATATCCAAATATTCAATTTCACTTTTTCCCAGCTTTTGTAATTGATCACGGATTAGTTGAACCTGACAGACATGGATATCAATTACATGCGAGTCCTAATCATCCCAAAAGTAGAGGTTCAGTCACATTAAATACTTCAAATCCTTATGACTATCCAAAAATTTTGTTTAATTATCTTGAGCATGAAGATGATCTCAAGCAAACAATAGAAGCTATTGGCATTGCAAGAAATATTCTTGGACAAAATTCAATGAAACCTTTTGCTGGAAAAGAAACTGGTCCTGGATCGGATATTCAAACACATGAATTGTATGAAGACTATATTAGGTCTAAAGCAGAAACAGCATACCACCCTTCTTGTACACTTAAAATGGGAATTGATGATATGGCAGTTGTTGATGAAAAACTTAAAGTATATGGCATTGAAAATTTAAGAATAGTTGATGCTTCTGTTATGCCTGAAATTACTAGTGGTAACTTAAATGCACCTACTATTATGATTGCTGAAAGAGCATCAGAGTTTATTCTTAACTCATGACACAAACTCAAAATAATTCCAAAGGTATTCTTTTCATTTTAATGGGAATGGCTTTGTTTTCTATACAAGATGCTTTAATAAAATTTGTTTATGAAGAAGTTGCTTTATATGAATTATATTTTGGAAGAACTTTTACAGCATTAATTTTATTAACTTGTTACCTAAAATTTTCAAAGCAAAAAATAATTTTAAAAACACATTATCCATATTTAACAGTTTTAAGAGTTATTTGTTTCTTTTTTGGATTTAGTTTTTTTTATATTTCTCTAACTTACATGTCTCTTGCTGAAGCAAATGCATTATTTTTTTCTAGTCCTTTTTTTATTTCAATTTTAGCAACAATAATTTTAAAAGAAAAAGTTGGTATTAGGAGGTGGTCTGCAATTTTTATAGGATTTATTGGTGTATTTATTGTTTTAAATCCTGACTTTAATAATTTTAATTACATGAAACTAGCACCAGTTATCTGTGCTTTATTTTATTCAATTTCAATGACCATAACAAAAGTTACATCAGATAAAGATAATGTTTATACTCAAATGATACACCTGTACTTTGGGGCAATAATAATTAGTATTTTATTTTTTATATTTGCAGGTAAGGGTCAATTTAATAATTTTAGTGACCCCACATATCAATTTATTTTTAGAGCATGGGGTACCAACCCATCATTCAGTGTGCCATTTATTATTGCGATGGGTACTGTTGCTACTTTTTCATTTTATTTTGTTTTCAATGCCTACAGTATTGCATCACCATCTGTTATTTCTATTTATGAATACTCCTTAATTATTTGGTCTATATTAACGGGCTTTATTCTATTTGATAATATTCCAACATTGAGAACATTTATAGGAGTTGTCACAATTATAAGTGCGGGGTTATATATTTATATGAGAGAAAAAACTAAAGATCAGTTGATTGCTACAGATACACCTAATAGATAATGAGAAGATACATTCCAACAATTAATATCTCGCGTTTACTTAATAATAATTTTAACTCTATTGATTCAAAAAATACTATTAAAAAATTTAGTTGAATATCAGAAATAATTTATTCTTTTCTTCTAGAATTCAAATAGCCAAATATGATTAATAATAAAATTGCTAATGGGTAAATAATTCTTTTATTTGGTCTATCTGAATTTTCTATTTTAAATTCACTTATAAAGTCACCTGTTTCAAAGCCACTTTTTTTTGCTTTGCCATTCCATTGTAGAGTATCTACAATAACTCTACTTTCTTCTCTAATTAAAAAAATTCCATATTCTTCCAAAATGTACTTGGTTTCAAAAGTATTTTTTTCAATCACAAATAATTTATATCTTTCTCCATAATCACTTGGACGAGTAACTTTGAAACGTACTTCTTTACTGGGATCTAGTTTTATTAAATGAATTTTATTTATATCTTTATAGTTATATTTTGGATAAAATTTATTGAGTACAAATTCTGGAGCTAATAAAGATATTGAAATAAATAAAAAAATTATTATTTCATACCATCTTAATTTGTTTATAAACCAACCTTGCGTGGCCGATGTAAAAACTAATATTCCAACTAAAGATGTTATAATTACCAATAACCCATGCCAAATGTTTACAATACCAATTAATAATAATTCATGATTAAATAAAAATACTATTGGAAGAATACCCGTTCTTAAGCTGTACCAAAAAGCTTGTAATCCAGTTTTAAGTGGGTCTCCTCCAGAAATAGCTGCTGCCGCATATGATGCAAGACCTACTGGTGGTGTTACATCAGCCATTAATCCAAAATAAAAAACAAACAAGTGAACCGCTACAAGAGGAAAGATAAAACCAGAAGCATTCCCCACATCAACTAAGACCGTTGCCATTAATGATGCTACTACAACATAATTTGCTGTTGTTGGAAGACCCATGCCAAGTAACAAGCATAAAATAATTGTTAAAAATAATAAAATAATAATATTATCTTTTGCTATAAATTCTATAACGATAATTAAATTAGTACTCAGGCCAGTTGAACCAACGGCTCCAACAATTATGCCAGCTGTTGCTATTGCTATTCCAACGCCAACCATGTTTAAGGCACCCTTTTCAAAACCAACTACGGTCTGATTAAACCAATTTTTTAGTGCTTCTTTAAAATTACGATTTTTAATCAATATATAAATTAAATTTACAATGATTAATGCGATTGTTGCATAAAAAATTGAGTATGAAGCGGTAAACCTTAGATAAACAAGCATATAAATCAAAACAAAAATAGGTATTAAAAAATGCAAACCTGATAAAAATGTTTTCTTTAAATTTGGAACATCCGCATCATCCATGCCTTTTAAATTTAGTTTTAAAGCTTCAAGGTGTGAAATATAAAACAATGCAACATAAGAAATAATTGCAGGTAAAAATGCATGCTTAACAATCTCAAAGTAAGTAACTCCAATAAAACTTGCCATCACAAAGGCGGCAGCTCCCATTACTGGTGGCATTAACTGACCATTAACTGATGACGATACTTCTATTGCTCCGGCTTTTTCTTTTGAAAAACCCGTTTTTTTCATAATTGGAATTGTAAAGGTTCCAGTGGTGACTGTATTTGCAATTGATGAGCCTGATATTAAACCAGTCATTCCAGACCCTAATATTGCTGCTTTTGCAGGTCCACCTCTCATTCTTCCGACCATGGCAAAAGCTAAATCTAGAAAATATTTACCACCACCAGCGGTTTCAAGAAGCGCTCCAAATAAAACAAATAAAAAAATAAAATCTACGGAAACACCAATTGGAATTCCAAATATAGCTTCTTGATCAAGCCATTGAAATCCAACTAGTCTATTTAATGAAAGTCCACCATGAGAAATTATTTCTGGTGCATACCTTCCAAAATATGAAAAAAGTAAAAAACAAATTGCAATAATAACTAAAGGTAAACCAATTGCTCTTCTGGTTGCTTCAAGCAGTATTAAAATTCCTAAACTTCCGATAATTAATTCAATTGGCAAATTAAAGTTTTTTCCCAATGAAATATTTAAAAGAATTCCACCTCTGCCAACAAGCTGATCATAAAAAAAATAAATATATAGACAGCAAAAAGCACCAACAAAACTAATTAAAATATCAAATATAGAAATCTTTTTTCTTTTAGAAATAGGATAAATTAAAAAAGCTAAAGTTAAAGCAAAGCCCAAATGAATAGCTCTAGCAGGAAGTCCTTTAAACATTCCAATATCAAAAATGAAAGGAAATGGAGAAGCGTACCAAAGTTGAAATAAAGACCAAATTATTGCGATAATTGTTATAATTTTTAAATGTAGGCCAGTAAGATTTCTAGTTGGTGATAAGTCTTCACTAATCTTATTTTCTACTTTACCACTAATACTTTGATTCATTCTTGAAAAGATACTCTATTATAAAAAAAAGGCCCAATAAATATATTAGGCCTTTTAATTTAATTAAGTAGTTTGATTACATTAATCCAACTTCTTTATAATATTTGATTGCACCTGGGTGTAATGGAGCAGACAAACCATCTTTAATCATATTTTTCTTTTCCAAGAAACCAAACGCAGGATGTTGTTTTTTGAAATCATCAAAATTTTCCATCACAGCTTTAACAACTAAATAAACAAGCTCTTCAGAAACATCAGCTGAAGTTACTACAGTAGCTTTAACACCAAAAGTAGTAGCATCTTTTTTCTGACCTGTGTAAGTTCCCTTAGGAATTACAGCTTGGGCATAATAATCAGCACCACTAATTAACGCCTGAACTTCAGAACCTGTTAAATTAATAGGTGAAGCTTTAGCTGCACAAGTTGCAGCTTGTTCCATAGCTCCATTTGGAAATCCAACAGAATAACCAAAAGCATCAATTTTACCGTCACACAAAGCTTTAACTTGCTCAGATGAAGTTAATTCCGTAGTTGATTTAAAGAAACTATTATCAACTCCCATTGCTTTCATAAGTTCTTCCATAGTTCCTCTTTGACCAGAACCAGGGTTACCAATATTAACAATTTTTCCTTTTAGATCAGCAAAGTTTTTAACTTTTGCTTTTTTTCTTGCCCAAATTTGAAAAGGTTCATTGTGAACTGAAAAAACAGCTCTTAAATTACTGTACTGTTTTCCTTCCCATTTACTTGTTCCATTTACCGCATGATATTGCCAGTCAGACTGAGCTACCCCAAACTGAAATTCTCCAGCTGCTATTTGGCCAATATTATAATTAGATCCACCTGTTGATGGTGCAGTACATCTGTATGCTTTATCTATACCTTTTTTTCGTCCATGTTCTTTGGCAATTGCTGACTTATGTAACATTTTGCAAATTGCGTTACCAGTTTGGAAATAAACCCCAGTTGGTCCGCCTGTTCCTATCGTAAAGAACTCTGCAGATTTTGCTACATTCGTAAAAGACAAAGATGCAACAAAAATTAGTAGAGCACTCGATAGAGATGTTATTATTTTTTTCATTATTACTCCTCTATAGTGTTATTTATATTTTTGAATTCTAACAGGAATTAAAGGAAGATGTATAGCTTGTATTTATATTGATTCAGACCATTTCTTTAGCCTATTAACACCCTCAACAATTTTAGGCGCAAACTTTAAAATTAAATCATTATTAATTTTTTTAATATTTTGAGTATTGTTCATAAAATCTTGACCATTAAAATCAGTAAAGCTTAATCTTGCTAACATTTTAGTTTTATTAAAACCAAAATCTGATCCTGGCAATAACGCTACACTTGTTTCTTTTAAAATATTGTCACACATTTCTGAAGATGTATTGAATTTTTTATTTATAAATTCTGGCATAAGATAAAACCCACCTTGTGGTTTGTTGATTAAAACTTTGTTTGATTTTAAATTTTCATAAACATAATTGCCGACTGCTTTAAGAATGTTTCTAGAATTGTTTATGTATTTACTATGATCATTTGTATAGGCGGTAATTGCGGCATATTGAATTGGTGCACTAACAGCTGAAAATGTTTCACTGGCCAATACATTGATTGAATTTTTTAAAATATTTAAAGAATCTGGAACTATAAAATAACCTAATCTCCATCCGCCAGCTCCACACCATTTGCTTAATCCTGTGCTTATAATAGTTTTTTCTGGGCAAAAGCTGGAAATAGATTTAAATCCTTCTTCAAAACTTAACTCTGAATAAATTTCATCTGATAAAATAATAAGATTATATTTTTTAGCAATATCACTAATCTCTTGTAAATTTTTGCAAATTTGTCCAGATGGGTTGTTGGGTGAGTTCAAAAATAATAGGTAATTTTTATTTTTATCTTTCAAAATAATTTCTTCAATTTCTGAACTGGTTGGAAACCAATTATTTTCTCTTTTTGTTTGTATTAATTGAATATTGTTTCTTCCAAGAATTGCTTGTGGAGCATAAGAAACCCAACTTGGAGCTGGTAATATAACATCTCCATCAAACAGAACATGTAATAAAAACATTAATTCTTTTGAACCAGGTCCAATAATTACATTTTCTGATTTATAATTATAATTCTTGTTAGTTGATGTATATTTTGCAACGGCCTCCCTAAGTTCTTTAAGACCTTGCATTGGTAAATATTTATTTTGATAAGCATTATTTTTTAATTCATTAACAATATTAATTGGTATTTGAAATGGAGATTGTCCGAATCCAAATTTAAAAATTTTTTCACCTTTTTCTTCTAACTGCCTAGAAATTTCGTTAATTTTTAAGGTAGATGATGGCTCTAAGTTTTTAACAATATTTTTTAGCATTTAATAATTTAATTCTTTTAAATTTTTATATTGCCCTAAAACTTGAGGATTAGCTAAAGCTTCTTTATTTTTGATTTCATTACCTTCTATTGTATTTTTAACGGCTAATTCTACTATTTTTCCATTCTTAGTTCTTGGAACATCATCAACAGCTATAATTTTAGCTGGGACATGTCTTGGGGATGTATTTTTTCTTATTTGTATTTTAATTTTTTTTAATAAATTTTCATCAAGTTCACATTTTGGATTTAAAACTATAAACAGAACAATTCTAACATCATTATCCCAAGCTTGACCAACAACAATCGATTCTTTAATTTCTATAAATTTTTCTATCTCAGAGTATATTTCAGCTGTTCCAAGTCTTACTCCCCCTGGATTAAGTGTAGTATCTGATCTACCATGAATAATAAATCCGCCACTTTCTTTTATTTCAGCATAATCACCGTGATGCCAGGTATTCAAAAAATTATTAAAATATGCATTTTTAAATTTAGTATCATTTTTATCATTCCAAAATTTTAATGGCATTGTTGGAAAAGGATTTTTGCAAACTAATTCTCCTTTTTTATTTTTTATTGATTTACCTTTATCATTAAAAATATCTACATCCAAACCTAGTCCCTTATTTTGTATTTCCCCTAAAATTACTGGTTGATATAAATTTCCTAATACAAAACAGGAAACAATATCGGTACCCCCTGATATGGATGATAGGTGAACATTTTTTTTTATATTATCATAAACATATTTAAAACCATCATTTGATAATGGTGAGCCAGTTGAACAAATTGTTCTTAATTTTTTTAATTTAAATTTATATTTTAATGAAGGTTTAGATTTTCGAAGAGCATCAATATATTTTGCACTTACACCAAATAAGGTGATTTTTTCTTTTTCAGCAATTTTTAATAATAAATCTTCTTTTTTATACATTGGTGAACCATCAAATAAAACAATTGACGCTTTAGACGCAAGGGCACTAACTAACCAGTTCCACATCATCCATCCACACGTAGTAAAATAAAAAACATTATCATTTTCTTTAATATTACAATGTAATTGATGTTCTTTTTTATGTTGAAGCAAAACACCTCCACTTCTGTGACAAATACATTTAGGCTTTCCTGTGGTTCCACTTGAATAAAGTATTGTTAAACTATGCTCAAAATCAAACTTAGAAAATTTAATTTTATCGGGTTTTGTTTTATTTAACTCACTCCATTTAAATACTTTTACTTTTTTAAATTTACAGGAGTTCTTTAAATATTTTTCACCTGGATAGTTGATGACAACAATATATTTAATTGATTTTATTTTTTTTACAATTTGAGGAACTCTTTCTAAAACATTAATTGTTTTTCCATTATAATAATATTTATCTAT